>CAXUEB010000297.1:4345-6870 GCA_964249775.1 uncultured Spirosoma sp.
TTAGTAATCCGTCTGGTACCGCTCTAAAATAGGATGAGTGCAGACAGCAACAGCAGTCGCTTATGGGTGGTTTGCCAGCACAATACATTCTACAATACTCCACCGGGAAGTTTCTGCCCGATTGGCCGGACGTTAACCGCTTTCCTCCGCAAGTATCTAATGGTATTGTTCCCTAACTGAAGTGCATCCAGCGAACCGAAACGGCTGTATTCCTTTCTGTTTACCACCCGTTGCCATCCCCGCATAAATCGTGCATATTTACCTGCTGTCTTGTTGGCAGTCCTACCCTCACCGTTTAGATGCTCCGTCTACACAATGGAAATCTTTCTACTCCTGATTCTGCTTATTCTGGGTCTTGTTGCCTACAGCCGGTTTGGCGATGTCAAGCGACTGGTGGAACAGCAGGGTCAGGAAATCACTCAGTTGCGGAGCGAATTGATTCGCTTCCACCAGGACTGGTACGACACAAAGTTTCCGCCAGCCGACGCGGTCCCGCCCGAACCAGTCGTAGCCGCTCAGCCGGAACCAACGCTGGTAGTTTTGCCGCCGGTGGTGGCCGAGCCGGTCGCCGTGCCCGAACCGGAGCCGGTGGCCACGTTCGCGATGGAGGCAACACCACTCTCTCCGGGGCAACCCGCCGTAGAACCGGTTTCGACCCGGCCGAAAATCGTTTACGCCGAGCCGGGACCATCGGTGCTCCGGCGCTTTCTGAACGACAACCCCGATTTGGAAAAGTTTATCGGCGAAAATCTTATCAATAAAATTGGCATTGCTATTCTGGTCGCGGGTATCGGCTACTTTGTCAAGTATGCCATTGACCAGCAATGGATTAACGAGGTCGGGCGGGTGCTCATTGGCATCCTGGCGGGTGGGCTGCTGCTCGGAGTAGCGCACCGGCTTCGGCGTTCGTTCGGGGCGTTTAGTTCGGTGCTCGTCGCGGGCGGGCTGTCGGTGCTGTACTTCACCATCGCCATTGCGTTTTCCGAGTACAAGCTGTTCAGCCAAACGGCGGCTTTCGGCCTCATGGTCGTTATCACGGGCTTCTCGGTCCTGCTGGCCATTGCTTACAACCGCGTCGAACTGGCCGTGATGTCGCTCATTGGCGGGTTTGCCACGCCGTTCATGGTCAGCACGGGGCAGGGCAACTACGTGGTGCTGTTTACGTACCTGCTCATCTTAGACGTAGGCATGCTGGTGCTGGCCTACTTCAAGAAGTGGACGCTTGTACACTGGGTGGCCTACGGGTTCACGGTGCTGCTTTACGGGACGTGGCTGAGCACGGACGTAATTAATGCGCCAAACGCGCCCGCTGCCGGTGCGTTGCTTTTCGGAACACTGTTCTACGGGGTATTTATGGCGATGAACCTAATCTACAATCTCCGCGAAAGGGAAACGTTCTCGGCCGCGGAGATTACGCTGCTCCTGAGCAATACGGCTTTTTATTACGCGGCCGGGATGCTGATTTTGGCCAACGTGGCGCAGGGCGCGTACCAGGGCTTATTTACCGGGTTGATGGCGGTGCTGAACTTTAGTTACGCGGCTTTCCTATTTCGACGTAAGGCCGTCGACCGCACGCTGATTTATCTGCTGATCGGCTTGGTTATTACGTTCGCCAGCCTGACCGTGCCGGTGCAGTTAGACGGCAATTTCATCACGATGTTCTGGGCGCTCGAAGCGGTGTTGCTGTTGTGGCTGGCGCAACGGTCGGGTCTGACGTTGGTGGCGACGGGGTCGGTCGGGGTGCTGTTTCTAATGCTGATCAGCCTGTCGATGGACTGGTCGGCCTTGTACGGTATCGTCGAGGAACCGACCCTGCCAATTGTGTTCAACAAAGCGTTTGTAACCAGCGTCGTTGCGGTGGCGGGTCTGCTGACTACGTACCGGCTGCTGAGCCGGCAAACGGAGCCATTTACGTTTTGGGTCGGTCAGTTAGACGTGGCCGTGTACCGGAAACTGATTGCTTACGGAACGGTTATCGTTGTTTATCTGTCGGGCGTGTTTGAACTGGATTACCAGCTTGTAGCGGCTTACGATTTTGGTCCGAACCGCACGATCCTGCTCGGGGCGTACAACCTCTTGTTCGCGGCCGGTCTACTGCTGGCTATTCGTCGGTATCCTACCCGGAGCCGGTTGTTACAAGTGGCTGCGCTGGGTTTGCTCGTGCTGTTTGGGTATTTGCTAACCTACGAACCCGCCGTTTTAGATTTGTTGGAGCAGTATTACGTTGGTACCGAAGCAGGCTTAATTGGCTTCCCGGTTCATTATCTAAACCTGGCGCTGGCGGTGGGCATCCTGATTCTGCTGGCGCGGCTTAAGCCGTCGCTGGACCCGTTACCGCCGTCCGTTGACCGGTTCTGGCCGTGGTTTTTGGGCATCACCGTCGTCTACATTGCCAGTTGGGAGTTATTTGTTCACGTTGTTGTGTTCAATTTCTCCGACGCGGCTATTGTCCAGCAACCGGCTCAGATGCCAGCGTTCATCGACCGGTTCGACGCCCTGATGCCCCAGGCTAACAAGGTCGGCTT
>CAXUEB010000298.1:0-1601 GCA_964249775.1 uncultured Spirosoma sp.
TCTTTGGGTACGTCTTTCACGGGTTGTACCGGATTCGCGCGGTACTCCGGCAAGTCGATTCTGACTTCCGTGGCGTAGCGTTCGTGGTGGTTAATCATGTCGTCTACTTCGCGCCAAAGCTGATCGAGCCACTCGGTTTGGATGGCCTGCTCCAGAATCACGTAGCCGTTCGCGCGCCAGAAGCGCATTTTTTCGGCTAAGTCGTAAGGAAGGTCTCGGTTACGACCGAACTGCGCCACAAAAGCGTCGATATCGGCGTCGGGTTTGTCAATCCAAGGCAGCGATTGGGCGTCGAACTCCGTAACGATGGGGGCCGGTTGGTCGGGCCGAAGGGTCCGTTTGGCTACGGACTTGAGTTTGGAAAGCAGATTAGTCATGGGAGACTTAGCAAATTGAGCGGCTAAAAATACCAAAAAATAATGGGTAATAGCGTGTTTTCGCAACAAGCCGCGCTGGTGAGGGCGTTACGCTACCCGAATGATGCGCACTTCATGAATGCGTTTGTCATCGGCCGATAGAACGTGGAATAAAAACCCGGCGTAGGTCGTTTCTTCGCCTGCTTTTGGCAACCGGCTAAACAATTCCAGCAGTAACCCACCGAGCGACTCACTACCGCCCTGCATGGCTTCAAACGTGGCTGACTCCACGTTCAGCACCCGACACACGTCCGTCAGGGGCACTTTGCCTTCAACGACGACGGTGCGATCATCCTCGCGCCGGTAGCCCAAGGGCGTTTCTTCGTCGAACTCGTCGTTGATGTCGCCGAAAATTTCTTCGATAATGTCTTCCAACGTAACCAGACCGCGCGTGCCACCGTACTCGTCAACGACGACGGCCATGTGCACCCGCCGTTTCTGGAAATCACCCATCAGATCATCCACCTTTTTAGTTTCCGGAATAAAAAACGGCGGGCGCGGGAGCGTTTGCCACCGGAACTGATCGGTTTCGTGGATGTGGGGCAGCAAATCTTTGATGTACAAAATGCCTTCGATCTGATCGAGCGATTCGTGGTACACGGGCACCCGCGAGTAGCCCGACGCGTTGATCTGATTCATTAGTTCCGAGAACGGAATCTCGTCGGAAACGGCCGAAATGTCCAAGCGCGCCCGCATAACCTGCCGGGCCGTCAGGTTGCCAAAATTAACGATGCCTTTCAGGATCTCTTTTTCTTCGAGCGTCGCGTCATCGCCCGTCAGTTCGACGGCCTGACTAAGTTCTTCGGCCGACAACTTATAGCCCCGGCGCTCAATGCGTTTGTCGACTTGGTTGCTTAAATTAACCAACAGCACCGACAACGGCCGAAACAAGACCAGCCCAATCAACGCCAAGGGAGTCGTCCGGCGCGCCACGCTGAGGTTATTCTGGCTGGCGTATACTTTCGGCACAACTTCCCCGAACAACACAATCATCAGCGTCGTAATCAACGTGACGCTCGACAACACCCAACCCGAATTGTGCGACGCTTCCGAGGAGCGCCAGGTTAGGTAGGTGACGATAACGACAATCGCAATGTTGAGCAAGTTGTTGAAGATGACTAACGAAGCCAGCAGCCGTTTGGGGCGATCGAGTAGCGTGGCAATCCGTTGTTCGCCGGGTAGGCT
>CAXUEB010000298.1:1611-6860 GCA_964249775.1 uncultured Spirosoma sp.
GGGCGCGGTCTTCGGGGGAAAGCGAGAAGAAAGCAGCTTCGGAAGCCGACACTAAGCCGGCTAAAACCATCAATAATAGGAGTAAGGCCGCATAAGGCCCGTATAAATCAAAATAGGTGCCCCAGTCGGAAACAACCGGGAGCACCTGTATAGGGAGGGGATCACTAAGGTCCATGTAGGTTAAATCTCGTTCAACAAGCGAGCTGCGGTACGTTAAAAGGGCAGATCGTCGTCGCCACTGTTGCTTTCAAATACCGGGTCCGGTTCCCGACGCGGGGGCTGTTGGCGCGCGGGAGCGGCCGGTTGGCGCGGGGCCGTTTGGGGTGCAGGGGCCGCTTGCTGACGTTGGGCGGGCTGCGCGGGTGCCGGAGTCGGTTGGGGGGCTGTTGCCTGCGCTGGTTGAGCTGGCGCGGACTGTGGCGCAGCAGCGGTCTGTTGACGGGGTGCCGGTGCAGCCTGCTGAGCGGGTGCCTCGTTAGTTCCACCATCCTGACGGTCGTTCGGGCCACCTAAGAACTGAAAGGTAGTTGCACGGACACCTAATGAAAAGCGTTCTTTTCCTTCCTTATCCGTATACGTTTCCGTACGCAGGCGACCTTCAACGTAGATCTGCTGACCCTTGCGCACGTACTTCTCAATTGTCTTAGCCTGATCGTTCCAAACTTCTACCCGAAACCACTCCGTTGAGTCAACCTGTTCGCCCGTTCGGGTTGTGTAGCGTTCATTGGTAGCAACACTAAATTTGGCCACAACCGAACCACCGTCCAAGTACCGGACGTCAGGATCGTTACCGACGTTGCCAATAATAATCACTTTGTTAAGGCTTGCCATAAGCTTGTTTTTGGGTGTTACGTTAGGAAAGAATTGTGGGATTTAAGAAATAAAGATACTGAATTAAACCGACTTATCCAAGCGGGCCTTCCAAATAGTTTGTGACCAGCAGTGGCTTGGGCAGCCGATCGGCTTCGGCCCGTGTATACCAGTGTAAGTCCATCGGTAGCCGTCCGGCAATCTTGTCAGGCAGGTCAATTAGAAAAAACTGAGCACGAACCCGCTGATGGGAAAGAAGCTGTACCGTTTCCGTTGGCAGGCTTGTCAGGACGCCTTGTTGGACGAGTTCTCCGATTGCGTTTGGCAAGGGCAAATCCGCAAGGGCCAGCTTAGGCTCGTCGGTTTCAATCAAGTAAAAGTCGTGTAGATTCTGCCAGATGTCGCGGTTAACGCGCTCGCGCAAGGCTACACGGTCGTCGTTTTGGAAGACGAGGTAATTGAAATAACGCTCCCGGACGGGCGCTTTCTTGGCTTTCACCGGCAATTTGTGCTGCCGACCGGTTAAGTAAGCCCTACATTGCTGTTGGAGTGGGCATAGCAAACAATCCGGCGCAACGGGCGTGCACTGAATAGCCCCAAACTCCATAACGGCCTGATTATACGTTGCTGGATCGTTGGCGTGCTGAATGAGTCGCCCGGCCAAAGTCGCGAATGTCTTTTTCGCCCCGGTTGTTGTAATGTCTTCCGTAATGCCAAACACCCGCGCCAGTACCCGGTACACGTTGCCGTCGACAACCGGCACCCGCTCACCAAAGGCGAACGACGCAACGGCCGCGGCTGTATACGTACCGATGCCCTTCATTTTCAGCAGGTCGTGGTACGTACTGGGGAATTTACCCGCCAAATGATCCGTTATGAACCGAGCGGTTTGGTGCAGATTGCGGGCACGGGAGTAATAGCCCAATCCCTGCCAGAGCCGCAAGAGGTCGCGGTCGTCGGCGCGGGCCATGTCTTCGACCGTTGGGTAGGCCGCTACGAAGCGTTCGTAATAAGGTTTGCCCTGCGCAACGCGGGTTTGTTGCAAGATTACTTCCGAAAGCCAGATCCGATACGGGTCGCGGGTGTGCCGCCAAGGCAGGTCGCGTTTGTGACGTTCGTACCAGCGTTCGAGCGTAGGGGCAAGTAGCGTTTCGGTGACGTTATCGTCTGATTGCCAATCCAAAATAAAATCAAAAAAACAGTCTTTACCCAGGAAATGAGCTTGAATGGAGTTTTATAATTTATTGAAAACCCCTACCTTTGTGCTCCCATTTTTGACACCCGAATTTTCAACAACACAGTAAACGTTAAAGTTTAAGAAGTCGTGACGAAAGCAGACGTAATTGCAGAGATCGCCGATAAGACTGGGATTGACAAAGCAGAGGTAACCAACACTCTGGAAACGTTTTTCTCGGTGGTGAAAGACTCGCTGGCCGAAGGAGAGAACATCTACGTGAGAGGGTTCGGCAGCTTTATCAACAAGAAGAGAGCTAAGAAAGTAGCGCGGAACATTTCGAAAAACACCGCCATGGTGATTGACGAACACTTTATTCCCAGTTTTAAGCCAGCCAAAATTTTCGTTGAGCAGGTTAAATCCAGCGACAGAACCAAAGTTTCGGCTGAGTAGATTAGATTCCCGGAACACCCAATTGGGTGTTCCGGGCGTTTGTGATAGACTTTTCTCCTATGAATAAGTACGTGTTGCTTGTTATCGTGCTGGCCACGGCGTTGATGGCAGGCTTGAGTTGGCTGCCCAAAGGCGTTGTGCGTAACGAAAACAAACAACTGGGCGGCCGAACGACGCAGACGCCGACGGCCGATTCGCTCAACGTTGCCGCCAACACCGGTACGCCAGACCGCTCGGCCATCCACGAAAAGCCCGTGGCACCGGAGCAACAAAGGCGTATTGAAACGTTGCGGACGGCCTTTCTTGCGGCCGCACTGGATCAGAAAGAAGTTACCGGCGAAAAACTGATTGCTCAATTTCGCGAAGTGACGCGTTACGACAGTGCGGCTCGTTATGCGGAGTTGCTGGCAACGGCGCAACCAACCGAGCGTAACCTGCTGCGGGCGGGCGATCAGTACTTTGAAGCGTATACGTTTGCCGTCGACGAACGCAAGACGGCCGTCCTGGGTCAGAAAACGCGCGATTATTACGGGCGGGTGCTGGCCAAGAACCCGAATTTGCTGACGGCTAAGGCGAACATGGCCATGACGTACGTCAACACGGAAACGCCCATGCAAGGAATCATGCTGCTGCGGGAAGTGCTGGAAGAGGAACCAACCAACGAACTGGCGTTGTTCAACTTAGGCCTATTATCGATGCGATCCAATCAGTACGAACGGGCCATCGAGCGATTTCGGCAAATTTTGGTTACCAACCCCGCGAGCCGAAAGGCGCAGTTTTATCTGGGCGTAAGCTTAGCTGAAGCCGGTCAGAAGGCGGAAGCCAAACAAGTCTTGGCGCGGGTCAAGCAGCAGGAGAAAGACCCTCAGATTCTGGCGGCCGTGCGCGAATACGAAGAGCGGCTCAAGTAAGTCAGGCTGTGGGGTCGTTGCTGCGTTGACTCGCAACGGAATCCGTCCGAACGCTAAACAACAGAATACGGTAGCCGATTGGCTGGCCGACGCGAATTTTCAACCATTAAACACAATCAAATTATGCCTTGCGGTAAAAAACGGAAACGGCACAAGATTGCCACGCACAAGCGAAAGAAACGGCTTAGAAAGAACCGGCACAAGAAAAAGTAGTTCGTGGTTCGTGTTTGGGGTTTAAAGTTCTCGTAAACGACGTTAGCGGATCGTACAGACAATTGTAAACCTCGAACTGGAAAACCGTAAACTGATTTTTAGGGAAGCCTCGGCCGGTCTGCAAAGTCCGAACGTGGCTTCTTTCTTTTTTAGTTAGCCATCCTAACCGTCTATTCATCTTGTGAGTAATGAATTAGTGATCAGTTCAACTCAGAAAGGTGATCGGATTGCACTCTTGCAAAACAAGAGATTGCTGGAGTATCACGAAGAAGAGTTAGACAGCAACTTTACCGTTGGCGACCTGTACTTAGGAACGGTCAAAAAACTGTCGTCGGGTCTCAATGCGGCTTTTGTCGACGTTGGGCACGAGAAAGACGGATTTTTGCATTACCAGGACTTGGGGCCGAATATCAATTCGCTCAATAAGCTGGTCAAAGACATTATCGCCAAGCGCGTCACTACCGGTCGGCTCACGGGCCTTAAACTGGAGCCACCTATCGAAAAAATTGGGAAAATCGATAAGGTACTGACGAAAAACGCCCCCATTCTGGTTCAGGTGGTTAAAGAACCCATCTCGACCAAAGGTCCACGCCTTTCCTGCGACATTTCGATCGCGGGCCGTTATTTAGTTCTCGTGCCTTTCTCGGACGGCGTCAATCTGTCCAAGAAAATAACCGACCGGGCCGAGCGGTCACGCTTGCTGCGCTTGATGGCGTCGCTGAAGCCCCAAAACTTTGGCGTTATTGTTCGAACCGTAGCACAGGACAAAGACGTTGAAGAACTTGACCGCGATCTCCAGCACTCGTTAGCCAAGTGGGAGCAGGCCGTTAACACCCTGGCCGATGCAAAACCCCGCGATCGCGTACTGGGTGAGATGAACCGGGCTTCGTCTATCCTGCGCGACATGCTCAACGAATCCTTCGAGAGCATTACCGTCGACACTAAGGAATCCTTCGACGACATTCGCACGTATATCCACACGATAGCGCCCGACAAGGAAAAGATTGTTAAGCTGTACAGTGGTAAGGCCAAGGTGTTTGAAGCACTGGGTCTTGAAAAGCAGATCAAGTCGTTGTTTGGGCGCTCGGTTAGCTTGCCCGGCGGGGGCTACCTGATTATTGAGCACACCGAAGCCCTGCACGTTATCGACGTCAACAGCGGCAACAAGTCGAACTCGGAAGAAGATCAGGAAGCCACGGCCATCAGCGTAAACCGGGAAGCGGCTAAAGAAATTGCCCGGCAGCTTCGGCTCCGGGACATGGGTGGCATCATTGTCGTCGATTTCATTGACATGAAGAAGGCAGAGAACAAAAAGCTCTTGCAAGACATCATGCGCGACGAAATGAAGCCGGACCGGTCGAAGTTTACAATCTTACCGCTGACCAAGTTTGGGTTGATGCAAATCACCCGACAGCGCGTTCGGCCCGAAATGAACATCGTTACCCGCGAGGTGTGCCCAACCTGCGGAGGAACGGGCAGCATTCAGGCCAGCGTGTTGGTGACGGACGTAATCGAAGGTAATCTGGATTACATCCTGACTAAACAAAACGAGCGGGGCATCTCGATTGCGCTGCACCCGTTCCTGTACGCCCACTACACCAAAGGATTGTATTCTAAGCAAATGCAATGGTACGCCAAGTACCGCACTTGGGTGAAATTAGTGAAAGATAGTTCGTTGGGTATTGTCA
>CAXUEB010000299.1:0-3138 GCA_964249775.1 uncultured Spirosoma sp.
GCCCCAGCAGCAACGGGGCTTTTGAGCCACTGACGATGTTGGCCCGGACGTTTTCGAGTACCCGGTCGCCAATCTGCACTGACTTCAACCGCACGACCGCGCCCGGCGAGATGGCCCCGGTTGCATCTTGAAACCTTGATCGGCCAATGATGTCGGCCTTGGTGATAGCCCCCTGTTCGTACATTCGTTCGGCTTCGGTCGCCGACATCGAAATCAGGCTCGCTCCCGCATAGACACTCCATTGACCGTAACGGGTACTTTGTAAACGCCGTTGTCGCGCTCCATCGCTACTTCCGTGGGGCCGTCGCCAATTTGTTTAAGCACGGGTTTAGCGGCCACACTGAGCGTATCAGCGGGTGCCGGGGCGGGGCGCTCCGCTCGCTGATCGGCGGTGGTACGTTTACTCCGGCGCGGCTGATGGCTCCCCGACCGGGAGCAGCCCGAACAGCCGGAGAGGTACAGCAGTACCATGACTAAACTACTGATTAAGAGGCATCGAACAATCATGGGTGGTGTCTTGAGTACGTGTCGACATCTATCCGACGCGGGTGTCTATTCATACCGAATCAGGGCTTTTGTTTTTACCCGCCAGGTTCCGTTTTCGAGGACAGCCTCACCGTCGCGCTGGTTGATGATGCGGGTGTAGGTCGACGAAAAACTGTTTTCGCTGTCGCAGGCGGGTTCAATCATGTAATTGCGGTAGGTGAGAAACCGCGCTACGCGGCCCGGCTCGGCCTCAAACCGAAACGTTGCCAGATTGGGGGTCTCGGCCTTGGTACTGAACCGGTAAGCGGATTCGGGCGAGAGCACTTCGGCCTGGTGGGCATTATCGAACTGTCCGTTCGGGTCCGGGGGCGGAAAGTAAAAGACCGCGTCACGGGCCGAAGAGGGTTTTACTGGCGGAGCTGGAGCGAAAACCGGTTCGGGAGCCGCTGCCGGTTCGGCAGGCTTATCCTGGTTTGGCACGATGGGTGTTGGCGCGACGGGACTGACGACGGGCGGGGTCGCCGGAGTTTCGGCAGTCGGCGGCTTCGTTGCTTCACTCACTGACTGTTGTTCCGGTTGTGGCGGATCGTACGCATCCGGGTTCGGTCGACTTTCGCACCATAGCCTGTTCGGTCTGCCCACTGGCAGGCTCATTCGGGCTGGATGGTGGCTGAAGCGCATTGGGCGGCACAATTCGGTCAATTTTTGCCAGCATCTGTGCCTGAACCTCGGGAGCAAGCGGGACGCCGTAGTTTTTGTCCTTTTTGTAGCGGCCGTAGAACCGGGTTAACTCCTGCCGAATGGCCGCGTTGGCGTCACCGGGCGACATAGCCTGAAACCGGGCGGTGTTTTTCAGGCGACTCAGTTCGTCCAGCTTAACCCCAACGGCGAGCACGAGCGTGGCCACGTCCTTCGTTAGCGTGTCGACAGCCGCCTGATTCATATTCGGCGTTTGCGCTAACAGGGACGTTGCGAAACGGGTCAAAGCGATGAGGAATGCAATAGTTTGTTTCATACATCGGTTACCCAACGCTAAAGCGGTAGGCTGATAGAGATGAGCCGGTTAGTTTACGGTTCCCACCGCCTTAGCGGAGAAGACAAAATCACGCCAGCGCGTTCGCCAATTTGTTGATGGCCCCAATCAATGGGTAAAAAAACAGCGTTTCTTCAATCGGTGCGCCCAGCGCGTCGGCCATACCGCTGAACTCGGCTACCAGATCGCTCTCCTTCCGCTGAATACCGTCCATCAGCGACGTATCGAGATGCGTTCGCAGCTCCTGCTGCGCTACGACTAATGACCGCGACGACACGTTCAGATTCCGGGCGAAACTGAACTGCTGATTGAGCGCGAAGAAGAAGTCGATGAACGCGTTGGTTTCTTTCAGCAGCGAATCCACCACTTCCGGCTTGCGCAGATCGGTATAGGTCAGCATCGGCAATTCATCGTTGAACGTGGCCGGGTACACATAGCTAATCGCTTCGGTATCGACCGGGCGGCTGTTGGCGGGCTGCATCAGCGCCCCTTTGCAGGTCACCTCTTTCGGCCCACGTTTTTCATAGAACAACGTCAGGCCGCTCGTACCGTACTCCTGCTCGTATACTTTCTCGAAGATCACCCGCGCCAACTTACCCAGCATAGCATCGTCGGCACTGATGATGGTCAGCACTTTAGACCCCGTACCGCTAAACGTCAGCGCCCCCGGCAGGCCAATGCCCCGGTGCTTCATTAGCCGTGCAATGTGGTACAGCAGGGCTACGTAGAACAACACGAACACCACTTTCAAGTCCTCGTCTTTCGACAGCATACCGTTAAACGACAGCATACTTTTGGCCTTCACGTCGTTGCTGCGCTCAATCGAAAACCAGAACGCCATGATGTCGTCGGAGCGGTTCGTGTCCAAGATGCGCCGGTTATTATCGCTCAGGTTACCCAGACTCTGACTGTCTAACAGGGTCTGAATTTTATCGGCGTATTTGCGCACGAATCCGTTGTGACTGGCCGCACCGTACTCGCTGAAAGCGTCGCCGTAGATGGCATTGCCCGCAAACCGGAACGAGGTCAGCAATTTGGGTTCGTTGCGTTCGTAAATCACCACGTCGGAGGTTCCACCCCCAATGTCCACGTTGATCACCGGCCGGGCCGATGCGCTCAGCGTAGGGTTCTGCTTGTAGTAATAAAACGGCGCTACCGACTCCGACACTTCGCGCAGCCGACCCGCCGACCCGCCGATGTAGCGTTCGTAGAGCAATTGCCAGTCGGCGCGGAGCTGACCAACGCGGCCGGGACTCATGCTGGCCGGAAAAAACCAGTACACCGTCGTCTGGGCCAGATTACCGCCTTCGGTCAGCACTTTATTCTTGATAAGCATCAGTAATTCCTCCAGAAATGCCTCCACGCGCCGTTCGGTCTGGTCGCTGCTTTTGGCCCATTTCAGGTTGGTGGTGATGCGGTTCGACCCCGCCGGTTGCCGCTCCACGTAGAACGGGATGTTGAAGTCGGCAAGAGCCTGCGTCTGCTGGTTGTAACTCAGGTTCATCGGCTCGGCAATGGCCGTGCGCGTCGGGAAGTTGTCCGGCCGACCAGGGCCGATGGTCGGCGGCACGAATTCCAGGTCGTACAGCAAAAACAACTCGAACAGGGCCGGGTTGTAC
>CAXUEB010000299.1:3148-3684 GCA_964249775.1 uncultured Spirosoma sp.
GCCACCTGGGGGGTAGTTTCGGCCACGTCGAAGGGTCGGGGTGCCCCGCCGTCTACTTTGTATTCGACGTGGGTGTTGGTCGTCCCGAAATCCACCGAGAACTCGAACACCTTACTGCCCCCGTCGTAGCGTTGCCAGCGCGGAATCAGGATGCCGTGCAGGTCACGGCCGTCGGCGCGGATGTTGGTTTGCAGGTAGTCGAACTCCTCACGCATGACGTAGTACACGCTCGACCCGTCGGTGTTTTGCTGGCGAACCGTCCGCTGGTGCTTCGACTCGGCCGCCACGGGGGCGTTGGTCTGCTGCCGGTAATACGTCAGTTCGTACGTATTCTGGCTATCGAAACCCGATTCAATCAACTGCACCCGGTAGTCGGCGGGGACGGTCACGCTGCCCGACCGCACGAAGGGATAAATGTTGACCGTAAACGAGTTTTCGACGATGATGCCCTCGTTGGTCGCTTCGTTGGGTGCGGTGGCGTTCTGGGGTCCGATGGCCTGGGCATAGACCCGCTCAAAGGTCACAAACTGATTACC
>CAXUEB010000299.1:3694-6850 GCA_964249775.1 uncultured Spirosoma sp.
TTACCCGGCTGGTTGGGAGCCGTCACGGGAATGTCGAGCGTCACCAGAACGCCCCCGCCCTGGGGTGTCATCTTTAGCCGAACGCGGCCCGTCAGCAGATCGTCTACGTCGAAAAAGTCAAAGAAATCCTTCTTCAGCGGCAGCAGAAAGCCTTTTTCGGATGCTGACGATTGCAGATTGCCGTCGAAGAAACGCCCCCGGTCGGTCGGGTACGGCAGGCGCACGAGGTACGGCTCCAGCAAATCGCTGACCGTCAGCCACGGATAGTTCCCCGGCTGACCGGGCAGGGGACGCTGGTTGTCGCGCCACGACTCGCGGGCTACGTAGGGCACGGGCGTGTTAGGGTTCCACTGCGCCTGAGGTACGTAGGTAAATTGCCGGAAAAAGCGATTCTGCAGCGCCATCGGGCGCGGCTTCCCTTGGTTGAGCCGGGCGTACTTATCCGATTTAATGATAAAGTCGCTAACCGTATCAATGGCGCGGGCGTCGGACTTCTTCTTACGCAACGCAAATCCCAGCACCTCCACCACGTCGCCCGGCCCGGTGGTCAACTCGTCAAAGTCCTGATCGAATTTCTCGCGGGTCAGCAGTGGCTGGCCGTTCTGGGATTCAATGTGCTCGTAGAACATGGCCGGGTTCTGCTGCTGCAGCAGCGCCTTGCTCCGGTTCAGGTAATCATCGACTTCGCGGAAACGGGTGCGAAAATCGGGCATGAACAGTTTGATCGCGTACCAGAACTTCTGGTATTCGATGTCGCGCTGGTGCAGCGGGCACACCGACTGGTCGAACAGCCGGTCGTTGCCCATCGACACGTCGACCCAGCTCAGGTCGTTGCCCGATGAGAAGAACAGCGTCTTGGGCGACGTGCCGCCCACCACCCGGCCCCGGTAGCTGAGCACGAACAGCCGGTTGATGGCGCCAAAGTTGTACTCGGCCGCGTCCTGATCCAGAAACAGTTTCAGGGCGTCGCCGAGCCGTTTGTGACCTAAATTGCCCGAATTCCGCATCCGGTCGAGGTCGGTGCGGACGTCGAAGGGCGTGATGGTGACGAACGTTTTGAGCTTGTCGTAGTTGAAAAATAATTCGCCCACGTCGAGGCAGTCCGACACGATGCGCTGATCGTTGACGGTGCCGCCGAGGTCGGGTTTGAGCGACAGGTTCAGGAACGCCGACCGCACCAAATCCATCCGCGCAAACGGACTCGGAATGGACGTTGGCTGCTTCACAGTCTGGCCACCTTGCGGATCGCGGATGGCCGCAATCTGGTCCGTACCGAGCGGTTTGCTGACGTACCAGTGCAGCCCCGGCGTGGGGTTATGTAAGCTAAGTGTTGTGGGCATAATTTAATAGTCGGTCACCTTCGGCAGTCGTTCGCGGACGAACCGGTCGGTGCCTTCGTTGAAAAGTTGGACGAATTTGTCAGCTTCGCTGACGTAGGCCTTGCCTTCGGCGGTTTTGTTGAGCGTTTGGTCGAAGTCGTCTACGATGTCGAGTTTCACGTCCGATTCACCCCCAAAGATACCTTTCTTCTTCGGCTCGAAGCCCCGCACCGTCTGACCCAGGTTGCCCGCGTCGAGCAGGAACGGCGCAAACGAGCGCTTGTTGGCCCCCATCTCCGACAGCCACTGCCGGAACCCCGCATCGAAGTTTTTGACGCTGTTAAAAAACTGCGAATTCAGAAACGACGTCGAAATGGGCGGGTTGGCTTTCGACCATTGCACCGTGCCAGCCGCCGTGCGAAGACGCTGACTCAGGTAGGTGCTGAACAGGGCCATTTTGGACAGCGGCAGGCTGATAAGTTGCTTGGTGGCCCCGGCAAGGTTACCCAACTGGAGCGCCGTACCGTCCTGCTCAATTCCAAATTCTTTGTAAACCGGGTTCGTCGGACGGCCGTTAGCAACGGCGAGACTACCATCCGGCGTGTTCATAAAATCGACAATAGCCAGCGCCGACGCCATCTCTACGAAGTGGGCTTCGTTTTTCTGCCCGCCCGCGCCGGGGTCGTACGCGTAGGCTTTCGTCTGGTCGTCGCCGATGTAATAAAGCGCGTTGACCGACGGGTTCACGCCTTTCTGGTAATAGTCGAGTGCAGCTTTGGTTTTGGCAATAAACGACGCCGGGTCGATCAGTTTATTGTCGCTGGTAGTCAGGCTGAAATACGGCATCACCGTTACGGCCCCGATTTTAGCATTGGTCAGAAACGCCGGGTTTGGAATCTGACCAATGGCCTGCGCTCCCCGGATGTTCTTGAGCAGGATGGGAAAGCCAGCCGCACCCGTGCCGCCAAAAATTGAGCTGACAATAAATATCCGGTCGTTGGCCCCGAAATTCTCGGCAAACGCCTGAAACACGTCGGAGTACCGAAACTGATTCAGAACCGTGCTGCCAATGTTGGGATTTCCTACGAAGCCGATGTCCATCTTGGTTTCCAGATTTTCGTCCGAAAACAGCAGACTGGCCATCGCTTTGTTGGGTGCGTCAAGCCCTTCGTAATTAATATAATCCTTGAATTTCTCTTGCTGAACGCCCTGCAGCTCAAACACGTACGTGTCGGCAATGGTCGCATTACCACCGATGGCCCGGTTGAGCGTTTTTATTTCCGTACCGAAGAATCCTTCGGTTGGCTTGGTTTGCAGTCCCGCCCGGATGTTACCGTACTCCCGCAGCAAATCTTTAGTGCGCAGCAGGTCATCGTTGGTGGCGTGTGGGTCGAGTACGATGGGAATTACCTCATCGGTGTTATTGAGTTTCACGCCCGACGCCAGCAAAAACGTGAGGGCTTTGAGCACCCGCGAGCCGGTTCCGCCAATGGCGAAGACAAATAGTTTTGGCATAGTTTTTTAGGGTTGTAGAAACACATAGTTGCGTCTCCTGTGCGTCAGCAAAACCAAACCGTCCGGTCAGGAGGAGACGCAAATAGGCGTCTGTACGTTAACGGGATGGCCAGAGCATAGGCCGGTGTTTGGCGTTTTTGCTGAAATTTTTCATGACCATCGAAATCACAAAAAAGATAATGGCTGTCAGCAGAGCCATCGAAAAGGCGTAACTCAGGAACACACTCACACCCTGATCGAATAGGAAACCTTGTTCGGCATCGGCTTCGTCGCGCGGTATTTCCTGATTAGCTTTCTGGTAACACGTGACGAGCGTAATAAC
>CAXUEB010000300.1:0-5582 GCA_964249775.1 uncultured Spirosoma sp.
CGAGAAGAACGATAGTCAGATGGACACCGCCGAGGTGCGCTATGTAAAAGGCTTGATCCGCATGGGCGAAGCTAAATCAACGTGCCGGTTCGTGGGTATTCCGGTTGAGAACGCGCACTTCCTAAATATGCCGTTCTATGAGACTGGCACGGTAGCCAAGAAGCCCTTGAGTGAAGAAGACATTAAGATTACAATGGCCCTGATCGAAGAGATTAAGCCGCATCAGATTTATGCGGCCGGCGATTTGGCTGACCCGCACGGTACGCACAAAGTGTGCTTAGACGCCGTGCTGGAGGCCGTTCGTCGTCTAAAACAGTCGCCCGCGACCGCATCGGCGGGGATGCCGGAACGCCGGACCGGGCCTTCCGACCGCCCGGAAAACTTTATGAAAGACTGCTGGGTGTGGCTTTACCGCGGGGCCTGGGCCGAGTGGGACATTCACGAAATTGAAATGGCCGTACCCATGTCGCCTGATCAGGTGATGCGGAAACGACTCGGTATCTTCAAACATCAGTCGCAAAAGGACGGCGTCGTTTACCAGGGTACCGACTCGCGCGAGTTCTGGCAGCGGGCCGAAGAACGCAACCGCGCAACGGCCGGTTTATATAACCGGTTGGGTTTGGCCGAGTACGAAGCCATGGAAGCGTTTGTCCGCTGGCGATTCTGACGCTGGGTAGTATACGAAAAAGCCGTTCCTGTACAGGAACGGCTTTTTTATTTTAACAAAACCACATGCGTGTATCTGTTGTAATACAAAAATTTGATACTATTGCATCACTATATAATAGTTGTATTATATTCGTCCCATCGCTTTATCAACCCTTCCTAACCAATGACGAGACAAAACAAACAACGAACCGCCCGACTGTTTGCTCTGCACGAGTTTATCCGCGAACAGTTCACTAAATCCGACTGGTTTAAGATTGCTCACCTCACCGACAGTGTCGAACTGCTCGAAGACCACCCCCGGCTGTTGCGCAGCCTCGATTTTCGGGACGAAGATTACGACGGCAACAGTATGCAGGTGTTGTCGAAGATTGTGGGCAACAGCCCCGCCAATCTGCACGAAATTGAGCGCTACGTTGAGATTCGCCGGGCCGCTGTTAAAAAACACCCAGTTGTGCTAACGCCGGAGTTTATTTCGACCGTTCAGACGCGACAGCCGGAGCGCGTCTTGACGTTCGCGCCCGATGTGTTTCGCGTTCCCGATAAACCGGTTGAAACCAATGTCCTATCCGTGATGATGCCGTTTGAAAGCCGGTTTGCGGGCACGTACACGGCCATCCGCAACGTCTGCGGGCGGCTGGGCATTGACTGCAAACGCGCCGACGACATCTGGGACAATAGTATTCTGATTCAGGACGTGTTTGATCTAATTTTTACGTCACGCGCCGTTATCACCGACTTCACCGACCGGAACCCGAACGTGTTCTACGAAACCGGCGTCGCCCACACGCTCGGTAAGATTGTCATTCCGATTACGCAGTCGGTTGGCGATATTCCGTTTGACCTGCGTCACCACCGGGCGCTAACCTACTTGCCCAACGCCGAAGGCTTGGCGAAGTTGGAAAAAGATTTGGAAAAGAAGCTGCATGTGGTCTTTAAAGGATGAATAGAACACCGGGATTGGTCCCAGTGCTCTTAATCGCACGCTTTACCGACCCAACACCTTAACCAGTGAACCTCGCGTGACGCGGTCGTCTTTCTTTAAACTGTTCAGAACGCCCAGCTCTTCGACGCGGTTGGCGGGTATACCGAGCGCAGTCACGACGTCGGCGAAGGTGCCGTCGCGGGGGGCGGCTTTGATGCGAACGCGCTCCGGTTGGCGGTTCAACTTGTCGGAATCGGTGAGGGCGCGGAAGCCGGACGCCACGCGCTGAAAGGTGTTGAACTGTCCATTGAAATCGGCCACCGTCGCCAGACCGTGCAGGGCGTACACGGCGTTGTTGTACTGAATCAAGTGCGTACCAATCTGAAGCGTATTCTGGGCCGTTTGTTGCTGTTGTTGCCCCTGCTGCTGTTGTTGCTGCTGACGCGAAATGATAACTAACGCCGGCAGGCCGTTGATGGTCGTACGGGTGTTTTCTTGTACGGTTAGTTTTAGCTCGTTTATCATCGTCTGCGCGGCTTCGTCCAGTGAATTGCCTTTAGCCAGCATCAAAATCATCGCCGACTTGCCTTCTTTCGGTCCCATCTGAAACTGCGACGGCGAGTTTTGGTGCTGCCAGCCGTTGGGCACCGGAAACTGGAACCGCAGCTCGGGGTGGTAAAACATATTATTCTCAACGAAGCCTTGCTTGGGGTCTTCGCCGTAGAGAATACCGTCAATCCGGCGCAGGTAGTTTTCCCGGTCGATTTGGTACTGCGCGGGGTTTTTGGTCTGGTAGTCTTTGGCGAGTTCGCGCACTCGGTTCAGGCGGTTGCCCGGATCGGGGTGGGTTGACAAAAACTCCGGGATCGACTGCCCAGAGTTGTCGGTGATGCGCTTCATCGTCCCGAAGAAGTTGGCCATCTGATTGGCGTCGTAGCCGATCTTGCTTGAATATTCTACCCCCAGTTTGTCGGATTCGGACTCGTGGTCGCGGCTGTACTTGAGCAGAAAAACGCCTAAGCCCTGCTGGAGACCTTCGAGATTCTGACCAACCACGTCCGGGGCTAACACGGCACCGCCGATGAGCGCAATGGTGCTGGCCAACTGTGTCGTTTGCTGACGGGCCGAGTGCTGCGCCGTGATGTGCCCAATCTCGTGCCCTAAAACGCCGGCAAATTCCGCTTCGTTGTTGAAGTGGGCCATAATGCCCCGCGTGAAGTACACGTAGCCGCCCGGTACGGCAAAGGCGTTCACGACCGGCGAGTCAACGATGTAAAACTGGTAGGGCAAATCGGGACGGTGCGAGATGCGGGCCATCGCCTTGCCTTTCTCATTGATGAAATCAACTAAATTTTTGTCCTCATACAACCCCATTGAACTAACGACCGACGGGTGCGACTGCTGACCAAGAGCAATTTCTTGCTCCTTTGACATCAAGATGACTTGCCGCTTACCGGTGACGGGATTCCGCGAGCAGGATGCCAGCGCGACGGTGGCGGACAGCAACAAACAACGAACGAAGGATGTGCGCATAATAAACATGTTGAGTAGGTAGTGAACGAATGACTTAGCGAATCGCTCCGGTCGGAGCGGTTGCCGAGTCACCAGTCTGTTAAACTAAAGATAAGGCCGGTTTTGTTTACGTTGCCCCGACGTAGTTTGGTTTTACCTACTTTTCGGCGGAACTTACGGTTCTCGTCCGAACACCCTATGCAAACCACCCTTGCCCAGCCGAATGGCTCAATGATTCAATCGCTCCGAACCGAACGCCTGCTTTCGTTGGACGCCTTTCGCGGCCTGACCGTCGCAGCCATGATCCTGGTAAACAACCCCGGCGACTGGAGCTACGTCTACGCACCCCTCAAACACGCGGCCTGGCACGGCTGGACGCCCACGGATTTAATTTTTCCGTTCTTTCTGTTCATCGTTGGCGTATCCATTACGTTTGCCTTGGATGTTCAAAAGAGGACGGAAGGGCAAGGAACGGTGACGCGTAAAGTAATCCGCCGGAGCGTAACGCTGTTCACGCTGGGGTTATTTCTCAACTTCTTTCCTAAGTTCGACATCACAACGGTTCGTATTTTGGGCGTTCTACAACGGATTGCTCTGGTGTATTTGGCCTGCTCGCTGCTGTTTCTGAGCACAACGCCCCGCCAACAAGGCTACGTCTTAACCGCGCTGCTGGTGGGTTACTGGCTACTGCTCACCGGTGTTCCTGTGCCGGGCGTGGGCTACGCCAACCTCGAACCCGAAACTAACCTGGCGGCCTGGCTCGACAAAACCATTCTGACGCCTGCTCACGTCTACAAACCGGCCAAGACCTGGGACCCGGAAGGTATACTCAGTACCCTGCCCGCCATCGGTACGGGCATCTTGGGGCTGCTGGCGGGTCGGTGGCTGCGGAGCAATCGAAACGCGGCCGAAAAAGTAGCCTGGCTTTTTGCGGCCGGGTGCCTGACAACGCTGGCCGGCCTAATTTGGAACGGTTTCTTTCCCATTAACAAACCAATCTGGACCAGTTCGTACGTGCTGCTGGCGGGTGGCTTGGCGATGTTGGGGCTGGCGCTGTGCTACTGGTTGATTGACGTAAAACAGTTCAGAAGGGGCGTTTTGCCGTTCGTGGCGTTTGGTGTTAATGCCATTACGGTCTTTTTCCTGTCGGGTTTAATTCCGCGCGTGATGAGCCTAATCAAAGTTAGTACTGGCGACGGAACAAGCGTCGATCTGCGCACTTACCTGTACCAGACGTTTATCACGCCCCCGTTTGCTGACCCAAAGAACGCGTCGCTGGCGGGTGCGGTGACGTTTGTGCTGATCTGGGCGGTGATTTTGTGGGTGATGTATAAAAGAAGGATTATAATCAAGGTGTAAACAGGTGTAGAGTGTAGATGGGTGTAAGTGCCGCCATTGAGATTACTTACACCCTACACCTATCTATAGCCTTTCCCTTGCCCATGCACTCCGATGACCTCAAATACCAAGTCGAACGCATTCTGCGTTGGGAGCCGTCGGTGCACTGGCGGCCTCGCGACTTCGTGCAGTTGAGTGAACGAGTGCTGGGACACACTAACCAATGGGTTGAAGCACATGAACTGGAGCAGTTCTGGCGCTCGTCGGCCGATGTTACGCCCGCCCTACTGGACGCGCTCGCTCAGTTTGCCGATTACGCCGGCTGGGACGATTTCTGCGATCGAAATCAGGTCGGGGAGATGATACCGACGCAAGTCGACTATTTCCACGCGCCTATGTGGGAGATACCCATGCGGTGGGTAATTGTCATTTGTTGGTTAGCGGTGCTGGCGTCGGTAGCCGTGGCCGTTCTTTTGGTTTGGAAACGCTAAACGATTCGTCTATCCGGCGCGTTATTCGTTCATACCCTGATTCCAATTGCACAATTCAATCCCAAACGACCGAATGGTACGTTTCTCGCTTTGCCTGAGTCTGTTGCTCAGTGCTTCGTTACTCATTGCGCAACCAGCCGCCAATACTCGGACCACTAAGAAAACGATGTCTCCATCCGCGAAGACACCGGCTACGAGCGCCAGTTTGAACAGCCCCATTCCGCTCGACCCGGCCGTGAAGGTGGGAAAGCTGCCGAACGGCTTGACGTATTACATCCGTAAAAACGAAGAACCCAAAAACCGCGCCGAACTACGGTTGGTCATTCGGGCGGGGTCGGTGCTGGAGAACGACAATCAGCAGGGGCTGGCGCACTTCATGGAACACATGGAGTTTAACGGCACCAAGAATTTCCCTAAAAATGAACTGGTCAATTTCCTGCAATCGTCGGGCGTTCGCTTCGGGGCCGATCTGAACGCCTACACGGGCTTCGACGAAACGGTGTACCAACTGCCCGTGCCGACTGATTCGGTCAACGTATTTCGGCAGGCGTTTCAGATTCTGGAAGATTGGGCGCACAACGCGACCATCGACCCGGCCGAAGTAGAGAAGGAACGGGGCGTCGTGCTGGAAGAGCGTCGGTTGGGTCGCG
>CAXUEB010000300.1:5592-6826 GCA_964249775.1 uncultured Spirosoma sp.
CGGATGCGCGATCAGTATTTTCCGGTGCTCTTGAACAACTCCCGTTACGCCAGCCGCCTGCCCATCGGGACCGAAGACGTGTTGAAAACCTTTAACGTCGAAACGCTGCGGCAGTTCTACCAGGACTGGTACCGGCCCGACCTGATGGCAGTCATCGCTGTGGGTGATTTCAACGTAACGGAAGTTGAGGGCATCATCCGTGAAAAATTCGGTCGTGTTCCCGTCGTTAAGAATCCCAAACCCCGCGCGGAGTACGACATCCCGGCGCATAAGGATACGAAGGTCATGATCGTGACCGACCCGGAGCAGCCGAATACGGTCGTGCAGGTGATCTACAAACGGCCCGAAATCAAGGAAAGAACGTTGAACGATCTACGCGAAAGCATTAAACGGGGTCTGTTCAACACCATGCTCGGCAACCGCATCCAGGAACTGACGCAGCAGGCCAACCCGCCCTTTCTGGGGGGGTACAGCAACTACAGTGATTTTCTGGGCAACGTAGACGCCTTCTCCTCCATTGCCGTCGCGAAGGAAGGTAACGTTGAACGGGCCATCCGGGCGGTGCTGGACGAAAACGCCCGCGTAAAGCAGTTTGGCTTTACACCCACCGAACTCGCCCGCGCCAAGCAGGAATTTTACACGAACGTGGAGCAGAGCTACAGCGAACGCGACAAAACCCGCTCCGCCAACTTTGTGAACGAATACGTGCAAAACTTCACGGACAACGAGCCGTACACGAGCATCGAGTTTTACTTTGATTTCTTGAAAAAAACGCAGGCGGGTATTACGTTGGCCGAAGTTAACGCCCTGGTCGACCAGTTTATCCGCAACGAAAACCGGGCCGTCATTGTCATGGCCCCGGAAAAAGATAAGGCCAAATTGCCAACCGTTGAGCAGATTATCGGCTACGTCGACAACGCGGGCAAGGGCTTGACCGCCTACGAAGACAAAACCCTGGATGCGCCGTTGGTAGCGACGCCCCCGACCCCGTCGCCCGTGGCCAACGCGAAAGAGATTAAAGAAATCGGCGTAACGGAGTGGACGCTGCGCAACGGCGTCCGGGTGGTGCTGAAGCCAACAAATTTTAAGAACGACCAGATTCTGTTCGGCGGAACCAGCTTCGGCGGTACGTCGCTCTACGACCTAAAGGATTTTCGGTCGGCGCAGTTTTCGAGTACGCTCGCGACGCTGGGCGGTACGGGTGCGTACAACCAAATTCAGTTGGGCAAATTCC
>CAXUEB010000301.1:0-3694 GCA_964249775.1 uncultured Spirosoma sp.
TTCTTATCCGTAGTTTTGATAAACCGTTACCAAAATTACGATTTATGAACCGTCGCGCCGTACTTCGTTACGCTTTAGGTGCTGGAATTTCTGCGTTTGCTTATCCGGCTCACGCGCGCACCGATCCGGCGAAGACCCGGTTCAACGTTGGAGCCTGCGATTGGTCGATTGGACCGGCGGGCGACGTAAATACCTTCGCCGTTGCCAAACAGATTGGGTTAGACGGGGTGCAGATCAGCCTGAACACGGCCGCCGACCACGACCACCTGCGTCGGCCCGACAAGCGGCAGGCGTACCAAGAAGCCGCCCGGCAAGCGGGTGTTCAGATCGGCGGGCTGGCCATTGGACTGCTGAACGATATTCCTTATAAATCCGATCCCCGTACCGAAGCCTGGGTGCACGATAGCGTCGACGTTGCCAAAGCCTTAGGAGTAAGCAACGTTCTGCTGGCGTTTTTTAACAAAAATGATTTGCGAAATCATGCCAAAGGTCAGCAGGTAGTCGTGGATCGGCTCAAGGCGGTGGCTCCGAAAGCCGAACGGGCGGGCGTGGTGCTGGGTATCGAATCGTGGCTGTCGGCCCCGGCGCACTTGGCCATTCTCAACGCGGTGGGTTCGCCGGCCGTTAAAGTTTACTACGACGTTTGCAATGCGTCGGTGATGGGTTACGATATTTTCCGGGAGATGCGCGACTTGGGAAAAGACCAAATCTGCGAAATTCACCTAAAAGAAAATGGTTACCTGCTCGGTAAGGGTAAGGTTGATCTGGCGAAAGTTCGGCAGACCTTAGACGACATACAGTATTCGGGCTGGCTGCAAATTGAAGGAGCCGTTCCGACCGGTCAGCCCATGCTGGCCAGTTACCAGGAAAATAACAAGACGGTTCGGGCGCTGTTTGCCTGATGCCCCACGTGCTCCGGTTACGCGACCGAGGGCAATTCAATTCGATTGTACTGGATGAAAACCACAGTTTCCCAACTTAAACTGCCACTGATTCTGACAACGGCGGGCCTGCTCTACGTGGCGGGGCAAACAAGGCAGTTTAATCAATCGGTTCCGGCACCGGTTCGGCACCGTTCGGCGGGCGCAACCCCCTGGCAGCAGCACGGCGTGCCGGTCGGAGCCGATTCGAGCACGCTGTACCTGCCCGACGACCTGGAAGCGACGCTCTGGGCCGAAGCGCCCTTGTTTCATAACCCGACTAACATCGATATCGACGCCAAGGGCCGGGTCTGGGTTACGGAAGCCGTCAACTACCGAAAGTTCAACAACAAATCCGACGCGCGGCTCGACCACCCAGAAGGCGAACGGGTGGTGATTCTGGAAGATACAAACGGTGACGGCCGGGCCGACGAAAGTAAGGTGTTTGTGACGGACCCCGATTTAATATCACCTTTGGGTATCGCCGTTATTGGTAACAAAGTCATTGTGTCGTGCGCGCCGAACGTAGTCGTCTACACCGACGAAAACGGCGACGATAAGCCGGACCACAAAGAAATCCTGCTGACGGGCTTCGGCGGGCTGGATCATGACCATTCGCTGCACGCCGTGGTGGCCGGGCCGGATGGAAAGTACTACTTCAACACGGGCAACGCCGGCCCGCACGTCGTGACCGACCGCGACGGCTGGACGCTCCGATCGGGCAGTTTGTATGTCGGCGGTTCGCCCCACAACAAAGTGAATCACGGCGGACAGATCAGCGACGACGGCCGCGTCTGGACGGGTGGTCTGGCCCTGCGCATCAACCCCAACGGGTCGGGTTTGAAAGTAATGGCCCACAACTTTCGCAACAACTACGAAACGGCGCTCGATTCGTACGGTAACCTGTGGCAGAACGACAACGACGATCAGGTCGTCGCCTGCCGCACGAGCTGGCTGATGGAAGGAGCCAATGCCGGTTATTTCAGCACCGATGGTACGCGCTACTGGCAGGCCGATCAGCGCCCCGACCAGTCGATTCCCTTAGCCCACTGGCACCAGGATGACCCCGGCGTTATGCCGGTCGGCGACATCACGGGCGCGGGTTCGCCCACGGGCATGGTCGTCTACGAAGGTGACGAACTGGGAGCGCGCTACCGCGGAATGCTGCTGAGCGCCGAAGCGGGTCGAAACGTTATTTTCGGCTACAAACCCGACGTGTGGGGCGCGGGCTACCGGCTGCCCCGCACCGATTTTGTCAGTACGTTTCCGCGGGTAGACGAGAATTACAAGTGGAACGACGTGGAAAACGATACCCGTAAGTGGTTCCGGCCGAGCGACGTCGCCGTGGGCACCGACGGGGCGCTGTACATCGCCGACTGGTACGACCCCATCGTTGGTGGTCACCAGATGCAGGACCGCAAAGGCTACGGCCGTATCTACCGCATTACGCCCAAAGGTAAACGCTTACGCGCGCCAACGATTGATCTCCGCACGACGCCGGGGCAGATTGCGGCCCTGCTCAACCCGGCCGTCAACGTCCGAATGCTGGGCTTTGAAGCCCTTAAAGCGCAGGGCGAATCGGTTATTGAGCCGGTAATGGCCTTGCTGAACGCGTCGAATCCGTACCACCGGGCGCGGGCCATTTTTTTGTTGGCCCACTTGGGGGCGGAAGGCCAGTTTGAAGTCGAGCGGCTGCTGAAAGCGGCCGACGCGCCGGTACGCATTGCCGCCCTGCGCGCGCTGCGGAGCATTACGCCCGAAAACTCCAAGGCAATTCCGGCTCTGACGGCTTCGCAGAAAGCGCTGCTGCCCCTACTGGGTAACCTATCGACGGACCCCAGCCCGGCGGTTCGGCGCGAGGTGGCCGTTGCCCTGCGCGACGTACCGTATGCCGACTGCCGGTACATCCTGCTGAATTTAGTGCGGGGCTACGACGGTCAGTATCGGTATTATCTCAACGCGCTCGGTATTGCCGCCGACGGTAAACAAGACGCTTTACTCGCAGATTTGCGCCCAACCCTACCCGCTGATCCGGTGGCCTGGGATAGTCGAACGGCCAATCTACTCTGGGAATTGCACCCGGCGTCGGCCGTGGCCTTGTTGAAGAAGCGGGCCGAAGCGCCAACCCTCACCGCCGACGCGCGCCGGCAGGCAATCACGGCTTTGGGTTTCGTGAAAAGCGCGTCGGCCGCCCAGGCGATGGTTGACTTGACTAAATCGACCGACAAAGCCGTTGCTAATCAGGCGATGTACTGGACCGGCTTCCGGCGCGGCAACGACTGGGCCAAGCTCTTGAACTGGGACGAGCTAATGCCCACGAAGGTCTCGGCCGATGAGCAAAAGATGCTGGCCAAACGGCAAATTCTGCTCGACGAATACAAAAGCGATACCGAAAAACGGAAAGTAGCCGCGGAAATGGCCAAAGACGTAGAAGGAGCCAAACTCCTAATCGGGTTAGCGGCCGACAATAAGCTGTCGGACGATCTAATCAAGGCGGCCGGCCCTAACATTCGCCGGAACCCGGACCAGACCGTGCGGACAATGGCAAAAGAGTACTTCCCCTGGAAGCGCCCCGAACCAACGACCAGCGCCGAAACGCCGGTTGGCCCAACGGCTTCAACCGCGTCTAATGCGCCCGTGGTTAGTTCGGCTGGTTCGGCGGCCGGGGTCAGTTCGGGCGTTGACGCGGAAGTGGCCCAGATTGCGGCCTTGACCGGTAACGAACGAACCGGACTGTCCGTGTTTAAAGCCATGTGCTCGACTTGCCATCGGCA
>CAXUEB010000301.1:3704-6490 GCA_964249775.1 uncultured Spirosoma sp.
AAAAATGGTTTGTTGGACGCCATTGTGCACCCCAGCGCGGGCATCGCGTTTGGCTACGAACCGTGGCTGATTACGACAACGAATGGGCAGACTTTCTACGGCTTTTTGGTCAGCGACGGCGAACAGTCCGTGGTGGTGAAAGGCGTAACGGGGCAAAGGCACACGATTCCGACGAGTAAGGTAGCGACCCGCCGGCAGTACAAAACCAGTCTAATGCCCGAACCATCAGCGATGGGCTTAACGAAGCAGCAATTGGCCGACTTGACGGCGTTTCTGCTAAAACAGTAGATCTAATTAAACGCAGGCACCCCAGCGACGCCGACTACCTGGTAGCGACCGTCGTTGGGGTGCCGGCCTATTTAGGGTAGTCAGAACCTGCTTCGAACCTGCGTTTACCGGGCGCAATGGATTCTCTTTAACCGTTTACTCAATGGATAAGCAGGTTTGTTTGCGTTACGAGCCGCGGCACGACTAACGGTTTAGATCAACATTAGCCAATCTAAACGATGAAAACAGTTGTCATGGCCGGGTTCGTATTGCTGGGAGTAGCGGGACTCATGAGCAGTTGCGGCAGTAAAGAAACCGTAAAACCAACCGAACAAGCCTTAACCAGTTTTGTCGGCACCGAAGCAACCATCACATCCGGCGTCCGAACGTCGGGTCCCTGGGAGTTGGGTGTCGTGTTCAGTTCTTCAGTACCCGGTAAACTAACCCAGGTCGGTATCAAGATGCCTGATCCGGGCACGTACCGGATTATTGTCTGGGATTTCGACACCAAGCAGGTGCTTCGTCAAAAGACCGTTGAGCAAACTGCGCCTAACGCCCTCACGCTCGCCGGCGTTGAGTCGCTGGCATTGACTGCCAACAAGAAATACCTAATCAGCATCAATAGCCAATCGGCCGGGACAAACAAACGGTACGCATTTGCCACCAAAATTGGTGGGGGAGAGTTTATGCCGTTCACGAAAGGCAGCATCCTGGTGTACAACGCTTGTTACCAGGGGACCGCTACGGCTACGTTTCCGACCAGCGTCCAGAACATGAAATACGAACTTTACGGCTACCCGGAGTTTACGTTTATACCGGATTAAACGTCAAACCGGCCGGCTGATTTGTCTACCCAACGGACCAACGGACCCCAGTCCCGATGCTTTAAACCGCGGCAATGGCTTCCAGCTCAATTTGCAAGCCGTAGTGCAAGGTTAAGATGGGCACAATCGAACGGGCAGGGCGGTGACTACCGAAAAACTCGGCGTAGAGTTGATTAATTGTTCCCCAGGCGTCAATGTCGGCCACGAAGATAGTTACTTTCAAGACTTTGTCGCGCCCGCTGCCGGCCGCCCGTAGAATACCGTCCAAGTTGGTCAGGACCTGCGTCGTTTGTTCGGCGACGGTAGCGTGGGTCAGCTTTTGCCCGGCGGGCGTGATGGGTAAGATACCCGACAGGTAAGCTACGTCATTGTAAACGACGGCTTGGGTGTAGTGACCGCCCGGCGCGGGCGCGTCGGCTGTTTCGATAAACGTCATGAGCAGGCGTGCGTTGAAGGGGTTAGGCTCTTCCATCTAACCGCGCAAGCACTTCCTTTGTTACCCGGTCGCCCGACCGCACGGCCCCGTCGATGTAGCCATTCCAAACGTCGGCGGTCTCGGTGCCGGCCCAATGGATTCGGCCAACGGGTTCGCGCAGGGCCGGGCCAAGCGTTGTCCAGACACTTGGCCCCGGCACGCCCGCGTAGCATCCGCGCGACCAAGCTTCGTCCAGAAACGAGTGGTGTAAGTAGCGAACCGGGTAAAGAGCCTCCCGACCGTAGAACGCCGAAAACTGCCGTAGCACCGACAGCTTTCGGTCGTCGTCCGATAGGCCGGCAAAGGCTTTGGCTTGATTGCCCAGCACGAAGCCCATCATCACGCCGTAGCGGGCGTCGGCGGGCGAATTATCGAACGTAACCGTCACGTGGCCGTCGGGCGTGGCCGCCAGGCCGTTCAGCCCTTTGTCGCGCCAGAACGGTCGTTCGTAAAGGGCGTAGCACTTCCAGACCGCGCCCATCGGTAGGCGTTGCCCTAATTGCGCCCGTTGCGCCGGCAATAGCGGCTGAAAGTCAATGCTGTTGGTCAGGGCCGGCGGCACCGTTACGATAACGCGCCGGGCCGTATAGCTCGCTCGCTCGGTTATTATGTTTACCTGATTTTGGTCCTGCACGATTGCTTTAACCGGCGAGTTGTAACGAATGCGGTCGCTGAACTGATCGGACATGCGGTCGGCAACCGTTTGCGCCCCGCCGACGAACCGTTCTTCCTGCGCTCCACCCCGAACGTTCATGAGCGTATGGAGGTCCCGCCCCGAACGAATGTAGAAAAGCGCGTGAAGCATCGAGATTTCGGCGGGGTCGGCGGCCCAGATGGCTTCTACCGCAACGCGCAGAAACTGCCGGGCTACGTCGAAGCGCATGTGTTGCTGCATCCAGGTGCCCAGCGTTATGGCGTCCAACTGCCGCGCGTTTGGCGTTGTCCAGGGTTCGGTTAGATTGACTGTCCGCGCCAGCTTATTCAGCTTTTTGATGGCTGCGTTCAAGCTAAACAGCGCGCCCAAGGGCAGTGGAGGAATTAGCCCCTGATACCGTTTGACCTGCCCGCGGAAAAGCTGCGTGCTTTTGCCATCGGTATACGTCTTGAATGTTGCAACGCCAAACTCACGGGCCAAGGCGTGGATGCGGTCTTGCGTGGGTCCGACCCAAGCCCCGCCCAGATCAACGTAAGCACCGTCGTCGAACCGCTGCGTCCAAACC
>CAXUEB010000301.1:6500-6787 GCA_964249775.1 uncultured Spirosoma sp.
CGTTCTTCCCGGCTTTAAGCAGTTCGCACGTAGCCGTTAGGCCGGCAAAGCCTGCGCCAATGACAAGGGCATCGTAGGAGGTAGCGTATGGGTGCATAAGTTGTTACTATTGTGTGCAGGGTGAGAAGGGTACAATTTACCCAAATCTTACCGGGTTGAAAGCTAAAGCGGATACTTATAATCAACTGACCATGAAGTAAGTATGCTTATAAACTGCCCGTGATGAGGCAAGATACTAATTCTCTAAATAGTTTGTTACCAAACCGAAAGGGGCACCGGGCTTACAG
>CAXUEB010000302.1:0-507 GCA_964249775.1 uncultured Spirosoma sp.
ACGAGATGCTGCACCTGATGCGCGGGGCCGTGGAAGACCCGACCGGCACG
This sequence comes from uncultured Spirosoma sp., assembly GCA_964249775.1. Classification (GTDB taxonomy): domain Bacteria; phylum Bacteroidota; class Bacteroidia; order Cytophagales; family Spirosomataceae; genus Spirosoma. The sequence continues at coordinate 51 of CAXUEB010000302.1, forward strand.
GCGCAGCGGCTCAGAACGCAGTACAAACTGCTCGAAGGCGGCAACGAGATCGCGGCTAAGACCGGCACAACCTCCAACTACTCCGACGCGTGGTTCATGGGCCTAACACAGCACCTCGTGTCGGGCTTGTGGGTGGGGGGCGACGACCGGCCGATTCATTTCCGCTCCATCGAACTGGGGCAGGGCGGTCGCTTGGCCATGCCCGCCTGGGCGATGTACATGCAGAAGGTGTACGCCGACCCGACGCTGACGCAGTACCGCCCCGAACCCTTCCGCAAGCCAAACAATTTCAAGATCGACTGTGGTGGCTACCACATTGACTCGTCGCAGCGCTACATTCCGCCGAAGATTGTGCCCGAAGACGAGGAAGAGATTTTACAATGAGGTCGTGTACGCACACGATTGTAGCCGTGGGGGGGGTGTTGGGGGGGGGGGGCGTGGGGCCCCCCGCCGCGCC
>CAXUEB010000302.1:517-4855 GCA_964249775.1 uncultured Spirosoma sp.
GAACATCCTGCTCGCTCCTGACAAATTCCGCGGTTCGCTGACGGCCCGGCAGGTGGCCGAAGCAATGGCCGAAGGAGTCCGGTTGGTTTATCCCGACGCGATTGTAACCCAGTTGCCACTGGCCGACGGGGGCGAAGGCACCGCGCAGGTGCTGACCGACGCAACGGCCGGCACCTGGCACACCGTTACCGTCAGCGACCCGTTCGGGCGACCAATCGAAGCGGGGTTTGGCGTATCGGGCGACGGTACGACGGCGTTTGTCGAAATGGCGCAGGCGTCGGGGCTGGCCTTGCTGAACCAACAAGAACGTGACCCCGGCCGGGCGAATACATACGGCACCGGCGAACTGATTTTAGAAGCAGCAAAGCAGGGCGTTCAGCACGTCGTGCTCGGCATTGGCGGCAGCGCGACCAACGACGGCGGGGTTGGCATGGCGGCTGCGTTCGGCTGGCAGTTTTTGGGGAAAGCGGGCAACCCTCAACTACCCATCGGCAACTACCTGGCGCACATCCGGCAGCTCGTTCCCCCTTCTGGCCCACTCTTTCCAAACGTCCGGGGTTCGGTCGCCTGCGACGTTGCCAACCCGTTGTGCGGGCCGGACGGTGCAACCCGCGTGTACGGCCCGCAAAAAGGCGCGACACCCCTCCAACTGCTTTGGCTGGATCACGGCCTGCGTAACCTTGCCCGTCTCATCGGCGAACAGTTCGGCGTCGATATTGCCGACGTGCCGGGCGCGGGTGCCGCCGGTGGTTTAGGAGCGGGTGCCTTGTTTTTTCTAAACGCTCAACTTCAACCGGGGGCCGACATCGTGCTCGACGCCGTTGACTTCGATCGCCGGGCCGCCGAAGCTGATCTGATTCTAACCGGTGAAGGCAAGCTTGACCGGCAAACCGCGCAGGGTAAGCTAATCAAACGGATTGTCGAGCGCGCCGGTGCGACACCATTCAGTGCGACACCCGTCGTCGCGCTGTGCGGTACGCTCGATCTCGACCCGGCCGATCTGGACGCGCTGGGTCTACGGGCCGCCTTTTCGGTACTAAACCGGCCACTGTTGCTTGATGAAGCCGTTTTGACCGCCCGCGCTGACGTGGTCCGGGCAACCTTTAACGTGTGTCGGTTGTTTTTATAATGCCGATTCTCCAGAATCGGCTGTGTGATACAGCGAACACCCGATTCTGGAGAATCGGCATTACACGTATGCCAGAATTCGATTACAAGAAAGAGTTAACCAAAGTGCCGCACGAGCCGGGTGTGTATCGTTATTTCGACGCGACGGGTGAGGTGATTTACGTTGGTAAGGCGAAAGATTTGAAGAATCGAGTTAGCAGCTATTTTACCAACTCCAAGCAACACGACCGTAAAACGCTGCGGTTGGTTAGTCAAATCCGTAAGATTGAGTTCACCATTGTCAACACGGAATTTGACGCGCTGCTGCTGGAGAACCAGCTAATTAAACGTTACCAGCCTAAGTTTAACATCCTGCTCCGCGACGATAAAACCTACCCGTTCGTGTGCGTTACGAACGAGCACTTTCCCCGCGTCATCACCACCCGGCGCATCGACCGCAGTCAGGGAACGTTCTACGGACCGTTCGCCAATCTGAAGCCCATGTACACGGTGCTGGACATGTTTAGTCAGTTGTTCACGATCCGCACCTGTACTTACAACCTCGCGCCCGAACAGATTGAAGCCGGCAAGTACAAGGTTTGTTTGGAGTACCACATTGGTAACTGCAAAGGCCCCTGCGAAGGCAAACAGGCTGAGGATGACTACAACAAAGACATTGAGCAGGTTCATCACATCCTGAAGGGTAATCTAAAGCCTGCGCAGGAGTACTTCAAGGGCCGGATGGTAGCAGCCGCCAGCGATTTAGCGTTCGAGCAGGCCCAGAAGTACAAGGAGAAGATGGACGTGCTGCAACGGTTTCAAAGCAAGTCGACCGTTGTTAATCCCAAGATTGCGGACGCCGACGTGTTCTCAATCGCGTCCGACGAATCGGCGGCTTACATCAACTTCATGAAGGTAGTCAACGGCACCATCGTTCAAGCGCATACGGTTGAAGTCAAGAAGAAGCTGGAAGAATCGGACCCCGACCTGCTGGCGATGATGATTATCGAGTTCCGCGAGCAGTACGGTAGTCAGGCAAAGGAAATTATCACCAACCTGGCGTTGGACGTTGACTTACAGGCTGAAATCACTGTACCGCAGATTGGCGATAAAAAGAAGTTGCTCGACATGTCGCTCAAGAACGTCTTGTATTTCCGGCGCGAACGGCAGGAACGGGCAGCGGCCGAAGCCACGGCCAACGCCAGCAAAAAAGACCGCGTGCTAATTCGGCTTAAACAGGACTTGCAACTCAAAACGATTCCAAACCGCATTGAGTGCTTCGATAACTCGAATATTCAGGGCACGAATCCCGTGTCGGCGATGGTTTGCTTCATTGGCGGCAAGCCAGCTAACAAAGAGTACCGGCATTTTTCGATCAAGACCGTTGTCGGACCAAACGACTTCGCCAGCATGCACGAGGTCGTAACGCGCCGGTACACCCGCGTTCTGGAAGAAGCAACCGGCCTGCCTGATTTGATCGTGATTGACGGCGGCAAGGGTCAACTCAGTGCCGCTTGTGACGCGCTCAAAAGTCTGGACCTATACGGGAAAGTACCTATCATCGGCATCGCCAAACGACTCGAAGAAATTTACTTTCCCGAAGATAATCTGCCGCTATACATCGACAAAAAGTCGGAGTCCCTAAAACTAATTCAGCGCATCCGCGACGAAGCGCACCGCTTCGCCATTACGTACCACCGCGATAAACGCAGCCGCAATAGTTTAATCAGCGAATTGGAAAGCGTGGAAGGCATTGGCAAAAAGACAGCGGCCAAGTTGCTCAAACACTTCAAAGGCGTCACCAAAATTCGGGAAGCCTCGTTCGACCAGGTTGCCGAAGTAGTGGGCAAGGATCGGGCTAACAAACTAAAGCAGTACTTTGAGACGATTGAGCAGTAAACGTAGCTCCGGCAAGAGTGCCAGAGCTACGTAACGTAAAACAAAAAAGGAGCCGAGTGGCTCCTTTTTTGTTAACTGCAAATCTTTAATACTCCCAAAGGCTGTGCTCGGTTTCCATCAGTTCGTACTCCGTTTGGTACGACTTCAGCAAACCTTCGCGGTCGCCGTACATACCCACTAAGTCGTTGTCGCCGGGGTTCGCCACTTTCGTGATGCGTCCGTAGAACAACCGCAGATCAAAGGCATCGGCCAAGTTCTTGTGCTGCGCCTGGTTTTGCGGGTTGTACCAGATAAACTTCTTCGGGTCGCTGCGGAACAGCTTATCAATGTCTTTGTACTTGAACGTTGCCAGGGGGACCTCCAGACCAGCCGTGTTCTTGTCGGCGGGCAGGTAAACCGTTACCGTCTGAATGTCGTAGTACAAACGCGAACGCTTCCGGTCGAAGATCCAGTCTTCCTTAATCTCCATGACGTTGAACTCCTTAGCGAAGTACTCATCACCGGTCGGTACCGCAGCTTTGGCTACAGCCGTATCGACTGGAGCAGGAGCGGCAACGGGAGCAGCTGGCTTTTTGCCTTTTGTTTTGCTGTTCTTGGCCGTAGCGGTTGATTTCTTCTTGGGCGAAGGACCCCAACCGTCGTCAGCCGGTTGAGTAGCCTTTTTGGCCGGTCCCCAACCGTCGTCGGCTGGTTTAGCAGCGGTTTTTTTCGGGTCCTGTTTCTTAGTATCACCCCAACCGCCGTTATCAGCACCAGCTTCTTCTTTACCGAAACCAGCGTCGATTTCTTCCTGCGACAACTGTGGACCCGTGTTCGGCACTAACAGCCGCTCCTGAAATTTCTGGGGCGTCAGCTTCGTCATCACCGAGTCGTTGGCGTAAGCCTCGATTAAGCCAGTTTTGACGGCTTCGATCAGGTACTTCGTAATCTCATTGTTTTTCGAGAACATCGACTGATTCTGTTTCTCTTTGAGGTCAATGCGACGCCAAAGAGTTTTTTTCATCATGATGTCGTTCTCGTTGATGGTCCGAACCGACAACGGATTGGTACCGTTATTGTCTTTCTCCTGCGCCCACGCGCTCGCTCCGGTCAGCAGGGCGACAGCGACGGTTCCGGCGGCCAACCCTATCGTTTTCGTCTGTTTCATGTTTCGGCTGTATTGACTACGTGTTTGCCTGTTTCTCCAGTATTAACGCCAAAAACAGGCGTTTCGTGCATTAATACAAGCTAACTTGTTGTAAGGGGCGCCCCATCGGCACGTCGCTGATATTACCCTGGAAATTCCGACGCTGAACTCCCTCTACCTCAATAACCAAGCGGTCACCCGGTTGC
>CAXUEB010000302.1:4865-6741 GCA_964249775.1 uncultured Spirosoma sp.
GACTACGTGTTTGCCTGTTTCCTTTGTATAACGCCACAAACAGGCGTTTCGTGCATTAATATAAGCCAACGGCGGTAACGGGCCGGCCCATTGGTACGTCGCTGATATTGCCCTGGAAATTCCGGCGCTGTACGCCGTCCACTTCGATTACAATCCGATCACCCGGCTGCGCTTCGGCGGCTAACTGACCAATTGAACCACCACCCGGTCCCAGGTTTTGAACCCCTACCCGGCGTGTTCCCCGCGCCAGTGAAACTGTAATTCCCGTTACTCGGAAGTTTGCATCGTCCGGCGAATAGTTTTTAAAACTCTCGTCGGCTACGGCATTCACTCGTACGCTACGGGCTGCGGAAACCGGCACACCACGTGGGTCATTAGTACGCTGACCACCTACGAAGTACTCCAGCGTTGGGCGCGGTACTTTATTCACCCGGAAACGCTCGGTGCCCAATAAGCTACCACTATTACTGATGTTCAACGCTACGTTCGCCGAACTGGGCACCACCGTAATTTTACCTTTCTCACCCGACGAGACTACCTGAGCGCCATCTGCCGAGAAATTTGGATTCCACAACGCACCTAACTGGGGGCTTTGAATGCTTAGCTTGTTGGCGCAGCCCAAGTACAGGGGCGGCATCGTACCGGTTTCAACCTGGTATGACGGTTTTGCCACGAAGTACTCCGCTTGTAGGGGCACCGTCTTTAAACCGGCCGGTGTCTGGTACGAGATAGCTCCGCTTAACACTCGGCGGGCCAGACCATTTTTGTCATAGGCACCACCTTGCGCCGTGAACTCAACGATACCCTGCCCATCCTGCATCCGCACCGCACCACCGTTTAGACTCATCCGCGGCTGAATACCCGACGACGAAGCCGCTAAGAACATTTGCCCTTTAAACTTCGTACCGGCTACGACCACTTTCGATTCCATGCTCAACATGGCCAAAATCTTGTCGAACTTTACGTCCTGCGCCCCAACCTTACTGGCGAGTGCGTCTAAGACTTCGCCTTCAATCCGGCGCACGTCGGCCTGTTTCTGGCTCAATACGGCGAGCGCTGCAGGCACCGGCGTTTGGGCAAAATTCAGTTCGGCGAAATCTTTCTTTCGCTGATCGGGCGAACGAACGGCGATTGGATCGTCTTTACCGTCCAGCGCCATCGGTGCATATTTAGTACCCGAATACTTCGAGACTTGCTCAATGTACCCGTTCAGTTGGTCTTTGAGCTTGATACCGGCCCCGTTGCGAGCCGTGCCAATCATCAACTGAGCCACCTTTTCTTCTTCGCTTAGATTGCGGATATTACCTGCTTCGTCGCGACCACCACCGGCTTCGATAACCTGCTCTTTGATGCGGTCAATCTCACCGACCACATTAGCCGTCAGCTTACGAACTTCGTCGGCCTGCTTCACGATGGCCAGGTCCGTCGCCCGGTTGCCCGATTTTTCAACCGTTGCCCGGATGTTGTCAAACGTCGACTGGTTGACCCGGCTAACGGCACCCGTTGACTGCTCTAAGCTATTATTAATGAGTACGAATTTCTCCAGAATGGCCGACGTTACCTGCAAAGCCAGCAACGCGGTCAAAACCAGGTACATCATCCCGATCATTTTCTGACGGGGTGTTTCTCTTGTGCCTGCCATGAACGTATGGTAGTAATTATAAAAAGTTAATTAGTTGCCGCGCATGGCCGTCAACATGCTGCCATACACGTTGTTGAGCGACGCTAAGTTACCGGTCAATTTGGCCATTTCGCCTTTGAACTGCTGCGTATCGCGGCTGGCGTCGGCCATGTTTTCCATCGCCGAAGTCAGGCTGCCGTAGAAGGGGTTCATGGCCTTCAGGTGCTTGTTGGTTTCCTGCAATTAGAGTTCGTA
>CAXUEB010000303.1:0-6193 GCA_964249775.1 uncultured Spirosoma sp.
GCATCCGGTAGCCGAGGTGCTTGAGCGACGCTTCGACGCGCTGTTCGCTTTCCTTGACGGCGCTGTCGGGCAGGCCGACCATGAAAAAATGCAGCCCTTGCCCAACGGTGACTTCAATAGTAATGATCGTCGCGTTGACGCCGTAAACGGCCGCGCCGAAGGTTTTGGCTAACATACTGAGTTACGGAACGGTTGACGGGAAAGAGGTCAAAGCTACGCAACGGGCGACCTAAAAAAAAGCCGGCCTACCAAAAGTAGCCGGCTTTGGAAAGGAGGAAAAAGAATCAAAATAGGTTGGGATAGTCGGTGATGATACCGTCGACGCCCAACTGAATCAGGCTCTCGATTTCGGCTTTGGTGTTCACCGTCCAGGGAACAATCCCGATGCCCTGCTGATGGCAAGCCTTCACAGTTTCGGCCGTTACTGTTTTGTAGTACGGGCTGTACACCGGCGGAGTAAAGCCCAGAGCCGCTAAGTTCTCCGCCAGCGATTTGGAGTTGGCCGTCAGGTACGAAAGGCTGATGTTGGGAAACTGTTTGTGAATCAACTGCAACGGCCGAACGTCGAACGACTGGATGGTTAGCCGTTTGCCCAAATTCTTACGTTGGCAAACGCCCAATACCAGATCGACAAACGCCCGCGGTTCGGGATGGTACGTTCCGTCGGTGGCCGGTGTCGACTTGATTTCGATGTTGTACCGCGGTTGGGGCAATTCTTTGGTTCGTGCGTAGAGTTCCACCGAGTCGATCAGGTCGGACAGCCGCGGTTTGTAAGCCGGAACCTTTTGCTGTTCGCTAAATTGCGGGTGCGGCTTGCGGCCCACGTCGAACCTTCTAATCTCGGCGTAGGGCAACTGGTACAGATTAAAGGTTTTTTCTTCGGCGGCCGAAACCGGCGTGCCGTCCGGCTTGAGCGCGATGGCCGACGACATGTACGCATCGTGCGAAACAACCACCTGCCTATCCTGCGAAATCACCACGTCCAGTTCCAGCGTTTGAACGCCCAGGTCAAGCGCCTTTTTCATGGCCGGAATGGTGTTTTCCGGCAGCAGTCCCCGGCACCCCCGGTGGCCCTGCCGGTCGAGTTTGGGCTGGGCAACGAGCACTTGCGTACACAGCAGCAGGGCAAACAAAACCGTCCTCTTCATCGACGTAACGGGTTTCATCAGAAGTTATACCGTGCCCCAATCTGCGCCTGGAACGGATCGCCGGACGGATTGACAACACCCGCCGTGTTGACCCGGTACACAAACCGCTGGTTCGACCGGTCAAAGTTTGGCACGGCCGGCGTGTTGGCGGTAGCGGGGATGCCCAAGGCGTACAGGGCCTGCGTACCCAACGAGCGGTTGACGCCCCAGTCCCGGCGGAGCAGGTTGGCGAAGTTGAATACGTCCGCTGACAGTTCTATGTTGTGGTTCCGGTAGATTCGGAACCGCTTGCTGGCCCGGATGTCGAATACGCCGAAGAATCCGTTGATGCCGCCGTTGCGCTCCGCCATGCGCCCTGAATAGGTTGTAATGTACTCTTTGATGCTCTGGCTGGCGTCGGCATTATCCAGTACCGCCTGCAAACCCGCGCGAACGTTGGCCGGCGTTCCTTCCGCGTTACGGTCAAAAATAAACGCTAAGTCGTTCGTACCGACAAAATCGGCGTTGCTGTTAGCCCCCGACAGTAACGTATAGCGCGTTCCGCCCAGACCCGAATAGCGAACCGCCACGGTAACGCCCAAAAAGGTCGGCAGCGTTCCGAAGAAGACGACCTTATGGCGGAACTGGTTATCCGAATACGTTATCCGGCTCAGGTTGCGCGGGTCGTCTTTCACGGGCTGCACCAGCGTGGCCGTGTTGGCTACGTTGCCGTTGTAGGACGTATTGTCGCGGGTGTCGTTCCAAGTGTAGCTGACCGTAAATTCGCCGTCGCGGAAGTAGCGGTACGTCGCGTCGGCCACAACGGCGAACTGATTTGTTTTGCCGTCGCTCGTCAGTTCGAGCACCCGGCCCACCCGCTGGCTCTGGCGGCCGTCCAGCCAGTTGCTGGCACCGCTGGCCGGCATATTCGCCAGGGGCACATACACGCCCCGGTTATCTTCGTTGGCTAAGCGAAAGAACGGCTCGGTCACCATGTTCCGGTCTACGTAGGTGTAATTGTTGCGGGCCAGCGACATAAAGCCCGACACGCTCATCTTCACGCGGTCGCTGAGGAAGCGCGTGAACGAGACGTTGGCTTTGTACAGCACTGGTACGCGGGCATTGGCCCCGGTCATGTTGATGGTCGGCAACTGAAACTGCGCCAGAGTCGGAATGCTGGCGTAGTTCTGGCGGTAAGCCGCGAAGTTGGGCGTGGGTACGTTGGCCCCACGCACGTCGACGGTGGCCAAGTTGGTGCCGTCGAACGTCAGGTTGTTGATGATGGCGTAGTTGTTAATGTCCGAGGCAAACACCCCGGCCCCGAACCGGATGATGTCGCGCCGTTGCTCGTTTACGTCCCAGGTAAACTGCAAACGCGGCTGCGCAATGAACGATCGCAGCCGGTTGTCGGTCCGCAGCTTTAGATCTTCGAGCACGATTGGGTTAAGCGCGGCTTTGGGGTAATGCGCGTAGTCGAAGCGCAGGCCGGCGGTCATGTCGAGGCCCGTGGCGAGTTGGGTACTCATCTGGCCGTACACGCCGGCGTTCCAAATGTTGCTTTGTACGCTCCAGTCGTCTTTCAGCGGTACTTCGCGGAAGTAGCGGTAGGGTTGTAGCCGCTCAAATTTGTCTAATGCGGTTCCCGTAGCATCGTTGATGAAGTGAAACCGCCCGTTTACCTCGCTGCCGTATACCGAGTTGGCCCGTGTGTACATCAGGTCCGTACCGAACGTAAATTGCGCCTTGTCCGTGTTGTAGTAGAGGTTGTTAACCAATTGCAGCACCTCGTTGGTAAAGCCTTCCTGGGCAAACCGGTGGCCACCCATCTGGATGTTAGTCGCTCGATTAGCGCCATCCGACAGGGTCGATGCGACGTTCTCAACGATGGAACGCGGAATGTTGGCCTGGGGCAACTGATCGCCGGGGCTGCTCAACTGGTAGGTGTGCAGGTGCTGGAACTTCAGTTCGTTCGTTACGCGCGGGTTTAGCGACGTGCGTAGCGTAGCCAGCAGGCTGTTGTCCCAGTTGAAGTCGTTGCCGTACGACTCGTAGATGTTGATGGCCGTGTTGTCGACTAAGCCCAGCTTGTTGCGGTCGCTGGTGAAGTTGTCGCGGATGGTCAGCAGGTTTTTGTCGTTGATCTGCCAGTCGAGCCGCAGAAAGCCCGCGTTTGATCCGCGCACTTTATCGAACTGACCGTACTGGGGCGTGTTGGCGGTGCCGTACTGACTGCGGGCAATGCCCACAAACCGGTTGAGCGTAGTGCTGGTAACGTTGAAGCGGTTTTCGTCGGCGGGCGTCTGTACGTCGGCCACGATGAGCGGGCGCGAATCCTGTTGCCGGTCCCACACCACGAAGTAGTGCAGTTTATCTTTGATGATGGGACCACCCAGCACGAGACCAAACTGGTTGGTGGCAAAGCGAATCGTCCGGGGATTGCCCCGAATGTCAAACCGGCTGGCCAGCCAGTTGGCGCGGGTATAGTTAAATGCGCTACCTGTTAGTTGGTTGGTGCCCGATTTGGTTACGGCCGAGATCAAACCACCCCCGGCGCGGCCGTATACTACGTCGTACTGGTTGGTAATGACCTTAAATTCCCGCACGGCTTCAATAGAAATGGAATAGGGTGCGCCACTCCGGCTGGTTGTCGGCCCCGCCGACGTTGGGTTCTTCGCCGTCGTCCCGTCGATGGTGAAGTTAGTCGAAGAACCCAGTTGCCCCGACAGGTTACCACCCCGGCCCGCCAGGGGCGACAGGTCCGTCAGGTTGGCGAAGTTCCGGCCATTGACCGGCAGCGTCGCGATGGACCGGGCCGTTACGGCGGTTGCCGCCCCGAAGTTTTCCACCTTGTTTCTCAGACCCGACGCAACCACATCGACCACTTCAAGGTCCTGACCAATTTCCTGCATGGTCAGATTGATGCGGATTAAATCGCCCTGATTGAGCCGGTAGCCTGTGAGCTTTTGTTCGCAGAAACCGACAGACGTAGCCCGCACCGTGTACGGGCCACCCAAAGGCAGCTCTCTGAACAGGTACTCGCCCTGGGCGTTGGTGACGGTCCCGGTCGTGAAGCCGGTCGATTCGTTGCGGACCTGCACCGTCGCGCCGGGTAATGGCGACTTGTTGGTTTCCGTAATAATACCCGAAATCGAAGCCTGGGTGGTTTGGGCGGCTGCTTTGTTTAGTAACGAACAGCCCAACAGAAGTAACAGAACGAGAGAGAGTAGATGGTTTTTCATGCAGCCGGATCGTTAGATTTCCTGCTGCAAAGAGAGCGTAGCAACTCGTATGGAATGTTATCAAACTATTACCAATTTATGACCTTTGTTGTAGGCGAATCAGACGAATCGGCCATGAATCAAACACAAACGGCCCGGCGGTAGTAAGCATACTACGTCGCCGTAAAAACAGGAAGGTTTACCGGCCGGTTTTATCGGAGCCTGCGCGGGACCGACTAATCGACTAACGGCGCGATCGACTACTGTTTTTGCCGCCCAAGGCGCTGGTTGATTCGCTTAGGGCAAACTTGTTTACTTCATGAATTCGTCTCTCAACGACCCGTTCGTGCTGCAATGCGTCAGCGGTCCCGACGTAGGTCAATCCATTGTGTTGCTTCCCCAAACACGCCTGACGCTGGGCCGCAGCGCCCAGGCCAACATACCCGTCAGCGATCCGCGGGTGGCCAATCTGCACCTGTTGCTGCTGTTCGATGGGCAACGCGTCCACTTCAGAACCGTTGATGGGTTGCCGGTTGTCCTCGACGGCGTACCGACCACCGCCGGCGAACTGGGACCGGTGGGAGACCTGCAAATTGGGCAATCGCACTGGCGGCTAACGAACGACGTTCCCAAACCCGGCGCCGATGCCGACGACCCGTTTGGCGGCTTTGACTTTTCGGGTTCATTCGGGCGCTTGTCGTCGCTCACCGGCGTCGACGCGTTGGACAGCGATTTCAGCCTAAAAACTATTTTTGCCAAAGCAGGCGAAAAACGCTCGGACGAAGACATTGAAAGCGCATTTACGGTTGGCACCCGGCAAACTACGCCGGCCGTGGGTACCATCGCGTCGAACTGGCCGCAGCCGTGGCTGTTTCTGCGTTTCGGGGGCAGTGCGCTGCTCTTATTTTTAGGGTTGTTTATCGCCGTAACCCAGTTTCAGAACGAACTGCTAATTCCGGGTCTCTTATTCGTCGGCTCGTTTGCCATTCCCATCGCGAGTCTGATTTTTTTCTGGGAGATGAACGCCCCCCAGAACGTATCGCTCTACCAAACGCTTAAACTGGTATTTTCGGGCGGGTTAGTGTCGGTCCTGATCTCCTTATTTTTCTTCACTAACGTTCAGTTTCTGGGTACGTTCCTGGGCGCATCCAGCGCGGCCATCGTTGAAGAATCCGGCAAGCTGCTGGCCGTATTATTTTTAATGCGCCGGAAAAACCAGTACCACTGGATTCTAAACGGGCTGCTGTTTGGGGCCGCCGTCGGTACGGGTTTTGCGGCTTTTGAGTCGGCGGGTTACGCCTTCGTTGTCCTGTTGCAGGAAGGGCTGGGCGCGTCGGTCAGCACCATTTTTCTACGGGGCGTTTTGGCTCCCTTCGCGCACGTGGTCTGGACAGCTATCACGGCGGCTGCGCTCTGGCGCGCGAAAGGACAACGGCCGTTTGACTGGGACATGCTCAAAGATCCCATTTTTGTGCGGACGTTCGTGGCCGTTATGCTGCTGCACATGCTGTGGAACTCGCCCATCGAAGTGCCCATTCTACCGTATATTGCGTTTATCCCAACCAAGCAGATTTTGTTGGGCGCAATTGCCTGGAGCATGGCCCTGGGTCTGATTCAAAGCGGTTTAAAGCAAATCAAGAAGGCGCAGCAGGCCGTGTTGCAGCCCGCGCCGGCGGTGTGATCGAACTTCCCTGAGCGGGCGACTTAAGTCGCCCGCTCAGGGAAGGCGCTGCTCCTACAACTTCTCCGCGATTCGCAGTTTGGCACTCCGGGCGCGGGGGTTGCGAGCGACCTCGTCGGGCAGGGCTTCGATGGGCTTGCGCGTGACGGCCCGTAGCGGCTTAATCT
>CAXUEB010000303.1:6268-6722 GCA_964249775.1 uncultured Spirosoma sp.
GGTCCTTCTCGACTTCGCCCTGGAACTTACCTTTACTGATGAAGTTTTTTACCAGCCGATCTTCGAGCGAATGGTACGCCAGCACGACCAGCCGTCCGCCCGGTTTCAGCACGTCGGGCACCTGCTCCAAGAACTCTTCCAGCGCCTGTAGCTCCTCGTTTACCTCGATCCGTAACGCCTGAAACACCTGCGCAAAATACTTATTTTCTTTACCACGCGGGGCATGGCGTTGCAGCGCGGCCTTCAAGTCATTGACCGTTTTGATCGGGCGGTTCGAGCGGGCCGACACGATGGCTCCGGCGGCCGTGCGAGCGTTCGTAATTTCGCCGTACATGCCTAAGATTCGGTGCAAATCGGCTTCGCTGTATTCGTTCACCACCTGCCGGGCGGTGCGGTCAGCCTGCTGATTCATGCGCATGTCGAGGTCGGCGTCGAAGCGGGTCGAAAAGCCACG
>CAXUEB010000304.1:0-6715 GCA_964249775.1 uncultured Spirosoma sp.
GTCGAGAAGGCCAAGCCCGCACGGCGGCCGTGCCACTTCTTTCGCTGCTCGTCGTTACGCTGGGGCTGTTCGCGGTGTCGGGCTGGAACGCCCGGCAAAACATCGGCTGAGCCTGGGCAAACCAGTTTGGGCGGAATGACGTTGTTAAGACAGTGCCAATTCACTCACGACCATGCAGGATGTTGTTATTATCGGGGGCGGGCTGGCCGGCTTGGTCAGTGCGCTCGAACTGGCACGGGCGGGCCACGCGGTTACGCTCGTTGAGCGCCGGACCTACCCTTTCCACCGGGTTTGTGGCGAGTACGTTTCCAACGAAGTCCGGCCCTACGTCGAGTCGCTGGGCGTCGATCTGAATGCGCTCGGAGCCGCCGACATTCGCCGGTTTCAAGTCAGCGCGCCATCGGGTCGCCTGCTCGAAAGCCCGTTGGACTTGGGCGGCTTTGGCCTGAGCCGCTACGTGTTGGACGACGAACTTTACCAGTTGGGCGTCGCGGCCGGGGTACAGTTCATCCTGGATAAACCCGTGAACGAGGTCCTGTTCCGGGACGGACGGCATGAGATTACGCTCGGCGACGGGCAAACGCTGACGAGTCGGTTGGCGATTGGTGCCTACGGCAAACGCTCGAAATTAGACAAAACGCTCGACCGGGCGTTTATGCGCCGGTCCTCGCCCTACGTCGGCGTTAAGTACCACATCCGCACCGACTACCCACGCGACGTAATTGCCTTGCACAACTTTTCGGACGGTTACTGTGGCATCTCGGCCATTGAAAACGACCGGTATTGCGTTTGTTACCTGACGGAACGTGCGAACCTGCGCCGGTTCGGCACCATTCCCGCGATGGAACGGGCCGTTCTGCACCGGAATCCGCACTTGCGAGCGATTTTTGAAACTGCCGATTTCGTCTACGACAAGCCCCAAGTTATCAATGAAGTTTCTTTTGCGCCCAAACGGGCCGTCGAAAACCACGTGCTGATGGCGGGCGACTCGGCGGGGCTGATTGCGCCCCTGTGCGGCAACGGCATGGCGATGGCCATTCACGGGGCAAAACTCGTCAGCGACCTGTCGGACGCGTTTCTGCGCGGCCGTCTGACGCGCCCCCAATTGGAAGTTCACTACCAACGGGACTGGTCGGGGCGGTTCGGCCGGCGGCTGCGGGTTGGCCGAACGGTGCAGCAGTTTTTTGGTAACCCGTTCCTGTCTGAACTGGCCGTGCAAACGTTGGGGGCGTTTCGGCCGGGCCTGCGGGCGGTGATGCGCCAAACCCACGGCGAGGTACTGGCGGTTTGAAACACGAACGCCATTTTCTTGCTTAATTCCGATTGCCGTAAGACCAGCGTGTTAAGAGGATGAGTAGTATGCCGGAATCAAGGTTAACAGCCGGAAGAATCATGGCGTTTCTGACGTTGGCGAAACAGGCGTTCGTCAATCTGCGAAACAACGACCCGATCCGCATGGCGGGGGCCACGGCCTTTTTTTCTCTGTTGGCCCTGCCGCCCATCGTCGTCATCCTTAGCCGTTCCCTCAGCGCGTTGTTCAACGATCGACAGCGGTTGGTCAGCGGTCGGCTGTTTAGTCAGTTGGCCGATTTGTTCGGTGCGGAAAGTGCCCGCCGACTCGAAGACATTTCGCAACACCTCCAACCTAAACCAGCCCTGTCGTTATCGACCGGTCTGAGCATCGTTGTGCTGCTACTGTCTTCGACAACCCTGTTTGCCGCCATTAAGAGTTCGCTCAACCAACTCTGGAACGTAAAGGTAAAACCTGAGCAAACCCTTCTGCACACGCTCAAAGACCGGGGCATCGCCTTGCTGATTATCCTCGGTTCGGGGTTGTTGTTCACCGCATCGGTATCGGTCGATGGCCTGATGCACTCGGTCCAGCAAACGCTGTTGCCGACGCAGTCTGGCTATCGGACGTTCTTGACCAGCGTCGGCCATTTACTGGTTTCCGTGGCCCTGCTGACGGCCTGGTTCGCCCTCTTGCTCGGCTACCTACCCGACGTGCGCGTTCGGTGGCGGGCGGTCTGGCTGGGTGCCTTCGTGACGAGTGTCCTGTTCTCGCTGGGTGCCCGGCTGCTCAGCCAATTCCTGACCTACCAGCAGCTCCGTTCCGTCTTTGGCGGCTCCGGCTCGCTAATTCTCATCCTGTTGTTTGTCTTTTACTGCTCGCTGATTTTCTACTACGGCGCATCGTTTACGCGGCAATACGCGCAATACGCCCATTTAAACGCCGAACCCAACGCCCACGCCGTGGCGTATACGATTGAGGAAGTGGGTGGGCAGCAGTCGTAGAATTGAGCGTCGTCCAGTCACAAGCCGATACGCTTCAACGAATTACGGCTGCAATGGGAAGGCGGGTTACACTGGTATAAATAGGTTCTTACTTCCTCACCCCGCCATGCCCCGCCCGCTCCTGCAAAGCTTCGACCGCCCAGACCAGGTACACCAGCGGGGCGTTCCAGTTGATGGCGATCTCGTTGGATGCGTAGGAACAAACGTTGTCGATAAACATTTCGTCGGCGGAGGTAGCGGTGTAGCCGGGGCACTTGTCCTGCTGGGGGGCGCGGGCGTTGGGGCCGCCCGACAGTAAGCCCGGCACCGGAGTCGCCACACCATCGGCTTCTGACGGGCGGTGGTGCGGGTGCAGGGGCGTTTTGTCGCCGAAGCCCGTCACGAACGAGTAACCGGTGGCGTTCCGGCCTAGGAGGTAATCCAAGTTGGCTAAGGCGTAATCGAGATAGCGCCGGTTGGCCGTCAGCCGGTACGCCTGAATGAGCGCAATGCCCTGGTTGGCGGCTACGGCGCTGCTGCCCCAGATGTAATCCTGAGCCAACTTGCCCATGACGGTTTGGTACGCCTGCCCGTCCGCGCCTTGCACCAGTTCGTCCGCAAACCCGATCAGGCGTTTTTGCAGTTGCGGCAGGTTGGCTTTGCCCTTCGGTGTCAACTCGTTGCCCAACCGCATTAGCGTGTAGTAGCCCAGCAGCCGCACCTGATTCCAGGACGGCAACGCGGACGGCCGCCCCGACGTTTTGTCATCCGGGAACAGATTAACCGCCGTGTAATACTGGTCGTCTTTCGTCGTCGCGTACAGTTCGGCCGCGGCCCAGATCCACTCGTCGGTGGCGTCGCGGTCGCCGTAAGTGCCGGTGCTAACGTCCGGGTCGAACTGGCGGTTCATGGCATCCTGGTCGTAAAGCGCGTTTGGATTCTTCCTGGCCCACTGCCACGCCCGCACGGCCGCCGTGAGGCACGAATCGGCGAGACCCGGCAGCGCCCGGTCGTAGCGCCGGAACACGCGGCCAGCCTGCGCCATCACGGCCGCAAAATCGAGCGTTGCCGTGACGCTTTTCTGCACAACGTAACGGTCCTTCACGGCTTTGTCGGGCATGACCATCCCGTCGAAACTGGGATTGGTCAACTTGTGATAAACGCCCCCATCGCCAGAATCCTGCATGGTCAGCATCCAACGCAGGTTCCACAGCGTCTCGTCCAGCAGGTCAGGGATTGAGTTGCCACGTTCGGGGATGTTCACGTCCAATTTATCGCAGAATTGGGGGAAATCTTCGTACAGCGACAGCAGCGTTCCGACCGTGATGCCGGAGTTGACGATGTATTTGTTGTAATCGCCCGCGTCGTACCAACCACCAGGCGACGCAATCGCCGTGCCTGCTGGACGCCCCGCCGAAGCCGCCGACGGATGCACCAGCACCCGCGTATCGGGATGACCCGCCGGGCGGCTCCATTGGCCGGCGTACTTCTCCGGCAAGGCCGTCGAAACGCGTTGGTAGTAAAAGCCCTTCAATACCCCCGCGGCCAGGTCGCGGTGCACGGCCGGGCGAATGGCAAACGGATACGACTGCCCCGCGCCGGGCACGACCAACACAAACGTACCTGTCCGACGAAACGCCGAGAAGTCAGCAATGCAACTCATCTTACCCGAAACCGCACTCCGGCGCGGTTCGCTCAACTTCCCCGTAAACAGTACTCGTTTCCCATCAGACGACGCAATCTGGAATGTTCCACCCAACTCCCCCACCACAACGGCGATTTTGGGCGCGTTAGGGTAAAAGCCGATTTGATTCAAGCGAATGGCTTCTGAAGGCGGCTGAGCGTTCGTCAGGTTTGCGAGTAAACACAGAAAAGCGGATAGTAGAAACTTGAGGGGCATGTAGGTAAGGCATGTAGCTCTGGCACTCCTGCCGGAGCAGCGCGCGACAGCAATAAGCGTAAGGTGGCTGACGCCTGCTGCTCCGGCAGGAGTGCCAGAGCTACGTAATGCGTAAATCAAACTTGCGAATAGGCCGTCGGTTCTAAAAAGATCCGAATGATGTTCGATACCGTGTTGGCGTATTCGGGGAGGGCCGACACGCGTTTCCAGTCGGGGTCGGAGCCAAACGCTTTCCAGTTGGCGTCGCGCTCGGCCATATCTTTGAACGTCAGCATGTACGTCAAACACGGCATGTGGTCGCCGGCGATGACTTCGCCGAAAAATACTGGATTGAGTTTGACTTTGTAGAAAACGGGCAGCTCGTCGACGTTGAACATCTTAACCTTCCGCCGAACGGCGTCTTCCGAATAGCCTTCGTAGGTGCGTAGTTCAAAAATTCGGCCTTCCTTGGCGGGCACCAGTATCTGCGGCAGGGCGTCGAAGGCGCTCAGCAATGAGGTTGTGTAACGGGCGTAGGGGGCTTTGTCGGGCGTCAATTGGTTGTACGCTTGGCTGGCCGTGCGGTAGGCGGCATCGTCGGCTAAGCGGGTCGCGGATGCCGCGTAGCTTTCCATCGACGCGTGCGGAATCAGGACGTACAGCTTCGGCGGGTCAGTTTTGCCCATCTCGCGGAACACGCCGATGGCCTTCGTGCCTTGCCGGTTCATGGCGGGAATCAGAGCCTCTTTGAGGTAATTCTCAATGTTCGACTGCGGAGAGCCGTAGCGCGACTCATACACCCGCCATTCGTATAACTCTTTTCTGGGCGCGGGCTTGGCGGCCATCTGAGCCTGGACAGTGGCAAGGCTGGTAGTTGCCAGTACGGATGCGGAAACAAACTCTCTTCGTTTCATTCGATTGGATTCGCTGAGTAATAAAACAGCTCAAGTTTATAAGATAGAAACGTCATAATCTACTTTTACCGCTATTCCACCGGCACGACCGTTGAGTTTTTCACTTCGGCCATGACAAAGAAGCTGCTGATGTGCAGCGTGCCGGGAATCACCGACAAACGCTCCTGGTAAAACCGGTTGTAGGTTTCCATGTCGCGGCTAACGATCTTGAGCAGGTAGTCAAACGTGCCCGATACGCGGTTGCATTCGAGCACTTCGGGCAGGTCGCGCACGGCCGCGTCGAAGTCGGCAAAGGTATCGCGGGTTTGCTTATCGAGCGTTACCTGGCAGTAGACCATCAGCCCATTGCCGAGCTTCTTTTTATCCAGAATCGTTACGTAACGGGCAATGACACCCTCGCGTTCGAGCCGCTTAATACGCTCATGCACCGGCGTTTTAGACAAGTTGATGCGCTGCCCAATCTCCTGAATGGTTAGGTGAGCGTTCTCCTGCAACAAACCCAAAATTCTCCGGTCAATCTTATCTAATGTATCCATGCGGAATTTTTACGGGTGGGTAAACCAGACCAAAATCGTCAGCAGGAAATTTTTCTATCAATATTACTGTTCCCATTCATTTTTCCCAAATATCAAACGTCAGATAGAAAAGATAGACCGTCAATCTACCTTTGTATCATCAATCAAATTAACTAAAAACGCACCCGAACGATATGGTTATTGGTGTTCCTAAAGAAATAAAAAACAACGAAAACCGCGTCGCCCTGACGCCCGCAGGCGTAACCGAACTGCGTAAGTACGGCCACACGGTGTACGTGCAGATTAACGCCGGCGAAGACAGCGGTTTTGAGGACGAAGAATACATT
Organism: uncultured Spirosoma sp.; assembly: GCA_964249775.1. Lineage (GTDB taxonomy): Bacteria > Bacteroidota > Bacteroidia > Cytophagales > Spirosomataceae > Spirosoma. The sequence goes on from CAXUEB010000304.1 coordinate 5,930, forward strand.
GCGGCCGGAGCTATCATGCTGCCGACCATCGAGGAAGTCTACGGCATCGCCGAGATGATTATGAAGGTCAAAGAGCCAATTGCCGCCGAGTACGACCTGATTAAAGAAGATCAGTTGCTGTTCACGTATTTCCACTTTGCTTCGTCGGAAGAATTGACGCGGGCAATGCTGGCCAAAGGTGCCGTTTGCTTAGCCTACGAAACCGTCGAGCGGCCCGACCGCAGCCTACCTCTGCTGGTGCCGATGTCGGAGGTGGCGGGCCGGATGGCCATTCAGGAAGGCGCGAAGTACCTCGAAAAACCACTCAAAGGCCGGGGCATTCTGCTCGGGGGCGTGCCGGGCGTGAAACCCGCCAACGTGCTCGTCCTGGGCGGGGGCATCGTCGGCACGCAGGCCGCTAAGATGGCCGCCGGATTGGGTGCGCACGTGACGATTATGGACGTGAGCCTACCGCGACTGCGTTACCTGTCGGACATTATGCCGCCGAACGTACAGACAATGATGTCCAACGAATACAACATCCGCGAGATGATTAAGGTCTGTGATCTGATCGTGGGCGCGGTGCTGATCCCCGGCGCGAAAGCTCCGCACCTCATCACCCGCGATATGCTCAAAGAAATGCGGTCTGGTACGGTGCTGGTCGACGTAGCCGTGGACCAAGGCGGCTGCATCGAAACTTGCCAGCCGACGACGCACGAAAACCCGACGTACATCATCGACGGCATCGTCCATTACTGCGTGGCCAACATGCCCGGCGCGGTGCCTTACACAAGCACCGTGGCCCTG
>CAXUEB010000305.1:0-4891 GCA_964249775.1 uncultured Spirosoma sp.
TTATATTAATGATGTTATATGATTAATCAATCATATATAAAATAGAAATGCTGCATTGTAGTCGGCAAGAGGCTGTAATTCAAATTGAATTAGAATTAAGGATAAAGGAAACTGCATAAAGCCAACTATTTTTATCTATAACCCTATATTTCAAGTTGTAAAAAACTCTCTTTATAATACAATTTCACAAAACTATATTTATATAAATTCAACTTATGTTGTAACTCTAATCATCGCCAATCTAAACGTAAAAAGAGAATCAAACCTTAAATCGGCTTGGCCCTCTTTTCACGTTGTAGCTACTCATCTATCAACACAAACGCAACTTATTTCATAACCCAAACACCGCCGTAAACCGCAGCGTCATCTGATCTTCAGATTTCAGACCCAGAAACGACGGCCGCTCTACGTTGTGCGCCGTCATACTAATCGGAAATTCGCCCGTCAGGGTCATCTTGCCATCGGCATCTTTGCGGGTGGCCTGGAGCGTCATGGGTTTAGCCACGCCGTGAAACGTTAAGGTGCCGACGGCGGTCAGCCCCCCGTTTTCGCCGGATTTAACGGCCGAACTGACAAACGTAACGTTTGGGTACTTGATACCTTCGAGCACTTCCATCGCGTGCGAATCGCGGTTGCTGTTGCCGCTATCGAACGAGGCCACTTTGATCGAAACCGCCACGGCCTCAATCTGCTTGGTATCATCGTTGTAGGTCACGGCGGCACCCACGTCGCGGCTCGTGCCGCCCCACGCGTGCAGGGGGTGTTTAGCCGCGTAACTGACTACGGACTGGGCTTTGTCGGCAACGAGTTTGCGTTTGGCTAAGGGGTTCTCGAAGGCACAGAGCCACCCGATTGCCAGGAGGCAATACAAAAATCGATAGTTCATAACGGTTAGAACTTAAGGGCAATGACCGAGGCCGCATACGCGCCAAACGTGGTGTACGCAGCCGCCCGGTGGTACGGCTTGAGCTTATAATTTTCGTTGATTCGATTGGCCAGCACGTTGGTCGCAATCATGCCCGCCACGTGAACAACGGCCAAGTACTTGTGCACTTTAATGGAACTCAGGCCCCGTCTCGCGCCCACAATCGGCGGGGGCGTAGTCAGCGAAAGCGCCAAGGTCGTGGCGTAGGAAATGTTAATGAACGTCGCCGACGCTTGATGGAGCCGCCGGGTTCGGACGTATTCGTCCCCGAAGGCGTTGTATAACTTCGCCCCAATTAACCCCTGCGCCACGAACCCGGCCAACGTCACAAAACCGCCGACCTGGTGCGCACCCAGCATTACCCGTCGAATCTTTAACTCTTTCGTGCGGCCTTCGGGCGTTAGGGGCGCTACGTTCGTCACCCGCAGCAAGCCCTTCTTGCCCCACAAGGCTCGCTGGGTAAAGATCATCTTGCGCGGCAGCAGCGGCTGACTCTCAGCGGGGTCGGTCAACCCCGCCAGCAGGTCGTCGGTCGAAGTGGTCGTATCGGTTACGGCGGGCGTAGCTGTACTATCCCGCCGGATAGCCGTTGAATCCTGTGCCTGGGCTAACGCCACACTAAGCCCCAGAAGTAGGGCAAAAAAAACAGACTTCATCGTCATGAATTTTGTGATTAAGCCGTCACCGTCAGCGTATTGCCGTCGCTGCTAAGCGACGTTTTGTATTGCGTTAACGGACCGTTGGCTGGTTGTTTTTCCACGGCTCCCGACAGGCTAAATTCCGAACCGTGGCTGGAACACCAAAAATCGTTTTCCGCCAACCGATACTGTACGTCGGTGCCTTGGTGGGTACAGGCTTTAGACAGCGCCACGACCGAACCGCTGCTGGTTTTGGCCACGATCACACTACCGACAAGGGCGTATTGACCGTTTGTTTTCAATTTACTGTAATTGGACGAAGTCAGGTCTAACGTAAAATTAATGGCTCCCGCCGAAGCTGTAGCGTTGCCCGTCACGCCGGTGCCCGGTGCCGGGGTTGGCGTTGGATCGTCTTCAGCGCTGCTACCGCCACAGGCCGTCAGGGTAGTTCCCAGGCAATAATAGGCCATCAGAGTCGCGCTGCTCAGGCCGAGGCTACGCAGGAATTCCCCGCGCTTCATTGGTTCGTTGGTCGTTGGATTGGTTTGCATTGACTGAGTGATTAGTTGTAGTGACACAAATACATACGTAAGAAGCTGACGGAATGATGCATCAAAGACGATACCGAAGCGAGAAAAACCCGCCGGTGCTCAATAAATTAATCTTGTAGTGACCAATGCCCCGCAAAGGTACTTTCATGAACGGCTCAACTTGCCACGCCAGCCGTCGGCTCAGCGCCCGTTCGTAACCCACTGATAGGTTTAACTGACTAAAGTTGAAACGCCCCGTATTACTGCCGTGCCAGCTTGGCGACCACATTGGGTTGATGCGTGGGTCATTCGGGTCAGCGTAGTTGTAATAATAATCTTCCTGCCGCATGACGTAGGTAGTTGTCCCCCCGCTCACGAACCAGCGGCTGCTTACGTTACCGTCCGCGCCCGAACGTAACAGGACATCATAGCGTACGTTAAGGGGAATATCGAGCATGTTGCACCGGCCGCTGATACTTTCGGGCAGTACGGCACGCCGTAGCATGTACGGTAGTAACTCATAATTGGTTGTTGAAGCCTTGTACCGTTTGGTGCTCTGCATCACCCCGCCGTGAACGCTCCAGCGCGACGCCAGTCGGTATTCCAGCAGTACGCCCGCGTTGGTGCCGGGGCGCTCAAAATTTCGCAGGCCGATGGTGCTTAAATCCGGTGCAATCACGAACCGGACGCTCAAGCCCCGCGTGGGTGTTACCAATCCCGTCGGCATTGCGGCTGAATGCCGTTTTGCTTGCACTAACGTCCGATAGAGGTTGGTTAGGCCGCCGTTGGTCCGCGAGCTTCGCCCCGTCGTCCGGTCGACGGTTCAGTTCCTGCTCCAAGTCGCTTTCTCGTTGCTCGGTACGATTCGACCGGTCATCGAGTGGGTTCCCGGAGCGTTTTTTTGTTTTGGTCGTTGACCAAGCCGCTGCCTGTCCTGAACCAACCGCGTACGGCTCCAATGAGCGACGTACCGACGGTTTTGGGACATTCCCCATCAACTGTTGGCGACGGGTTGACGAGGACGTTCTGTTCGTTGATGAAGTGTTGTTGGTGCGTGTAGGGGTCGTTTCCTTCCGTAGCGCCTTATCCATCAGTGGTCCATCAGGCGGTTGGACGGGTGATAGTTCAACGGACGTACTGGTTTTGTCAATCCGTCGCAGACGATCAACGGGCGGTCGCGTCGTCGCCGAACGCCGGTCCGCCAATTCGGTTAGACGATCCGACGCGGGCCGCGTCGGATTCTGAGTTGATCGGGTCGATTTAGCCACCGACTCTGGTTCAGCCGGTTCCCTAACAATGGGTTCTGTTCCCGCTGATTTAGACGGCGTGGATCGCTTTACGTTCGTTGCGTTGGCTGCCTCACTCGTTTTGGGGTTGGCGGGTGAATTAACAACCATCGGCGTTTCATCCGTTCGGTAAGCATACCAGCCACCGACGCTCAACAGTAGCAACAATAGACCGAGCAAACTCCAGCGAAGCAGCGGACCAAAAACGGGCGCTGGGGAGCGGTCGTGGGCGTCCAGCCGGCTCCGCATCGCCTGCCAGGCCGCCGGGTCGAACGGGGAATCAAACTCTTCAGCCGATTTTCTGAAGAGATCGTCCAATTGGTCATCGGTTCGCTCTTGCATACTCATCGTATTTTAAGGTGTGGAGCATCTGGCGCAGGTTCTCGCGCGCCCTGGCCAGATTCGACTTCGACGCGCCGACCGAAATGCCCAGTTGATCGGCAATTTCATCGTGCGTGTATCCATCCATAACGAATAAATTAAAAACCAACCGGTAGGCCGGCGACAGGCGCTGAATCAGGGTTAACAGTTCTTCGTGGGCCAATTGGCTCTGCGCGTCGGCCGCCCCCGAAATCGCCGTTGTCTCGACCTGTTCGACGGAATCATGATTCAGGTGTCGCAGCTCCTGCCGGTAATGATCGAGGGCGGTGTTAATTAGAATGCGCCGAAACCAGCCCTTGAATGGCTGCGCCGGGTCGTACTGTTCTAAGCGCGTAAATACCTTTAAGAAACCGTCGTTTAAGACTTCCAACGCCCCTTCACGGGTGGGTGCATACCGCAGACAAATGCTCATGGCATAGCCGTAAAACTGCCGGTACAGCAATTCCTGACTTTGCCGTTGGTTGCGTAGGCAACCGGCCAGCAAATCCGACAAGGCTAGTGGAACGGGAGCGTTGGCCATGTCTGGTGAACGGTTTGCCGTTTTCGGTGAGCGAAAAGCCGTGCGGCAACGTAGTAGTAACGAACGGTTAACTACCCGCTGAAAACGGCCGACTATGGGCTATTGAGCGGGTGCTTCGGGGGTCGTTTCGTTCAGGACGGGCCATACGCCGGGCCGCGGTACACTGACGCCCTTTGTCACACCGCGTTGCCCCTGATCGCCACCGAAGTAATAAAGCGGCCAGCCCTTGTAGGTAACCTGCGAGCGGCCATGTACGGTGATGGTCGTAAAGTCAGCGCGGTTGAGCGTAGACGGTACGTCCTTGATGGGTCCCCCAAACAGCGGCCAAGTCGGGTTGTTGCTCAGGTCGGCGCGGGTGTAGTTGTTTTTGTTTTTTTTGTCAGGCGCGAAGGCGTACAGCGTCCGGCCGAGACTGTCGGTCAGGTACAGCGAATTGCCGGTGCCTTCCTTGGTGTCGAACAGATACGACTTGCCGTCTTGCCCGACCAACTGCTTCGACGCCAGCAGCACCGTGTAATTTGGTTTGGCGACGGTCCAGACGCTACCCACATCTTCGCCCGCTACGTCGCCCGGTTTCGTATCGTTTTTGTAATAATACAGCGGCCAGCCCT
>CAXUEB010000305.1:4901-6654 GCA_964249775.1 uncultured Spirosoma sp.
TTTGGTGCCATCGGTGCGCGTAATGGTCGTGAAGTCGGTGGCCGTCAGGCTGGAGTTGAGCGTTGGCGTTTCGACGTAAAAAACCGGCCAGTTCTCAATGCACGTTCCCGTGCAGGAAGACGTACCCGCAACGTCGCGGGCAAAAAAATACAGCGTCCGCCCGGTCTGACTGACGAAAACTTTGCCCAGCGAAGTGGTGCCCAGACCCACGTCGAGTCCGGTGATGATAGGATTTTCCTCGCGGCAAGCCAGCAAAGTCATGATCAGCAGGGCTAACGATAGCCGCCGGCCGGTTGCGTAAGTGGACAAGTTCGTCAAGTTGACTATGTTTAGCGGTGAAAAATAAACTGGTTCAACCGGTTCGTGTCCTATACGGAGGGGGGGAGAGAAGGGTTGCGTTGAGTAAGAAAAAACTTTTCAATACCCCCACGCCAGCAGCCCACCATCGACCGAGATGGTCTGACCCGTTACGTACCCTGACGCGGGCATGCACAAGAATGACACGACCGACGCCACCTCCTCCGGCTCACCGACGCGCTTCATCGGGGTTCGGCTAAGGATGCCGGCCCGTTTTTCGGGATTGTTCAGCACGGGCGAAGCCAGTGGCGTGTTGATGTACCAGGGCGCGACGGCGTTGACCCGAATGCCGTCGGCGGCCCACTCGACGGCGAGATTGCGGGTGAGTTGCAGCATGGCGGCTTTGGTCATGCCGTAGAGCGACCCGCTGCTGGTGTGCGTCAGGCCCGAAACCGACGATACCATGACAATCGTTCCCCGCCCGGATGTTTTCAGCAGTGGATAAGCCGCTTGGCTCAATTCGTAAGCCGAGCGCAGGTTGGTATTCAAGATGTAATCGTACTCGGCCGGACTGTAATCGGCGGTGGGTTTGCGGACGTTCGTTCCGGCATTATTGACCAGAATGTCTAACCTATCCCAAACCGAACGAACGACTTCGATGATCGTTGCCGCGGCTCCCGGCTGACCTACGTCGGCCGTAACACCTTCGACCGTGTGACCCTGTTGCCGGTAGTCGGTTAGCTGTTGTTGCAGCCGGTCATTGTCGCGGGCGACGATAAATACGGCCGCGCCGAGGTCAAGAAACTGCCGGACAACGGCCTCGCCGATGCCCTTCGTACCGCCCGTGACGAGGGCGCGTTGGCCGCCAAGCGACCAGGGGGGTTGGTTCATGGCCGAAAGGTCACTAATTTTAGCGGTTCTCTCAACCAAATTTACCCATGACCAAACGAATCGGGCTGCTGACAGGCTTGCTACTCACGGTGGGCCTTGCCAGTCAAGCGCAGAACAAGCCTAAGCCGGAGGACGTAAAGGAGTTTACGCTCAAGAACGGCATGAAGTTTATGGTCCTCGAAGACCATTCCATTCCCAACGCCAACTTGTATACGTTCTGGAAAGTCGGCTCGCGCAACGAGGTGCACGGCATTACGGGCCTGTCGCACTTCTTCGAGCACATGATGTTCAACGGCGCGAAGAAGTACGGTCCGAAGCAGTTTGACCGGGTGATGGAAGCGTCTGGCGGCTCCAACAACGCCTACACGACGCAAAACACGACCGTCTACACCGACTGGTTCCAGAGTGGGGCGCTCGAAACGATGTTCGACCTCGAAGCCGACCGCATCCGCGACTTGGCCATTGATCCCAAGATGGTCGAAAGCGAGCGGGGCGTCGTCTTGTCGGAGCGGAGTACGGGTCTGGAAAACAGCAATTACCGCGTCATCAGCGAACTGGTGCAGGC
>CAXUEB010000306.1:0-3798 GCA_964249775.1 uncultured Spirosoma sp.
ACGCGCTGGACGAAAGCGTGACCGATCTGAACGTAACGATGGGCTTGTCGCTGCGTCAGTCGCTCTTGTTTACGCTGGTCGATACGTTATTCGAGATGCAGCGGACGGTGCACGAGTTTCGCACCCGCGACGGCCGCAACCTGCGGATTCCCAAATTTCACCACCGCCACGTCGTGAAGGTGCTCAATCACCCGTTCGTGAAGCAGTACGAGCGGATTCACAACCGGCAGTGGCCCGGCGGGGTGACTGACAAAGGCGTCGAACTGCCGCCCGAACCGCTGTTTGGGTGGATGGCGAAAGATATTGTGCAGCACCAGCGGGTGTACCTGACCGAAGGAGAAATGCGGGAGTTGGGCCAAAACGACCCGCTAATTCGGGTGCTGTTCACCCGCTGGCCCGCCGACGACCCCGGCCGGGCGATCCGCGCGTTCTACGACTTGATCGAGCTGCTGCGCGACGTGTACCGCAGCACGCAGGACGCCATCGAGATCGAGTACTTATACTTGTTTTTTACGCTCCTCCAGCAACTCGAAACCACGCTGGAACGCCAGGCTGAGTCCGTCAACAGGACGCCGGAAGGCCGGCCCCCGGTGACGGTGAAAAGTTTCCGGCAACTGCTCTACGAACTGATTCGGCAAACGAGTATTCCGTTCACCAGCGAAGGAAAAGCCAATTGCAGGTAATGGGTATGCTCGAAACGCGGGCGCTCGACTTCGAGCGGGTCATTATCCTGTCCGTCAACGAAGGCGTCTTGCCGCAGCCGCGTAAACTCAACTCGCTGATTCCGTTCGATATTGCGCAGGAACTGAAGTTGCCCACGTACCGCGAGCAGGAAGCTGTGATGGCCTACCACTTCTACCGGCTGCTCCAGCGAGCGAGCGAGGTAGTGCTGCTGCACACCACGTCCACCGACGCTTACGGCAAGAGCAAGGGCGAACCGAGCCGCTTTATCCGCCAGATTGAGCACGAACTGGTGCCCCGCTCCGAAGGCCGCATCCGCCTGAGTCGGCCAACGGTGCGCTTCGGCCGGTCGGGACTGGATCAGGTCGCCGACCTGACGGACTTGAGCGTGCCGAAAACCGATTCTATTCGGACTACCCTCATGACGTTGCTCACGACGCGCGGGCTGTATCCGTCGTACCTGAATCAGTTTGTAAGTTGCTCGATGCGGTTTTATTTCAGCCGACTCGTGAAGATCAGCGAGGAAGAGGACGTCGAGGAAAAAATGGGCGTGACCGACTTCGGGAACTGGATGCACTTGGTGCTGGAGCGCTTAGACAAAGAATACCGGCTGTTGGGCTTGCCCGTCGACGAACCGTTGATTATAAAACTGCTTGAAGAAGAGTTCGCTAACACTATGAAGGGCCGCGTAATTGAGTCGGGCATTAACTTGTTGCTATACGACTTAGCCAGAAAGCTGATGCTCGATTTCCAGCGTCAACAAGGCGACCTGACCGGCCTGACCGTCATCGGCAGCGAACAAACTTTGGACACCTACATCGACGTACCACTCAACGGGCGGCAATTACACATACGCATTGCCGGAAAAATCGACCGGATTGAGCAGTACGGCGGGCAGATCCGCATTATCGACTACAAAACCGGCAAGGTCGAACTACCCGATAAAACGCCCAAAGACCTGGCAGACAAACTGCTCAACGACGGCAGCGCCGACAAGATGCGGCAGTTGTGGTTGTACCGCTACCTGACCCTCAAAAACATCCGCGACTACGGCGGTCTGCCCATCAACAAAGATATTGCCAACGTATTTCCGGCTCAGGGTATGCCCGTCGAAGCCGGATTTTACTCGTTTCGCGACGTACAGGGCGGTTTCAAAACGAACCCCGTCCGCTTCGGCGACGACGACAGCCCGGAGCAGTACATCGAGCAATCGGAAGAGTTGCTGCGCCAGATCATCCAGCGGCTGTTCGACCCCAACGTGCCGTTTCGCAAAACCGACCAACTCGAAACCTGCCAGTATTGCGATTATAAAGGGATTTGTGGAAGGTAAAAGGAGTAAGGTGTAAAGGGTGTAGGGTGTAAATAGCTAACGCAATCGCTTACACCCTACACCCTTTACACCTTATTTCTAAGAAAAAAGGCTGGTCGTAGCGCGGCCAGCCTTTCCGGTTATGAATACAACCTGAATTGAAAACAGACGAAAATCAGCGTAAGCCGATTAATGAGATGACCAAAATTGATACATAAAAAGAAATAATACAACTATTCTGATAAAAAATGTTTTCCTTGATTGAAGACTATTCGTTACTAAGACATTGGTGGTTAACGAAGCGACCACAACGCACACGCATGTAACATAAATTTGCTGATGACGATGAAAGCACCATTCTGGATCGGTCCGTTTTTTATATTGCTGTTAACAACGTGTCAGCCCAAGCTTGATGATTCGGTACTTCCCGGCGTAACACGAATCCGGCTTCTGGCGACTAACAATCAGAAACAGCTTTATCTGGTCGAAGACACCGTCAACAACCGCATCATTTTAAACGTACGGTATTTGGATGCTAACAACTCCGTGGTTACGTCGACCGTAGAACCGCAGTTTCTGGTCAACGGCAAGCCGTTTGCCGGCAATACGTACCGGTTGGAACAGCCAGGGCAATACACGTTTACGGCCCAAGTCGGTAATAAACTGGCTGAAAATCAAGTCGGTCCGTTAACGGTCGTTCGGGTGGCGGATCACGTTGGAACGTTTGCTGTCAAAACGGCCGTGTCGTTTGTCAACGCCGACTCGGTCAGCCGTCTGCCGCTGGTTTACCAACTCACCGATAAGCAGGGAAAGTCGCTTAACTACCTCGATTATCCGCTACCAACGCTCATTGTCAACGGCGTCAGGCATAAAGCCGACGACGGCTTCATGACCCCCAAAGCAGGACCGTACGCGCTGCAAGCCGAGTTCTTGGGCATTCAATCAAACACCTTAACCGTAACCGCCCGGCTGCCCGTTAATTACCCGGTTGTGCGGTTGCCGGTCGTGATTCATGTGCCTAAAAGCATGAATGCAACCGAGATTAATCCCGCCAGGATATTGGCCGAGGTGAATAGGACCTTCCGCAAAGGTTTAACGTCCGTTGATCCGAATCAGGCGGACGCCTACCTGGAATTTTTTCCAGCCCCAACCGATCCGGGTAATCGGCCGCTGGCGGTGGCCGGTTTGCACCGGTTGAATTTCGACAATCCGGTAAGCGTCATAGAAGCCTTTAGGTCGGTGACGGAGGTATTGCACGAGTGGTGTCCGCAGCAGTACATCAACGTGTTTGTGAGCGTGGACTGGCTACGGACGTACCCCCCTGGTTATTCGTTTTCTTACTTACCCGCCACCGCTGTAAACAGGGCCAATTCTACCTGTGAGGAACTGAAAACCGTTACCTGGGCGGCCGAGCAGATGCCGGCCATTCATATCAATAACCAAAATGCGTTTAGCATATTAGCGCACGAACTGGGGCACTTCTTCAGTCTGCGACACACGTTTGATCGGGGCTGTTCGGCCACGCATCAAGTATCGGACACCCCCGTGCATCAGGAAGCTCAGCCCACCGACAGGATTGATGCCAAGTATACTTGCGATCAAATTCCGTTCCGGTCGAACTACGTAATGGACTACTGGGTGCCCTATAACAGCTTCACCCATGAGCAGGTGGGTCTGATACGGACTCATCTTACCAACGGTGCCTATATCCCGACTGCATCGGTTCGGAACGGCGGCCGACGGGGCAGTATCAAGGGCGCGTATCTACTCGAAACGGGACGCATCGTTTCCTGCGCACCGCAGCCGTA
>CAXUEB010000306.1:3808-6602 GCA_964249775.1 uncultured Spirosoma sp.
CGCAACGGCCTACGAACAACATTCACCAAAAATTTATTAAAAAATTACAACCACGCTTACACAATTCGATTTATATTCTACGTTTGTAGAAAACATTCTAATGCTGTAGAATATGAAACTGACGGCTGCCGAAGAAACGCTGATGCAACACCTGTGGAGTTGGGAGCGGGCGTTTATGAAAGATTTGCTGGACGCCTACGACGAGCCAAAACCCGCGGCTACGACCGTCGCTACGTTGCTCAAACGCATGATTGACAAAGGCTTCGTAGGCTACCGCGAATGGGGAAATTCCCGCGAATATCATCCGCTCGTGACCCGGCAGGCCTACTTCGCTAACCACGTCAACGGCCTGATCAAGAACTTCTTCAACAATTCAGCGGCTCAGTTTGCTTCGTTTTTTACGACTGAAACGGACTTGTCGGCGGATGAACTGGAAGCGCTCAAAAAAATCGTCGACGAGCAACTTGAAAAGAAAAAGCGATGATCGCCTACCTCTTAAAATCCAGTCTGAGCCTGCTTGTCTTGTTCGGCTTCTACAAACTCTGGCTCGAAAACAAGCGGATGCATTTCGGTAAGCGGGTCTACCTGCTGGCCAGTCTGCTGTTTTCGGTCCTCGTGCCGCTGCTGGCGCTCGACATCTGGCCCGCCACCGGTTGGACGATCAGCACCGGGCCGGAGCCGGTCGGTGAATGGGTTATGGCTTCTCCGGTTCGCCCGGTAAAGACAGAACCGGGTTTGGACGATACGTCGCCGGCGTATTGGCTGTTGCTGTATGGTTGCGTTACGGCGGTGCTGCTGATTCGTTTCGTCCGAAATATTTACGTACTAACCCGCCGGATCAGTGACAATCCGAAACAGCCCTTCCGGGGTGCGACGCTGGTGCGTTTGCGCGAAGGTGGCTTGCCCCATACCTTCCTGCATTACCTGTTTGTGTCCGAAGCCGCGTATAGTCGGGGCGAGATTGAAGAGGAACTGTTTACGCACGAACTGACCCACATCCGGCAGCGGCATTCGCTCGATGTGTTGTTCGTCGAATTGCTGATCTGCGTCGGCTGGTTCAATCCGCTACTGATCGGCTTAAAGCGGGCAATTCAGTTGAATCACGAGTTTCTGGCCGACGATGCCGTGAACCGGAGTCACCAGAACGTTACGCATTACCAGCGCCTGCTGCTGGGCAAATTATCCCCCGTTACGCTGGTTTCGCTGACAAGCACCTTAACGTTTCAAACCACAAAACAGCGATTGATCATGATGACCAAACACACTTCCCGAGCCGGCGCGTGGCTGGCCGGCGCGGGCGCGACGCTCCTGTTCGGCGCATTAACGCTTTTATTGGGAACGACGACCTCGGCGCAGACGACGCCCACCGCCAGTCCGCCTAACGTAATGGCAAACCAGCCGCAACCCGAGACCGACGTAGCGAAGATGGAACGGCTCTATGGGAACAATGTCGTGAGGATGCCGGGTCCGGGCCGATTGGCCATTCCTAAAAAGTTTTCGGACCTGACGCCCGAAGAAAAGAAACGGGTAAAACTCATTCCACCAGACCCCCGCCGGACGCCAACCGAAGCGCAGTGGGCGGATTGGAAAAATTCTAAAAAATTCGGCATTTGGATCAACGGCAAACGGAGACGAGGTAACGTTCTGAATGCGTACCAACGAACCGACATCGCTTCGTTCTGGGGCAGTTACGTCCACAAGAATGCGCGTCAGCCGGAAGGGTATCAGTACCAATTTGAATTGATGACGAATGATTACTACGACGCCTATCTAAAAAACTATCTGAAATTCCCAATCTTAATCTACATGGCGGATCGTAGCCGGAAGAGCAGTGGCGTGATCTATAAAGTTGAAAAACAAAACGTTGGAGGCTATTTAAACACGAAATTATAAGTCAGCGTGGGAATGGGCGTGGCGAAGATTTGGAGTTGGTAGGCCTGCGTTTTGCCTTCCTCGGTGCGGAAAAACACCGAATACGTGTTCCGGCGGGCGTACAGGTTGTAGACTGTAAAGACCCAGTTGCCCTGCCAGCGCCGGTTCAGCAGGCTCGGGTTCGAGATATTCCACGAGAAATCAAGCCGGTGGTACGCCGGCAGCCGGGCTTGATTCCGTTCGTTGAAGTATGGATACTGGCTGGACTTGATTTCGCCAAAATCATTGATGCCGCTGATGAGCGTCGACAGCGACGAGCCGGTGGCGGGCGTTTGATCGCCCCGGAGCGCGATGTAGCCGTTGGGCGCGGTGTACGGCCGGCCGCTACTGTAGGCGAAGATAAAGCCGAACGTGTTGTGCTTATTGACCGCAATCGACATCGACCCGTTAAACGTGTGTGGCCGGTCGAAGTTGGCTGGGTACCACTTGCCGCCGTTGATGCGCTCCTGAAAACTCAAACCCTGGTCGACCTGATTCAGCGTGCGGGCAAAGGTGTAGTTGACCCAGCCCGTCAGTTCACCTTTTTTGCGGGCAATCATGGTTTCCACACCGTAGGCCCGGCTGCGGCCTTGCAAGAGCTGCGTTTCGGGATAGGCCTGGAGCAGAAAGTTTGCGCCCGGTTTGTAGTCGAGCGTGTTTTGGGTGGTTCGGTAATAGCCTTCCAGGAGTAGTTCGTAGACATTGTCCTTGAAGTTGTGGAAGTAGCCCGCCGTCACCAACTGACTGATTTGCGGCTTGATGTGGGAATCGCTGGTTTTCCAGCGCGAAGTGGGTAGGGGCGTCGTGGTGTTGGTTACGACTTGCAAGTACTGCCGCATCAGGTTATACCCAAACTTAACCGACGAGTTCGGCGACAGTTCGT
>CAXUEB010000307.1:0-965 GCA_964249775.1 uncultured Spirosoma sp.
ATTTCGAGCCGGATTTGCGTGTCGGGCGCAATGGGCGTGTGGGGCACGTACAGGCACGGGCCGAGGGCCGCGCTGCCATCGTAGGTTTTGGCCTGGGGCAAATACAGCGGATTCTGGCCTTCGATGCTCCGCGAACTCATGTCGTTGCCGCAGGTGTAGCCGACGATTTTGCCCGTCGATGAAATGAACAGCGTCAACTCCGGTTCGGGTACGTTCCAGTCCGAGTCCTGCCGGATGCGCACGTGCCCACCCGGCCCCACAACGCGCTCAGCCGTGGCCTTAAAAAACAGTTCGGGTCGTTCGGCGTCATACACGCGGTCGTAGAAAACGGACGCGTCCCCGGTTCCCCCGCCTGATTTTCTGGATTCGTCCATGCGGGCATCGCGGCTGCGCAGGTACGTCACGCCCGACGCCCACACTTCCTGCCGCCCGATGGGGGCCAGCGGCTGGGTTTCAGTCCAGGTTCGGTAATCGTCAGACGGGGCTGCATCAGCTAATCGCTGCTGGAGGAATTCGTATAAATCGTCCCGGTTGACCAAGGCGTCCCAATCGTCGGACAGAGATAGATAGAACTGGTTGGTGTGTTCAACGACAATGCCGGATCGGGTTTTGTATAGCTTCATGAACGACGACTGAGTGGGTTATTTAGGGAATAAAACTGGCAATTTTTCCTGTAAAAGGTGTTATTTTGAATAGTTTACTATGAACCCGAAATGCTCCAAAAAACCAGAGGTATTGCCCTCAGCTACATTCGTTACCGCGAAACATCCATCATTGCCCGCGTTTACACCGAGGAGTTCGGCCTGCAAAGCTACATCGTCAACAGCGTCCGCACGGCCAAAAGCAAAAACAACCGCATCGCGCTGTTTCAGCCGCTGACGCTGCTGGAGATGGTCGTTTACTACAAAAACGACCGCGACCTGCACCGGATGTCCGAGGTAAAAACGAGCTACCCTTTCCGGAGT
>CAXUEB010000307.1:975-3456 GCA_964249775.1 uncultured Spirosoma sp.
GTTCGAAATGGCCAAATCGACCATTGCGATGTTCGTGACGGAGATGCTTAACAAAGTGCTGAAGGAAGAAGCGGGCAGCCCGCCCCTGTTTCGGTTCCTGACCGAGTCGGTACTGTTTCTGGAAGAAGCCCGCCAGCATTACGAAAATTTTCACCTCGCGTTTTTGCTCAAACTGTCGTTCTTTCTGGGGTTTGGGCCGGAGGGCGCCCGCGAGTTCGATAGTCAGCTTCGGGAGAACTCGTACCCGTTCCTGCCCGACGATGAAATGGAAACGGCGCTCAACATCATGCTGCGCCAGCCGCTGGGTACGCCCATCAAACTGTCCCGTGCGTCACGTAATGACTTGTTAGACGCCTTAGTTGCTTATTACCAGATTCACTTGGACTCCATCGGCGAGGTAAAATCGCTACCCGTGTTGCGGGAGGTATTAGGGTAATTAAAGATGTCGCGGGTTAGGGCAAGATCACCTGACCTTCCCTGGACCAGTCGGCCCCACTACTCATTAGCTCTTTTCTTTACCTGCCCGATGCCAAACTGATCCCCGGCGGCAACGGGTTTATTGTCGCGGAAGTGGATTTCAATCATCTTCTCGCTTTGAACGGCGTTGTGCTGTCCGTCTTCGAGGGTCGCCACAATCCGGCGCGTTTTCACGTCGATGACGTCGCCCGTCGATGGATACGCGTACTTGCCATCCGTGCTGAAGGTGATCCAGCCCGGCATGTCGCGCACCTGAATTGTGGTGCGCTGCACGGGCGGCATCACCGTATTGTCGAACACGTGAAGGCGGTTGTTGGCCCCGTCGCAGAACCACAGTTCGCGCTCGTCGGGGGTCAGGCCAATGCCGTGACTGGGGCAGCCGTGGCGCTTTACCTCACCAATATTAAAGCCCTGCACCTCAACCCGGTGGAGCTTTTTTCCCGTCACTAAATCCCCCACTTCAAAACCCAGCAGCCCGTTGACGTTTACGTACACGAGCGTCTGGGAACCGTTGACGGTGAAGGGGCGAATGTCGGCGGCAAACGGCCCGACCTGTCTGGTAACGGTGTGGGTTTGGGCATCGGCTACGTTGAGCAGGGGCGACTTCAGCCCGGCCAGGTACACGTGCTTGCCGTCTGGCCCGTAAATAGTGTTGTGAGCACCGGAGTTGGTCACGATCTT
The DNA here is from genome assembly GCA_964249775.1 of uncultured Spirosoma sp. GTDB lineage: Bacteria > Bacteroidota > Bacteroidia > Cytophagales > Spirosomataceae > Spirosoma. The sequence continues at coordinate 2,134 of CAXUEB010000307.1, forward strand.
CTTAATAACGTCGCCAGTTTTAGCATCAACCACCGTCCAGAACTCCTTCTCCAGCGAGGGCACGTAGATAATTTTACCATCGGGCGAAATAGAAAGGCGGTCCACGCCCCCGTCGTAGGGTCGTTCCCAGATCAGCTTCTCGGTCGTCAGGTCGATGCACTGAATGGCTTCGAGGGTGCTCACGTAGAGGCAGTTCGTAGCTAAGCTGACGTCCACCCCCTTGACATTAGACGGAGTGCCGTCTTTCTTCAGCCCACCTTTTCCCGGAATAAACTTAACGAACCGATGCCCGTTGTCGATGTCGAACACCTGAATACCGTGCCCGCCGTAGCCGAGGTAGTTGCGAACGCCCGGTGTCACTACGTACAGGTAACGCTTCAGGCCGGGGGCAGGCTTACTGGCAACCCGGCGCAGACGGTCACCAGGCCACGTTGCGCCGGTTGTACCGAGCAAACCAACAACCACGGTGATGAGTAGAATAAGGCTGATTTTCATAGTCAGATAGAGTTACCGGCTGTTGCGGCCCGAAGTCAGCTTTGCCGTTTTGACCATCTTCACCGGTTCCGTTGTCCGCATGAAGGCCACCAAGTCCACCACTTCTTTGTCCGTTAGGGTTTCAAGCAAACCCGTGGGCATCATCGACACGGGCGTTACTTCCCGCGACTGAATGTCGGACTTGTTGAGCACTACTACATCCTGCCCTACCACCCGCATCCGCACCTGCCGCTCGTTTTCGGAGGCCACGTTACCCGTGTAAGTGCGGCCATCCCGCGTCGTCACGACCACCATCTTGTAGTCGTCCTGAATCTCTCCGCTCGGGTTGAGAATGTTGAACAGCAGGTAGTCTAAGTTAGCCCGGTTGGAGCCGGTCAGTTCAGGTCCCATGATGCCGCCCTCGCCGTACATCTTGTGGCAGGGACCGCAGCTACGGCTGAACACCAGCCGGCCCGCTACGGCGTCGGCTTCGCTCACGGCTTTGGGGTTGGCCATGCGCTGGTATTTGGCATACGCCTTTTCGTCCATGCCATTGTGCTCGATGGGTCCCCAAACTTCCACGAAACCACTCCCTACCACGCGCAGCAACTGCCGGGCTGCGTAGCTGGGCACGTCGCGTTTGGGTACGGTTTTATCCTTGATGGCCTGCGTCAGCAGCCAGCCGTATTTCGGGCGCGACGCCAGCGTCTGCACCGCCTGGCTTTTCTCGGCTGCGCTAAAGGTGGGATAAGCCGTCAGTAGCAGCTTCCCCAAGCGCTCCTCGTCAAAGCTGGCCACGGCCCGGATCGCGTCGGGTCGCAGACCCGGTTCCTGCAACAGGGCGGGTAG
>CAXUEB010000307.1:3466-5667 GCA_964249775.1 uncultured Spirosoma sp.
GTGGCTAATTCGGGCCGCTGTCGGGTGGCTAATAGCTGCAGCGCCTGCCGCCGGATCTCAACGGGTGCCTTTTTGTCGCGGATGGCCGCTATCGACTTACCCATCGTTTCGGTATCGCCGAACTGCTGCCCCACCTGCCCGGCCAACCGGACCGTGTTTGCGTCGGATCCCTTCAGCTTAGCCAGCGCAGCTTTCCAGTTGGCCGGGGCCGTCACGTTGGAGCGCCCTTCCAGCCCATCGCGCAGCCCTTCCAGCATGGCGGCCCGCGCCGGAGGCAGTTGCGCAATGGCCGCTACCAGCGTATTGAATTCGTTGGCATCGGCGGCCCGGCGGGCGATAAACTGACTCACCATCGGAATCCTGGCCCGACCGGCAAGAGTCAGCGCCCGGTCGGGCTGTTTGGCTACCAGCGGCTCTACGCCCAGCCAGATCATTTTGGGCAGGTTGTGGTCATTAGCGTCTTCGGCGTGGGTTAGCAACGGTTCGGCAATGGCCCAGCGGTCGTCAATACCAATGCGTTGCAGCGCCGAAGCTATGTATAGCCGCACCACCGGCGACGCATCGGTGCGGGCCATCCGGGCAAACTGGGTCCGCATCTCCGCCGAAGGCTTGCTGTCTTCGCAACTGAGCTGAACCGCCCAGGCCCGTACGTACGCGTCGCGGTCGCTCAGCGCTGTGAGCAAATTCTGACTCGACAAACCACCCGTGACGTGCAGGGTCCAGAACGCCCGCAGCCGCCAGTCCGCGTTTGTGCTGGTCTCGAACAGGGTGCGCAGTTGGGCGTGCGTATCGGGGGCTAATTTACCCGTGGCCGCCCGGTGTTGCAGGATGCCCCGCGCCCGGCGGGCGTGCCACTCGCTGGGCACGGCCTGCATCGCCACCAACTGCGGGTCGGTGAGTTTGCCCAGGTCAGCGTAGCGATTGGGGAAATCTTTAGCCTCCGATTTAGTGGGCATGATGCGGAAGATACGGCCCGTTTCACCGTTCAGCACTTCCTTGCCGCAGATGTCGGCGTCGTGCCAGTCGAGCGCGTACAGGGCACCTTCCGGCCCCAGTTCTATGCTGAAACCAACCCACTGTGCGTTGTTGGCGGTAAGCAACTCGTCGCCGTGGTGCCCCGCAAATCCGGACCCTTTCGGCTCCAGCACGTCCGACAGCACGGCATGTTCGTGAATGTTGGCCATGAAGATTCGCCCCTGATGCGCCTTCGGGAAGGCATCGGACAGGTAAACCCGCGCGCCCCCGTGCGCCGACCGGTGGCTGTGGTCGGCAATGGTTTTGATGTCGCTGTAGACGTAGGGGTTAAAATGCTGCCCGCCCTGCCGGTGGTAGATGCCGCCGGGAATCACGTGCCAGAGGTGCGGAATAACGCAGGCAGTCATAATGAGCTGCCCCTTGGCGTCGTAGTCGATGCCCCACGGATTGCTGAACCCGTGCGCCACCACCTCAAATCGGTCTTTAGTCGGGTGGTATCGCCACACGCCCCCGTTGATTTCCACGCCCTTGCCGTTCATAACTTCGGCTTCGGGAAACGGGTCGTTCTTTTTGTAGAGCTTGCCTTTCCATCGGGTTTGCGGACGACGGAGGGCGTGGCGAACCCCTGCAAGCCATACAGCCAGCCGTCGGGTCCCCAGTGGAAGCTGTTCAGGGTTTCGTGGCGGTCGCGGATGCCCCAGCCCGTCAGCCGCACCTCAATGTCGTTCACATCAGCCCGGTCGTCGTGGTTGCGGTCGGGCACGAACAGCAGATTGGGCGGAGCACCCAGAAACAACCCATCGAAACCCACCGCAATGGCCGACGGAAACGGAATACTATCTAAAAACACCCTGCGGCTACCCACAGCCGCCCCCGGTCGTCCCAGCAAAACGCCATCGGCTGGGTCATCATCGGCTCCGACGCCCAAGTATTGACCTGAAAACCGGGCATCACGGTCATGGCTTTCACCGCTTCGTCGGGCGTGAGAAACTTGGCGTCGCGCCCTTCCCGCTGGGCAATGGCCCACAAATCGGCGGTGGAGTACATCGACGTTTTGCCGCTGAAGTCGCCCCAGGTTTTGGTTAGCTCCAGATCGTTCAGTACGCCCGTGTACACCACCAACTGGTGACGGATTACTTCGGTATCACCTTTTTTGATAGTCCAGTCGCCGGTTCTGGCCCGCGCCGGACCAATGCCCAACTGGTTGTCGACCCGCCAGGTCTGGG
>CAXUEB010000307.1:5677-6583 GCA_964249775.1 uncultured Spirosoma sp.
CAGATCGGAGCGGCCTTCAACCTGCATTCCTACGTCGACCCACATGGCGCGTTGCCCTTCGGCTTTGTCGTTGCGCTGCCGGGCCGCGTTGACCACTTCACCCTTGATGCCTTCGCGCCACGGCATCCGCAAAAACAGCCCGCCGTAGTCATATTTACCAATCGTAACGTCGGTCTGGGCCTCGCCCTGCCAGTCCAGATCGAGCAGGAACTTCCCGCCTACCGACCGCATCGACCAGACCTGCGTCTCCGTGAGCACCGCTTTGCCGGTCGAGTCGAGCAGGTCATAGACCGTCTCCCACTTCACCCTGGAACCGTTGGCGGTGAGCACTTTGGCCGATTTTCGACGCCAGTAGTCGCCCTGCGGGTGGTGGAAATAGTCGCGGCCGTTCACGCGCGTATAGCCCCAGTAGAGGCCCGTCTGGTGTTTGTGGTGGCCGGGGCTGTACTCGGTCAAAATACCCTTACCATCGGGAGCCTGGATAGGGTGAATGTAGGGCCGGAAGTCGGCCTTGGCGGTCTGGACCAGAATCGGCGTTTTGCCCGCGCCCCGGAATACAGAGATTGTCTGGGCTTTTTGATCCTGCACTAACCGAAGCCGCTCGTCAGCCGGTGGCATCTTTTTCGGCATTTTACCCACGTAACCCGTAAGCGACAGGCTACCAATACCAACCGACAGCAACAATAAAGAAAAAATGATCGATCTCATCAGTATGTTCCGGTAAAGTGAGGGCAACTGTTTCCCGTTAACTAAAAAGGCAAACGGCTCTGTTTTACCCTACTTTTTCACATTCATTTTAATTCTCCAGCTGCTTGTTCCGGTCACGACCAGCAACCAATCCTGCGTTGGTCCGGTGGTGCGATGGACAGCCGGGACGAACTGCGCCAGCAACGATGCCGGACCTAA
>CAXUEB010000308.1:0-6560 GCA_964249775.1 uncultured Spirosoma sp.
TCGGGCGATCTGGCGTACCTGAGCATCGAAGCCCGCAAGCTCTTGGACGAAGCCGGGTTTACGGAGACGCGCATCGTGGCCAGCAACGACTTAGACGAAACCATCATCAATAGCCTTAAGCAGCAGGGCGCGAAAATTGACATTTGGGGCGTCGGCACCAAGCTCGTCACGGCCTACGACCAGCCCGCGCTGGGGGGCGTTTACAAACTGGCCGCGATTAAGAATGAAGCCGGAGCCGATGCGTCGGACCGATGGGATTACAAGATGAAACTGTCCGAACAGCCGATCAAGATTTCGACGCCGGGCATTCAGCAGGTGCGCCGGTTCCGCGACGAGCGGGGCTTTCTGGCCGATATGATTTACGATGAAAGCAACCCCCGTAGCTCTGGCAATTCTGCCGAATCTTCGGCAGCGGACGTAACGCTGGTCGATCCGCTGGATTTCACCAAACGCCGGCATTTCAAGGCCGATCAAGCCTACGACAACCTGCTCGTGCCGGTGTTCCGGTCGGGTGCGCTCATGTACGACAGCCCCGATATCCACGCGACGCGGGCGCGGGTACAGGCCCAACTGGCGGGTTTACATCCGGGCGTGAAGCGGTTCGTCAATCCGCATACGTACCCGGTAGGGCTGGAGCAGGGGTTATACGATCTGAAGACGAAATTAATCTTGAAACTGCGGGAAGGGTAAGCTCAGTTGGGCAAGCGATCAACCGAGACAGGCGTTTCTAAAAACAGTGCCCACCGGGAGGTAGGCACTGTTTTCCGGGGCCGACAATGAGCACGACGTTGTGCCGTAGTCGGAAGTTCTCTTAAAATGATGTGGATAGAAACGGGAGGCAGAGCAGAGTGCCTTACTCGTCAATAGGATGCACCTATTGACTGCTACTCCGCCATCTTGCCTCAAACTTGCCCTTTTTTGTAACCCGTGGCAATCTAAGATTTGCCAGCTTCAACTTTTTTCTTCTTAACGTGGGTATTTTTCTTGCGAAGCGAAGTTGACTAAACTATCTGTATTTCACTACTTTTGGTTTATTACGTAGCGTTTCACACCATCCCACGCCTTCCTCAATGCCTCGTTTTGTTCTGTACCTTAGTTACCTGCCAGCGTTGTGGGTAACGGTTACCAACGTTAGTCTGGCGCAGAAACCGGCCGGCCTGCGGGTGCAGACCGAACGACTGCACAAAAATCGCCAAGCCGAGCAGCAGGCCCTTGAACGGAACGATACGATTCAACTGGCCGAGGCTTATTATCAGTACGGACGAACCTACGTGTTTGCCGGCGATTACCGCACCTCGCAGGGGTATTTTCTGAAAGCCCTGCGCATGCTCGAACCAGGGGGTGACTCCGAAAATTTGAGCCGAATCTACGTCCGGCTGGGCGAAAACGAGAGCCGGCTTGGTCGCCACGACGATGCGGTGCGGTACGCCCGTTTGGCCTTGACCGTCGCCCGGCGCACGGGATCGCTCATGGCGCTGGGGCGGGCATACGGCGTGATGGCGCACTTGTACGAAGACCGGTGGGTCGCCCACTCCGCCAACGACCGGGCTATGTACGACAGTGTTCGGTATTACTACGGTCAGAAGCAGAGCGCTTTTCAAACCCTGAACGACACGCTGGGTATGGCCGAAACCAGTCTCGAACTGGGAACGCTCCTAACCAAAGTCAACGACCCGCGGGCGATTCCCCACTTAACCGACGCGCTGCGGATGGTCAGCATCCTGCACCGGGATCGCATGAAGGTAAACGTTCTGCTCCACCTGGCGTCGGCTTACCTGACGTTTGGAAAACCCCGGCTGGCGTTTCAAACCCTACGCGCGGCCGAAACCCTGTACGCCCGCAACCAAGTCGACGAATACGATACCATCCTGGGTTTGGAAAAAGAGTACGTTCTCTACTACCAGACGATGGGGCAGTGGAAAAAGGCCTTTGCGCATCAGAAACGTGTAAACCGGCTGGTCAACGGTCAGCTTTCGTCAGACCGCGAAGCGACGATTGCGCGGCTAAACGTCGAATACGAGACCGAAAAAAAGGAAGCTTTGCTCAGGGCGCAGCAGGGCCAACTGGCCCTACGGACCCAGAATTTGCGAACGCAGCAACGCTTCACCGTAGTAAGTTCGACCCTGTTTGTGGTGGCGGCCGGCATGAGTTTGGTATTTTTTCGGCTGTACCGCAAAAACAAGCGCATCAGTCGTCGGAACGAGGAGTTGGTGAAAGAACAAAACCACCGCGTTAAAAACAACTTGCAGGTGGTGTCGAGCCTGCTGAGTCTGCAAGCCAACCGGTTGTCGGACGAAGTTGCCCGGCAGGCGGTGGAAGAAAGTCGCCTGCGCGTGCAGTCGATGGCGATCTTGCACCGGCGGCTGTACGACGGCGACCGGCTGGCCGCGGTCAACCTCGACGAGTTTATCCGCGAAGTCGTCGCGGGTGTCCTGCGGGCGTACGGATTTTCGGCCGTGCAAACCCGGTTTGCTATCGACGACATCAGCCTTTCGGCCGACAAAGCCGTACCGCTGGGTTTAATCATCAACGAACTGGTAACCAACGCCTGTAAGTATGCGTTTCCCGACAACGTCAGGCCGCAGTTGCGCATTGATTGCCACCGGCAGCACCACACGCTACACCTCCGCGTAGCCGACAACGGTCCCGGACTGGCGGGTCCCGACCGGGCTGATGCTAACCAGACCACCGCCCGGCTGGGTGGTTTTGGGGAAACAACCATCGTCCGTGAGTCAACGGACCAGTTGTATGCCGAACCGTACCGTTCGTTTGGTATGCAGCTCATTCAGGCGCAGGTTGAGCAGCTTTACGGCACCTACCGGTTTAGCTCCGACGCGGGCAGTGTATTTACCCTGGAATGTAACGTATAAACCCGGCCATGGACCCGCTCAATATCTTGATCGTTGAAGACACTATCCTGACGGCCATGGACCTGCGCGAAACGCTCGAAGCCGCCGGCCACCGGGTAACGGCCATCGCCCGTGACTACGATCAGGCCCTGAAGGCGATTCAGAAACAGTCGCCCGACTTAGCCCTGATTGACATTCGGCTCGACGGTTCAACGGCCGACGGTATCGCCACCGCGCGCGAAGTGCTGGCCCAGCGCCGGATGCCGATTATTTTCCTGACGGCCTATTCCGAACCCCAAACGTTTCAGGCGGCCAAGGAAACCCTGCCGGCCGCGTTCCTGCTCAAACCCTTCCGGCACGATGAACTCAAGTTACAGATTGAGTTGGCGTACTACAATTTCCACGTCGGCGACGCGGCCACCTCGCCCGCTGCTAAACACTTATTTCTGCCGATTGACAAAGGCTACGAAAAGACTAATCCCGACGACGTTCTGTACTTGAAAGCCGACGGAGCTTACGTAAAGGTGTTTGTGCTTGGCAAAGAGCAGCCCCACCACATCAGCACCAACCTGAGCCACCTCGCTCAGTACTTCCCCACGGCTAATTTCTACCGCCTTTCGCGGTCGCTGCTGATTAACCTGAACCACTTGGAGCGAATCGAACGAAACCATCTGTTTCTGGTCAACCACAAAACGGCCATCCCAATCCCGGCGGCCAACCGCAAAGAACTAACCCAGAAGCTGAGAATCGTTCGGACGAAATAAAGGCGGATTTCTCTGCTACACGGCGCAGAATTTCACCGACCGGCCGGCGTTAATCCGGCCAGCAACTCTTGTTGATTTGTTAACACCTGCCCCGCCGGTCGTAACCAATCTTTCCGTTGCTTTACGGCTCTCTTTTAACTCTACGACCATGCAACCGATTGAGTTAGTGATTTTTGACATGGCTGGCACAACCGTAACCGACCACCACGAGGTGGAGCGGTGTTTTGCGCAGGCAGCCGCTGAAACGGGTTTGTCGGTGACCGCCGAACGGATTCTGGCCATGCAGGGCCTCGCCAAACGGTACGTATTCGAGACGCTCTGGAAAGAGCAACTGGGCGAGGGGGGAACCAACGTCGTTGAGCGGGTAAACGTTTCGTACGCGGCTTTCTGCCGAATCTTAGAAAACCATTATCGTACCAACGGGGCTACGCCCACCGAAGGCTGTCTGGACGCGTTCGCCTACCTGCGCGAACGGGGCATCGCCATTGCCCTAACCACGGGATTCTACCGGGTCGTAACGGACATTATTCTGGAAGAATTGGGTTGGGCGGCCGGTCTCAACGGGCAGCGCGTGGGCGGATCGGACAGCTTGATTCAGGCGTCCATTGCCAGCGACGAAGTTGAGCGCGGCCGGCCGTATCCGCAGATGATTGAGCGGGCCATGCAGTTGCTGGGCGTTCCTAATTCAAAAACGGTTGTCAATGTGGGCGATACCCCGTCGGACCTGCTGTCGGGGCGGGCCGCCGGGGTCGCGCTTAACCTGGGCGTAACGAACGGAACGCACTCGGCCGACCAACTCGACGCTTACCCGCACGATTACCTGATCGAATCGTTGAACGAACTACCGAGATTCGTGGAGAGTCGTCCGTTGGCCGTGGGCAGTTTCCGGTAAACTCTGCTTACCAACGCCGGTACGAGCCGTTAACTGCTGATGAGCATGTACGACTTAATTGTAATTGGCGCGGGGGCGCTGGGAACGTTTCACGCCTACCACGCGGCCAAAGCCGGGCAGCGCGTTCTGCTGCTCGAAAAAGACCGCTATCCCGTCGGCGCGACTGTGCGCAACTTTGGGCAGGTGGTGCCCTCGGGCTTGGCCGGGCAGTGGTTCGAGTACGGCCGCCGGAGCTTGGAGATTTATCGCGACATTCAGCGCCAGACCGACTTGACCGTCCGGGTCAACGGCACGACCTACCTCGCATCCGACGCCGACGAGTGGACGCTGGCCAACGAACTCCACGACCGCTACGGGCGCATCGGCTACCCGTGCCAACTGCTGACTAAAGCGCAGTGTCTGGCCAACTACCCAGCCCTGCAACCGGACTACGTCGTCGGCGGGCTGTTCTTTCCCGACGAGCTGAGCGTGGAGCCGGAAACGATGATTCACCGCCTAATTCAGTTCGTTCGGCAGACGTACGGCGTGGACTACCGGTCTGGCTCGGCGGTGATCGACGTTCGGGCCGATGACAAGGAAACCGTCGTAACGCTCGCTAACCGGCAACGGTTTCGGGCCGGTCGGGTATTGCTTTGCAGCGGCCACGACGTGCGGTTACTGTTCCCAGATGTGCTGGCCAATGCGGGTTTAATCGTTAGCAAACTACAAATGCTGTTGGTGGAGCCGGTGCCGGGTCTGGTGCTGCCGGGCAATGTGCTAACGGGTCTGACGATCCGTCGCTACGAAGCGTTCCAGGCGTGCCCGTCGTACGCGGCCGTTGCGGCAGCTACGCCGGAGCGTTTGGCTGAGCTTCGCCGGTGGGGGATTCATCTGCTCTTTAAGCAGGCCGTTGACGGGTCCGTCATCGTCGGCGATTCGCACGAGTACGCCGACGCTACGGAAGCCGAAGATTTGGGGTATCATACGCAGGAATTCATTAACCAACTGATGCTGACCGAAGCCCGGCGTATCGTGCAGTTTCCATTGGTGGTCCGAAACGCGTGGGCGGGTTTCTACAGTCAAACAAAGGCAGAGATTTTTGAGTACGACGTCGACAAACGCATCCGCATCGTGACGGGCATCGGCGGCAAAGGCATGAGTTCGGGCGCCGGCTACGCCGAGGCCAGCATTCGGCAGTGGCTGGGCATATAGCAAAGGGCGAAAAGTGAATGGCGAAAGAATACCTCCCTTGCAGTTCGCTATTTGCCATTCGCTCTTTCACCATTCACCCTTCGCTATTCACCCTTTCGCTTATCTAAGGTGACAACCGCTCGATAAGCCAGTTTTTTTTCGCTTTGCGGTAGCGAATCCGGTCGTGCAACCGGCTGGGGCGGCCCTGCCAGAACTCAACGGCGTCGGGCACCACCCGAAATCCACCCCAGTGGGGCGGCCGCGGCACGGGCTGATTGGCGAACTGCGCTTCCAGTTCGCGCTGACGGGCTTCGAGCACCGCTCGGTCGGCAATGACGCGGCTTTGGTTCGAGACCCACGCGCCGATCTGACTGCCGCGCGGCCGGCTGCCGAAATAGGCGTCTGATTCGGCCGCGCTTACCCGTTCTACGTGCCCTTCAATGCGAACCTGCCGTTCGAGTTCGGGATAGAAAAACGTCAGCGTCGCAAACGGGCGTTCGATCAGGTCCCGACCTTTGCGGCTTTCGTAATTGGTGTAAAAGACAAACCCCTCATCCGACACGTCTTTGAGCAGGACAATCCGCCCGTCGGGTCGCCCGTCGGAGCCAACCGTGCTGACGTGCATGGCGTTGGGTTCGGGAACGCCAGCCCCGAGCGCGGCTTCGAACCACTGCCGAAACTGAGCAATCGGTTCGGGCGAAACATCCGCTGTATCCAACCCGTTAAGCGTGTATTCTTTGCGTAAATCGCTGATTGATGCGGGCATTCTGGGGGTTTTGTTTACCGGCTTTTCAAAGCGGTACTGCAACTAAATCCGCTTTTTGTCGTAATTTTGCAAAAGTAATTGGTACGTTCCCAACATGGCAAACGAAGAACCCGAAATTA
>CAXUEB010000309.1:0-2175 GCA_964249775.1 uncultured Spirosoma sp.
GCTTGATTCTGGTGGGTGGCATTACGCTGTTCTGGCTGATTGAAAGTGCGGTGCCGCTGTTTCGGTTTGAGTACAAGAAAATGCACCATGCAGGCATCAATTTCTTTTTTACGCTGACAACGATTCTCGTCAACTTCGCGCTGGCGTTTTTGCTGCTCCGCACGAGCGACTGGGCCGTCGCCAACCACCTTGGTTTACTGCAATGGGTCAATTGGCCGGTCTGGGCCGAAGCCATTGTGGGGCTGCTGGCGCTCGATCTGGTCGGCGCGTGGCTTCCCCACTGGGTTCAGCACCAGGTTAAATTTTTGTGGCGGTTTCACCTGATTCATCACACGGACACTCACGTCGATACGACCACCGCCAACCGCCATCACCCCGGCGAAAGCGTGATCCGGTTCGGCTTTACGCTGGTGGCCGTGCTCGTAACGGGTGCGCCAATGTGGCTTGTTTTTCTGTATCAGGCGCTGTCGGTCATGCTGTCGCAGTTCAACCACGCCAACATCGTCCTGCCGCGCTGGGCCGACCGGCTGCTGGGTCTGGTGATTGTGACGCCCAATATGCACCACGTCCATCACCATTACGTCTTGCCCGTGACGAATACCAACTACGGCAACATCTTTCCGTACTGGGACCGGTTGTTTGGCACTTACCACGAAATGGACAACCGCAGCCTGCGTTACGGCATCGACACCCATACCGAACCGCACGAGCACTCGCACGTGGGCGGTTTGCTCAGGATGCCATTCCAAAAGTACCGCCCGCCGGTGGGAAAGAACGTCAGAGAAGAAAATACAAAAGCAACTGCATAGACAGAATCCCGCTCTTGGATAGCGGGATTTTTATTTACCCGACTCAGCCGGGTCGCTTCATAACATAACGCCGTGTTTAGTTAACAATTAGACGCACTGCCGGTTTGCTAACGTACAATCTAACACGTAACCAGACATAACTCAACGCATGAACCCAACTCAGCTTTCCCGCGAACTCCGCACTGGGCAATCGCCCGACCTGACCAACCGGCGCTGGATTATCGGCCTGTCGCTACTCGGCGCGGCTGCCGGCCAGATCGTTACGATGTATCAGACCGGCATCATCAAGCGCTTGCCCGACCCGCCGATTCCGTACATCGATTCCAACAAAGTCAACGCGTCGGATTACGCTTACAAACGCTTGGACACGCCCGACGCCGTCATCATGATCGTAACCTACGGCCTAACGGCTTGGTTGGCGGCTGCCGGAGGCAAAAATCGCGCGCAGGATCAGCCGTGGCTGCCGATTGCGCTGGGCGTAAAAACCATTGCTGACGTGGCCACGAACCTAAAACTGGCGCAGGAAGAATGGGCCGAAAACAAAGCGTTTTGTGCCTATTGCCAAGCGGCCTCGGCCCTGTCCATTGCGTCGACGGCTTTAGCCGTACCCGAAATGGCGAAGGCCCTGCGCAACGTAATTGGGCGCTAAACCTTAACGTGAGCTTAACGAGTAGCAAGCGCCTGAATACCACGCGTGCGTTAGTCAATCGCTAAGCTCATTCGTCATTTCTCCTGTTCACGTTTTCCTTCAAGGCACATTGGTAATGCGAATAAATCAATACCCAGTACGTCGGCGCGGGTGGACCCTGCTTTTCGGTTTGTTAACCGCCCTACTTGGAACGGTTGTGGGCTGCACCCGCGATACCGACAACAACCTTCCCCAGGCGCAGACGATTAACGAACTGGTCGCGGCCAGTGACCGGCTCACCTTGTTAGAGGCCGCCCTGACGCGGGCGGGTTCCGTTAGTCTCTTGTCGGGTGCGGGACCCTTTACCGTATTTGCGCCAACGGACGAGGCCTTTCGGGTGGCTGGTTACGCGGACGTAGCCGCCGTTAACGCCATTCCCATTGAGCGCTTGCAGCAGATTTTGCAATACCACATTCTGCGGGCTTCGGTGCCGGCGTCGGCCGTGGCGACGGGACAGAGTGCGCAGCCCACTTCGCTGACTACGTCGGACGGAGGACTGGTGTACCTAAACAAAACGAGCGCCGGTGCGCTCTCCATCAACGGCGCGCGGGTGACGCAAGCCGACGCTGTGGCCAGCAACGGCGTCGTGCACGCCATCGACCGGCTGCTGCTGCCGCCCCTGGGCAACATTCTGCGGTTAGCGCGGGCCGATACGAGCCTGAGCTTGTTGGTGGCGGC
>CAXUEB010000309.1:2185-6550 GCA_964249775.1 uncultured Spirosoma sp.
CGAGACGAGCGGCAAACCGTCGAAGCGGTGATCTGGCGGCTGCGCAACGGGGCGGCACCGAAGTGACGACGGCCCTGAGTGGCAACACGCCCCTGACGATTTTCGCGCCGACCAACAGCGCCTTCCGGGCCGCCGGCTTTGCCGATACCACCGCCATCCGGGCGGCTCAGGTTTCGGCCTTGACGGGTGTCCTGACGAATCACGTGGTTCCGTTAGTGCGGGCGTATTCGCCGACGCTGAGCAGTAGTACGCCCGTTCCGACCTTCGGGGGCGGCTCGCTGACGGTGACCGTCGGCACCAGCAACACGCTATCGGTGACGAGCCGGGGTAACAACGGTGCTGCGGCCAGGATCATCACGCCCGACATTAACGCCACCAACGGCGTCATTCACAAAATCGACCGGGTGCTGCTGCCTTGATGTTTCTAACCCGTCGAACCGTCCGTGGCCAAAACCGCTAATCTGGTGACAGGGGGGCGTTGGGGGGAGGCCCGTTACGGCCGCGCTGTGCTCTGTTCCCCGAAGGCTTACTCAAAAGAGAAACGGCTGACTGCTTGCAGAACAACAACCTTAAATAAACGTTTAGGAGTAAGTCCGTTACGGTCTGCGTCGTTCAACCTAATCCAAATAAACTAATGCGCTCTACCAATCAGAATAATCACTATCAGATAGTCCGGCGCGGCCGGCCTGCTATGTTCAGCCTACTGGCTGCTATGTTTATCACGGTGTGGGGTTGTGGTGACGACTCGGACGACAACGTACCCACGGCGCAGACCATCACCCAGATCGTGACGGATAACAGCCAATTTACGTTGCTCGAAGCCGCCGTTACACGGGCGGGTTTAGCCGGCACCCTGTCGGGCACGGGACCGTTCACCGTGTTTGCGCCGACCGACGACGCCTTCCGGGCGTCCGGTTTCGCTGATGCGGCTGCCATCAACAATGCTCCGGTTGCTACGCTGACGAACATCCTGCTGTACCACGTTGTCAGCGGCACGGCCGTTACGTCGGCGGCCATCCCGACGGCGCAAACGGCGTATCCGACTTCGCTTTCGGGCAACGCACCCATCTACGTGACCAAAGTGGGTTCCAACACCGTGTCCGTTAACAACGCGCGGGTAAGTGCGGTCGATGCGTTAGCCAGTAACGGGATCATTCATGCCATCGACCGGGTGCTGATGCCGCCGATGGGTAACATCCTGGCCATTGCCCAGGCTGACACGTCGCTGAGCCTGCTGACGGCGGCTGCCGTGCGCGGTGGCGCTGCGGTGACTGGTGCACTGGGCGGCTCAACGCCCCTGACGGTGTTCGCGCCGACCAACGCGGCTTTCCGGCTGACGCCTTTTAACTCTGTTTCCGCCATCAACGCGGCTCCGGTCGCCACGTTGACGGCCATCCTGACGAACCATGTCGTTACCAATCCCGGCCGCGCGTACTCGCCGACGCTGACCAACAACGCGACCATCACAACGTTCGGCACTGGATCGCTGACGATTACGACCGGCACCAGCGGTACGGTAGCCGTCACGAGTCGGGGCAACGCAGGCGTCGCGTCGCGGGTAACGACGGCCGACATCAACGCGACCAATGGCGTCATTCACAAAATTGACCGGGTGCTACTGCCGTAAGACGTTGATGAAACTAAGTGTACAACACCAAAAAAGCGAACCGCCTGTCTACAGGGCGGTTCGCTTTTTTGGTGTTGTACCGGGACAAATTAGCCGGAATCAAAACCCCAATGGGGCTGTTGTGTTTATACAATACTGTTTCCGTTTTATGGGTGTAGGTTGGCGCTTAGGCGTGCGTTTATGCGCCAAAATGCCGACCTTTGATCCATTGATTTCTGCTCATTCCGAATGGCCAAACCAACCAAAAAATTATTTTTGTTAGACGCGCTGGCCCTAATTTACCGCGCGCATTTTGCCTTTAGTAAAGCGCCCCGCATCTCCTCGCGCGGGCTGAATACCTCGGCCATCTTCGGCTTCATGAACGCCATGATTGAGGTGCTGACGAAGGAAAAACCCACCCACATCGGCGTAGCGTTTGATTCCTCGAAAGCTACCTTCCGCCACGAGCAGTTTCCGCTGTACAAAGCCACCCGGCAGAAGCAGCCCGAAGACATCAGCGCGGCTAAACCGTACATCAAGCAGATTATCGAGGCCATGCACATTCCCATCATGCAGATGGATGGCTATGAGGCCGACGACATTATTGGAACCATCGCCAAGCGGGCTGCCCTGGCTGATTTTGAGGTGTACATGATGACGCCCGATAAAGACTACGGGCAGTTGGTCGAAGAACACGTGCACATCTACAAGCCCGCATTCATGGGCAAAGCGGCCGAAAAGTTAGGCGTTAACGAAATTCTGGAACGCTGGCAGATCGAACGAATCGAGCAGGTCGTGGACATGCTCGGCTTGGTCGGCGATTCGGTCGATAACATTCCGGGTATTCCCGGCATTGGCGAAAAAACGGCTCAGAAGTTGATTGCAGACTTCGGTTCGGTCGAAAATCTGATTGCCAACGCCGAGCAGTTAAAGGGTAAACTCAAAGAAAACGTCGTCAATTATGGGCAGCAGGGACTGTTGTCGAAGCAGTTGGCGACGATTCACTTAGACGTGCCGGTGTCCTTCGACGAAGACTTACTGCGCCATACCGAATACGACAAGCCCCGCTTAGCCGCGCTGTTGGACGAGCTGGAATTCCGACAGATGAAGACCCGGTTGCTGGGCAAAGAATACGACGAGCAACCGCTGGCTCCCGCATTCAAAACCAGCGCACCGGCGCAAACCGAATTATTCGACTCGCCCGGTGGCGACGCACCGGCGTTTCTGCCGTTCCCAAACATGGGCGCGCTGAAACCTTCCGGCGCGGATGATTTGCCGTTTGATTTTGATAGTGACGATACAACGATTACCGAAGCCGCGCCCGTGGAGCCAGCGGCTAAGCCGAAAGCAAAGCGCACGAAAGCCGTTCCCGTAACCGTGCCCGTCGCGTCGGCGACCGAAGCGACGCCCGATGCGGTGACCGACACAATTACGACCGACGACGCCATCGGTAACGAAGTGACCGAGCTGGATTTACCGGGCGAGTCCACCGCGCCAGCGATTATGGACGTTCCGTACGAGATTGATGAGTATCAACCGGAGCGACGTAAAAACATTCTGTCCACCAAGCACGACTACCGGCTGGTCGATACGGCCGAACTACGGGACAGCTTAGTGCATTACCTGAGTCAGCAAATGAGCCTTTGCTTCGACTCCGAGACGACCGCCATCGACCCCGTCGAGGCTGATTTGGTGGGTTTATCCTTTGCGTACCGGCCCGGCGAAGCGTTTTACGTGCCGGTGCCCGAAGACCGCGCCGAAGCGCAGGCAGTATTGGACCAATTCAAGCCGGTGTTCGAGAACCCGGCCATCGAGAAAGTCGGGCAAAACTTGAAGTACGACCTCCTGATGCTGAAGAAGTACGGCGTGGAAGTGCAAGGCAAGTTGTTCGACACGATGATTGCTCACTACCTCATCGAGCCGGAAATGCGCCACAACATGGACATTATGGCCATGACGTACCTCAACTACCAGCCCGTCGAAATTGAAGCGCTTATTGGCAAGCGGGGTAAGAACCAGCTTACCATGCGCGACGTGGACGTGAAAAAGGTGGTTGAATACGCCGGTGAAGACGCCGATATTACGCTGCAACTGCGCGACGCCTTCGTGCCCCGGCTTGAAAAAGACAATCTGCACAAACTCTTCGATCAGGTGGAGATGCCGCTCGTGCAGGTCTTGACGGATCTTGAACTGGAAGGTATTGCGCTGGATACCAACGCCCTGGCTGAACTGTCGGCGACGCTCGACACGGACATGCGGCTGGTACAGCAGGAAATTTTCGACATCGCCGGTGAGTCGTTCAATATCAGTTCGCCGAAGAAACTGGGCGAGATTCTGTTCGATAAATTAAAGCTCGACAAGAATGCTAAGAAAACCCGCACGGGTCAGTACGCCACGGGCGAGGAAATTTTGTCGAAGCTCGAAGAAGAGCACGAGATTGCCCGCAAGATTCTGGATTATCGCGAGTTGATCAAGCTCAAAAATACGTACGTGGACGCCCTGCCGCTGCTAATCAGCAAGCGCGACGGCCGGATTCATACGTCGTTTAACCAGGCGGTGGCGAGCACCGGACGACTCAGTTCGGCCAATCCGAACTTGCAAAACATTCCGATTCGGACGCCCCGTGGGCAGGAAATTCGCAAGGCGTTCGTGCCGCGCGGACCGGAATTTCTGATTATGTCGGCCGACTATTCGCAGATCGAGTTGCGCATTATGGCCGCTTTCAGTGGTGACCAAACCATGCTCGATGCGTTCAACAA
>CAXUEB010000310.1:0-6494 GCA_964249775.1 uncultured Spirosoma sp.
GTTATTCTACGAAGTTGGATTGAACGCCTTGTTGCCGGGTGGACATCTGTGTTACATTACGAGCAATAAATGGATGCGAACGGATTATGGTCGGGTGACACGCGCTCACTTTGGAGCCAAGTACAATACCAAACGAGTTATCGACTTTGGCATGGCGCAAGTGTTTGAAACGGCGACTACGTACACAAACATCCTGCTGGCTGAAAAGAAATCGGCTAACTCGCATCTAACCATATGCCGTGTGAATGGCGATTATAAGGCCCAAACTTCATTGCAGACTTATGTCTCGGCAAACCAGATCAAGCTTGACAACCCTGGCGAGAACAGTTGGATTGCCTATAACAAAAGTGAACACGGCCTCATTAAACGTATTGAAGCACAAGGTGTACCGCTAAAAGATTGGAATATCCAGATCAATTACGGTATAAAGACTGGTTTTAATTCTGCCTTTATTATAGACACCGCCCAGCGGGATCGGCTGGTGGCCGAAGACCCCCGCAGTGCCGAGCTTATCCAACCCATGCTCCGGGGCGAAGACATCAAAGCTTATGTACCCCAATGGGCCGGAGAATGGCTGATTGGTACATTTCCCGCTTTGCAACTAAATATCAACGACTATCCCGCGATAAAGAAATACTTATCAACTTACAAGAGCCGTCTGGAGCCTAAACCTCGCAACCACAGTGGAATAAAGTGGGAAGGCCGTAAGAGTGGTGCTTATGAATGGTTTGAGACTCAAGATTCTATCGCTTACCATAAAGACTTTCGTAAACCTAAAATCATTTACCCAAACATGACAAAGTTTTTACCCTTTGTCTATGATAAAGACCGATTTTTTACCAACGATAAATCATTCATTCTAACAGGGAAGTTGCTGAACTATCTTACAGCCTTCTTGAATTCTAAGCTGTTCAAGTTTGCTTTCAAAGAATACTTCCCCGAGCTGCTTGGCGAGTCCAGGGAAATACGAAAAGTATTTTTTGAGACCGTACCAGTAAAGCCGGTTACGGACGAAAGCTGGTATGAAAAAAGAGTAAGCTTAATCATAGCCATGAAAAAAGAGAGGCAACCCACTATTGCACTTGAAGCTGAAATAGACGAGCGACTTTTCGACTTGTACCGATTGAGTCAGGAAGACCGAGCCGTTATCCAATCCGCATTTAGAGCCTAGTTACACTGGTTATTCTTAATAATTCTTCGGTCAGCATCTGAAAGATCATATAAAACAGCCAAACGGTTATCTATCTCGGCCTCCAGTTTACTTGTAGGCTGCTGTTGCTTTTTTAAGTGTTGAACCTGTTCAACCAAGTCTATAAATATTTTGCTAACGTCCGAGTCCACGGGCTTGACCGTAACGTTTTCAAAAAATACTTTGCTCAACTCACGAGTGTCACCCAGTAATTCTGGGAAATACTCCTTGAACGCAAATCGAAACATTCGAGAGTTAAAGAAGGCAGTTAGATAGCCTAAATCATTACCAGTAATGATAAAGCACTTTTGGTTGGTAAAAAATCGGTCTTTATCGTAAACGAAGGGCATATACTTCGTCATATTTGGATAGACGATCTTTGGTTTGGAAAATTCCTCTACGTAGGCACAGTTACGAAGATTAGTCCAGTGATCTCCTTGGTCTTGGCGTTTACGTAATGTTTCGGAAAATTGGCTGAGCCAGTTGTAAACAGCTTTGTAATCGCGCTGGACGTTAACAGGTTTAATACCTTTGTTCCTTACTCCATTATGACTGTTGATCAGCCACTTGCTTGCCCAATCTGGTGTGTAAGGTCTAATATCCTCTCCCCGGAGCATGGGTTGGATAAGCTCGGCACTGCGGGGGTCTTCGGCCACCAGCCGATCCCGCTGGGCGGTGTCTATAATAAAGGCAGCAATCTTTCATACGTCCTAATAACATGGTGTACGCTTATACCCGAGTCAGTACGACGATGCAGACCACGGCCAATCAACGGCACGAAATCGAGCGATTTGCCAAATCGCGCTCTATCACGGTCACTACCTGGGTAGAAGAAACGATTAGTGCTACCCGTCGGCTCGATGAAAGGCGTCTGAACAAATTGCTTAAATCGCTCAAACCAACCGACTTATTGATTGTAACGGAGCTTTCGCGACTGGGCCGTAATCTGATGCAAATCATGAGCATCCTGAACCTATGTATGGAGCGGAATGTAACGGTATTCGCTATTAAAGAAGGATATGAATTGGGCGACAACATCAACTCAAAAGTTCTGGCGTTCGCCTTCGGTCTGGCTGCCGAAATCGAACGTAATCTTACTTCACAACGCACCAAAGAATCACTGGCTCGTCTCAAAGCGGAAGGAAAAAAGTTAGGCCGACCGGTTGGCAGCAAAAAGAAGAACCCCATTTTGAAGCGACATGATACTTACATTAAGAGACGGATTGCAGAAGGTGCTAAACAGATTGAAATAGCTCGTAGCTTAAAGTGCTCACGTCACACCGTTCGTGAATGGGTCAGGCATAACCTGTGAGAAGAGAATCACGAGTTATGGACCAGGAAACGTACTTTTCCCAGTTCGGCCGCCAACATCTACAACAAGCTCTTCACCGACCGACAGCAGACAAAATCAACCCGGCCGTTGCGGTACTTGCCAGTGAAGTAACTAAGTCAGTAACCAAGCTGGTAACCAAGTGCCGGCTGGTGAGCAAACGACTTAGCCCGTTTTTTCGTTTATTTACTGTCGTTTAACTAATATTGATTTTCAACCTTATGTCTGTCGCCGTCGATGTTGCCAATTCACAATCCATTACCCAGCAGGCTACCGAAGCCGTGCGGTCGGCTTATGAAGCGTCTTTGGCCAAAGGCTTAACCGTGACGATTGTTGAAGACGACGCAGCCGTTGAGATTCATTCGGATGGCAGTAAGCAAGTCACTAAACGATTGGCACCCCTCCAGGAACCTACCCAACGCACGATCCGCATTCGTTGAAAACCCTGACTGTCTTTGCCGGATCAAATGGCTCCGGTAAAACAACTATTACCAACCGATTTTTAGAGGAGCCACCGTTTGCGCTTGGCCACTACCTCAACCCCGATGAAATTGATCAACAGCTCATGCTACATGGGTTGGCAGCTATTGACGGGTATAACATTCGTCCTACTCAGGCGGATTGGCATGACTTCTTGAACCAATCCACATTAGCCGAAAAAATCTGTCGCCATAATACGGTCACTCGACAGCAACTGGCCGACGCTCTTCGGCTGAATGAGGTTGAAGGATACGTCGAGCCAGATCATGCAATCGTATCCAACGCTTACACAGCAGCGCTCATCACCGACTTTGTTCGTCAAATGATTCTCCAAACAGGGCAGTCGTTCACGTTCGAGACGGTGATGTCATCGTCCGACAAGATCGACACCATCCGTCGGGCCAAAGCCGTCTGCTACTTTGTCCGGTTATTTTACGTTACTACTCGCGATCCGGAGATTAATGTTTCGCGGGTCGCTAACCGGATGCAAAAGGGTGGTCACTTCGTACCCGTGGACAAGATTCATGATCGGTATTGGCGCTCGTTGGACAACTTAGCCGATGCTCTGCGGTTAGCCGACGAAGCCTATTTGTACGACAACTCAACTGATGGCCGCCAATCACTCGAAATAGCCTGGTTGCAAGACGGTATCTTAACTGTAAAGGCCGACTTGGTACCCGACTGGTATAGCCGGTATGTCGAGCAAAAATTATTGTGAAAGTACCTTGGTTTCAAACGTATTATGCCGTTCACTGTTGACCTTTCCGACCGCGTTATCCTAATTACCGGCGTTACGTCGGGAATTGGCCTCGGCATTGCCCGGCAGTTTGCTAAGGCGGGCGCTACGGTCGTCGGCTGCGGCTTAGACGCCGATGATTCGCCCGGCGCACTGGAGTTCCGACGGGTGGTGCGGAATGAATCTAAACGGGAAGCCCTTTACGTGCCGGCCGACGTAACACGGCTGGACGATCTGGAACGGCTCGTGGCACAGACGATCGAGACGTTCGGGCGGTTGGACGTGTTGGCGTCTAACGCGGGGACGAACGTATTTCGGGGTGCGGAAACCTGCACCGACGACGATTGGGCGTTCAATCTGGACCTGAATCTGGCGTCGCACTGGCGGCTGGCGCGGCTCTGTAAACCCCATCTGGAACGCTCGCTGGCGGGCGGGGTCATTGTGATTAACGCGTCTTGCCACGGCTTCAGCAGTCAGCCGGGCGCGTTTCCGTACAACGTCGCCAAGACGGCCCTGCTGGGGCTGGTCCGCGCCTTGACGCTCGAA
This sequence comes from uncultured Spirosoma sp., assembly GCA_964249775.1. Lineage (GTDB taxonomy): Bacteria > Bacteroidota > Bacteroidia > Cytophagales > Spirosomataceae > Spirosoma. Next base: position 4,282 of record CAXUEB010000310.1, read on the forward strand.
TGGAGTCCCTTTATTCGGACGGTGGGCGTTGCGCCGGGCTTTATCGACACGCCCCTCAACGAGCAGTGGTTCGACACGTTTCCCGACCCGGCCGCCGAGCGCGAACGGACGATCAATCAGTTCCCGATGCGCCGGATGGGGACGCCCGACGAGATCGGCGGCTGGTTCGTGTTTCTGGCCAGCGACTACGCCCGTTTCGCGGCTGGTCAAACTTACCTCATCGACGGCGGGCGCTCGGCGGTGATGATGGATTCGTGAAATAACGCGTGCGCCACAAACTACTCGCCCCACCGGCTGTTCTAATGGAAGGCCGTAGGCTTGGGTTTTAACCGAACGGTGTTCACGAACGGCCCCAGCCGGTACTCATTCGGCGTCGGCACGTAACCGTCCGGCAGCCAAGCCACTGTTACTAATCTTCTCTCATCTGTGCGTTATGAAAGCCATTGCCTTTAGTGTGGAAGAATACGAAGAATCGCTCCTGCGCGACGCCAACCACGATCAGCACGCGTTGACGCTGCTGCCCGACCGACTTAGCTTAGACACCGTCGACCAGGCCGCCGGCTACGACGCCATCCTGATTTTCGGCAAAGACGACGCGTCGGAAGCGGTGCTCACGAAGCTGAGCGAACTGGGCATTCGCCTGATCGTGACGCGCTCGGCGGGTACCGACCACATCGACACCGACGCGGCCCAAACGCTCGGCATCACGGTAAAAAACATTCCCAGCTACTCACCCCCCGCCATTGCCGAACACGCCGTCGCCCTGATGCTTGCCTTGGGCCGGCACCTGATCGAAGCCACCGACCGGATTCGCCGGTTCGACTTTACGCTCACCAACCAACTGGTCGGCTTTGAACTCAAGGGTAAAACGGTGGGCATCGCTGGATACGGCAACATCGGGCAGGCGCTGGCTAAGATTCTCACCGGTTTCGGTTGCACCGTGCTGGCCTTCGACAGCAAGCCCGACAAGGCCGCGCAGGAATCACCCGTGCCGGTCGAGATGGTCTCTTTAGATAACTTGCTGGAACGGTCGGACATTGTTTCGCTCCACCTGCCCCTGAGCGATGAAACAACCGGAATGTTTAACGCCCAAACGTTTGCCAGCATGAAGCCCGGCGCGATGCTGATTAACACCGGCCGCGGGGCCGTCGTCAACACCAAAGACGCCATCGACGCGCTCAAAACGGGGCAGTTAGGCTATCTGGGTATCGACGTGTACGAAAACGAAAAAGACTTGTTTTACGAAGACAAATCCGGGATGTCCCAGCGCGACCCGCTCATCGATGAGTTGCTCCGGTTGCCCAACGCGATGGTAACGGGGCACCAGGCGTTCCTGACGCAGGAAGCCTTGGCGTCGATGACCAAACAGTCGATTGATTTGCTAACGGAGGGGGAAACAAACCGGATGTAATGGCGCGGCCGTCGTTCTTGATCCGGTTGTCTAAAACGGGTCTCGCCCGTAGTTACAATCCAGCCGACCCGCCCGCCGTTATCCTCGAAAGCCTTATCTTTGGGCTACGTATTGTTCGATCGCATGAATCAACCCACTCCCTTTCAGAGATTGCGTCCGCACTTAATCGCCGTGCTGGGATTATTAGTGCTGGCTACCGTTTATTTCGCACCGGTGCTGTCGGGCAAAACGCTGTCGATGTCCGACGTGCAGCAGGCCGCGGCTTCGGCCCGCGAGGTGCAGGAAATTACCCGGCAAACCAGCGACAAGCCGCTCTGGACCAACGGGTTGTTTAGCGGAATGCCCGCCTACATGATTGACTTCGATTATCCCAATACGTTTATCTACAAGACTGTCGCGGCCGTGCAGAATTTACTGCCCAACACGGCCAATATCGTGTTTGTCTTGATGGGGTGCACGTATATTCTCTTGGTCGTGCTGGGCTGCAACGCGTGGCTGTCGGCGCTCGGCGCGGCTGCCTACGGCTTCGGTACGTTCGGCATCGTTAGCCTCGAAGCGGGGCACGTTTCCAAGCTGTTGGCAATGGGCTACGGGGCCGGTATCCTGGCGGGTGTCATCCTGGCCCTGCGCGGGCGCTACGGGGCAGGCGCGGCCCTGACGGGGTTGTTTCTGTGCTTAGAATTCGGGGCTAACCACATTCAGATTACGTATTACCTATTCCTGACCATCGGGCTTTACGTGCTCATTGAAGGCATTGCGCTCGTGCGGGCGGGGCGGGGGCGGCAACTGGCGCTGGGCTTGG
>CAXUEB010000311.1:0-6435 GCA_964249775.1 uncultured Spirosoma sp.
AATTTCGGTTACGCCAGCTTAAAATCAATTGCGTACCCGTGAAGTTGTTGGAACGTGAAGTACCATCAACCTCTACGCGAGCGGATTTTTCTGGATGGGGCGTCAGGTAATAATGCACATCCAAAACGGCTGAGTCGCCCTGTTGATCCGGCTCAAAGCGGTTGCGGACGAACTTGAATGCACCCACGTTAACCAGCCGCGATAGCGTTAGGTCGTGTTGCCGGGCGTTGTAGCGCTCACCCGGTCTGACGGCTACTACGTCGCGGAATAATTTTGGATTGAAGCTTCGCGATGAATCGACTACGTTGAACTGTTCCGTAGTTTCGTAGGCTCGGCGTTGGTTGGTGTCCTGCCGGGCCGTTGACAGGTTATAAGTCGGGTAAATAAAGACATCGCGGATGGAGTAGGGTAGTCCGGCCGCTGCGGGCATGTCAGGCTTGACGTAAACAATCAGCGTCGTGCGATGAGCCGCCGAGTCGTTGTCTGCCAGAATGCCGACGTAATCGGGAATGAAATAAAAGAAACCGCGCTGTTTGAGCGTCTGCCCGATGCGCTCGCGCTCCAGTTTAAGCACGTCGAGTCGGTACGGATCGCCTTTTTTGAATAGCGTTCGCCGGGCCGAGAATTGAAGCGCCTGCTGAATATTGGTTGGCGTTGGTAGAAACGACCGGGTCGTCGTTCTCCGGCGCGCCGACCGCCGTTGCGTCGTGGTCCGGTTGCGTAACGAGTCCACCACAGTTGCCACGGAGTCCGTGTAGAACGCAACCGAGTCGATGTAAAAACGCGGCTTGAGTTGCACCTGGTAAACGCCCCGCGCCTTGTACCCGTCTTCCTTTAGCGATCCACTCACCTGCGAGCCGAAATAGCCTTCGTTCTTCATCGATGCTTCCCAGATGGGAATGCTGGACGAGATGGCCTTTGCACTGGCGAAAACGGGTTCTTCGCCAAACTTACGCCGGAACCACGCCCGAAAACCGTTCGGCTTCCGGGGTTCACCGAATAGGTAGTAAGCACCAACCTTCCAGGGATAGCCAAAAATCTGCTTGTTCGGCCGCGGCCGGGCGAGTGCTGCCAATTGCTCTTCAACGGTTCCCTGGTCGCCTTTCGAGATGGTCGAATCCGCCTGCATCACGATGTCGGTACCCATGTACAAGCGCTCTTTAGCCGGCAGGTTTTTGGCGATGTTGCAGGCGTTGAACAATGTAGCGATGGTTACCAAACAGAAAGTTTTGGCTAACCCACTCCTCTGGCCAAAGCGCGTGATTGAGCAGGCAAGTAAGCCTTTAGACAACAAATTCGTTTTGATACGTAAAGCCATTCTGAATCGGTTCAATCAGTTCTGGGCTGAGCTGGGCGACCGACGGGCGAGATCGGCTAACGTGTTGTAATCCACCGTAATGATGAAACCAACGCCCGTTTCGATAACGTAACCATCCAGCACGGCCTGGTAATCGTTGCGCCGGTAGGCCCGCAGGACGTACCGGCCGTCGCGGGTAATGTTGTAATTGACCGACAGGTTATCAAACACCTGATTAGCGCTGGTAGCCGCGCCAGCCGCGTTTTCGAGCACAAAGTTTTTCCCGACCGCCACCGTTACCCGGCCCGACAGAAAGCTGCGCGAAAGCCCAACGTTCAGGTCCGTGCGGGCACCGTTGGTCAGGCCACCGGTGTTGGCGCTGCCGGTCTGGGACAAGAGGTTAAAGTCGACATCGAAGCCCTTTAGAACGCCGGACGCCAGCCGTCCTAATTGATCTGAAATCAGCTTGCTAACGCTATTGCGGGCGATGTTTTCCGTCTGCGTATTCAGGCCCCCGCTGTTGTTTGACCCAGAGAAGAAGTCCGATGTGTTTTCGGGCAGAAACCGGTTTAGAATCAACAGGGCAAATACTTGCTTACTGATCTGCGACTGATCCTGCCGCAGCGTGCTGAGCTTGTTTTCAATGGTCGTACCGAACGCACTCGTGGACGCGGCACTGCGCTCTTCTTCCGACAGGCGAATGTCAAACGTTAGTTTCGGTGCGGCCAGATTGTCGCTAATGGTCAGGGCCACTTCAAACGGCAGTTTACGCTTGGCCGCGTTAGCGTCGACGGTAGTCGACTCGCTGCCAATCAGATCGGCCGGGGCTACGTTGACTTTGTACACCGCTGTAATATTGATATCAGCCTTGAGCGGGTCACCCGTGAAATTGATGTAGCCGCCTTTCTGAATGGCAAACTGCCGCTTTAACACTTGGTACGTTAGCGAGTATTCACCCTCGGTTACGTCGTAGCGCCCCAACACCGTCACCTGCCCCGCAGCATTGACGCCGACGTTGAGTTGGGCATTACCCCGCGCCCGTAGGTAATCACCGTTTAGCTCGTCGACGACGATGGTCAGTTCTGATTTTTCGTCAGCTTCTAAATCCAGCGAAATAGTCGAGTTGCTCAACTCCTCAAACGCTAACCGTTCAGTTTTGAGCGTATCCCGCTTCGGCCGGTACAAATATTTCGTCACGGCCAGCGAATCGCTGTGATTGATAAACGTTACGATGCCTTCCCCTTCGTTGGCTTCGAGCGTTTCGTCCGGTAAGACAATCGACACCTTACTGTCGTCTTCGAGCCGGACTCGGCCGTTGATAGACGCGTTCGAGCCGGTGCCCCGGATGCGCATGTCGGCGCTGATGGCCGCCTGCCCGTACGCGTAATCGTTGTCTTTGCGGGCTGCGTTCAGCACCTGGAAGTCATCAGCCCGGACGCGCAGGTTGTAGGCCGCATTGGGTAGGTTTTTCAGGACGACGCTGCCGTCGGTGGTCAGCGTCCGGCCGAGCGTATCGCGGACGTTGAAATCGTTGAGCGTGATTGTCTGACCCGCAAACTTTAAATTCTCGTTGTCGATGCGGTACGTGGCGTTTAGTTGCGTAATGTTGAACGCGACGGAATCAAACGCGACGTTGCCGTTGGTTTGCGGATTTTCCAGTGAGCCATTGACGTTGAAGTTGCCGGTCAGTTTTCCGCGCGCCTGCCGGAGTTCGCCAAAACTGAACGCTTCAATGGTGCGGGCGTCTAAGCGCTTCAGATTAACGGCGAGGTCAAGAGCTGCTTTGGGATCTTCAGGATTATAAAAACCTTCAATCGTCGCGTCGTTGTACGGACCCGCCAAGGCGGTGCTTACGGTGATTCGGCCGTCGGTGTTGTTGCGGAAGCGGGCCGTCAGGTTGCCAATGGGCTTTTGCATGACTTGCAAACTGTCAACGTAAACCGAACCAATAAACGACAATTGACTGTCTTCGCCCAGATAATCGCGCACGACGACGGTGCCATTAAGTTGGCCGCTGGCCATGCTCGTATCCTGTTGAGCGAGCTTGGCCAGTCGAGCCAGTTCAACGGCGCGCGTGGTAATGCGCAGAGGGGCGTTGCCGTAGGGTTCGGTGCTGCTCGCTTCGAGTAATTGCCCGTCTAATTCTAACCGCAGATTACTGACCAACACGCCGTCGTTGCCGTACTGCGCGAAGCCCGTCGTGTCGGCTGTCCAACGTTCGTAATTCGTGAGCAAGCCATCTCGGGCGAATTGGAATCGGTAATTGTTGTCGACAACACTGAGTGTGCCCGCCAGCCCATGCCGGTCCTGATTAACGGAATCTTTGCTGACCAGCGCAAACCGGAATTGGTTGTTAGCCGCCGTGCCGCTCAGATCTGTTTGGCCAATTCGGTAGCCATCGTACAGTACGCCGTTAATGCGGCCGTTGACGCCTAATTGATTGCCCACGGCCCGGAGGGCCAGGTTTGCACCTTGTACGGTTGAGGTGTCGTATACAATCGTGCCCGTTCGGAGCGTGGCCGATAAGGTCGTATCGCGCTGATTATCGAGATAAGCATTCAGGCGGACGGTATCTAAGCGCGTTAGCTCCGGTACGAACGCCCGGATCAACGGATTTTGGTAGGCTTTTAAGTCCAACGTAAATGCGTACGGGGGCGGGATGGCGTTGTATTTCAAATCCGGCACGGCAATGTACCGGCTGATTTCGCCCGCGATGATGTCGTACAACCGGGCGTACTCAAACTGCCCATCGAGGTTGACGCGTGCACCGGGCAGGACGGCCAAGACGGTTTTGTTTACACCCTCGGCCGCCAATCGGGCGTACAGCGTATCGACGGGGTAGCTCTTGCCCTGCAACGTAACGACCGCGTCATTGGCCGAAACCGTACCCACCGGCCGGACTGGGTCCGTCGAGGCCATGTCTAAGTTAATATTCCCTTTCAACGAAAGCGGGTCCTGATAAAAACCCAGCGGTTTTAGGTTTAGCTCATTCACCACCGCCTGCCCGACGACGCTCGGAAAGTCACCCTTCAAACCAACTTTGGTGTCTAACGCCAGGTTTGCGTTCGGATCTTTGAGCGTACCGGTCAAGGCCAGCGTACCGTTGGTCAAGCGTCCTTCGGCGTCGAGATTTTGGTAGCGGTAGCCTTGCAACTCGGCCGATTTTACGTTGAGGTCGAAACGGGTGGTCAGCGTGTTTACGTCGATGCCGCGCCCGTCGAACGTAGCCCGGCCGGTTAACTTACCGACTGTACCCGTTTGCTTTAGCCACTTGCCCGCGTCGAACTGATTGAGGTTGAGCGTTCCCTTATACGTTTGGTTCCGACCCGCCACGAACCCGGCCAACTGACCGTCAAACTCGGCTGTACCCCAGTCGGTCCGCAGGTTAGCGTCCAAGTTCAGATTGTTGAGCTGACCCCGCAGCCGACCCGTCAGCCGCAGCGACGGCGGCAAGGCAATGGACTGAGGAATTGAGCCTTTTGGAGCCAGCTTGTTGATGTCGGCCAGCCGGGTGGTGGCCTCGCTGATAGTTAGGTCCAAGCCGATGCGGTCCGGGTCAGTTACGTTCGTCAGGCGACCCCGCGCCCGGATGCGCGTCCCAGCCAGCAAATCCAGGTCGAAGCGCGGCACGTTCAGCGACGCCAGCGTGCCATTGAGTTGCGTATTAAACCGAAATACGCCACCGCTGTTGGCCGCGAACGGGGGCGTATCGGCTAAGAACGGAGCCAGTTGCAGCACGTCGGCCACGGACAGACTACTCTGCCGGAGGTTTACTTGAACGCCGACGCGCTTGGCGAAACGCGGGTTACTCAACTGGCCCAGCGAATCGTAGCGCAACACGACTCGATCCCGTAGCAGGGTAGTAGGTGTTTGAACAAACAGGCGCGTCAGAGTCGTCGTCGTGTCGGTGTACAGCACATCGCCGTTTAGGGCTTGCAAGACGAAGCCGCTCGTGGCCCGGAAGCGGCCGTTGCGCAGTTGTCCGACGATGCGTTGCCCACGGCTGCCCAAATCCTGGTACGTCAGAAACCGCCCGTCGATGCCCAAATTTTGCAAGTCGAGGTGACTGTAATCCAAACCACGCCGTTGCCGACGCGCCGTTTCGTCATCGTAGCGAATGCGGTTGTTGGCGAACCGCACGTTTGTTAGCTTGGCCTGCCAGCCCGGCGTGGATTCGCCCGGAGTGGCCGAACTGGTCGTCGTTTCGGGTTTCGTTACCGTGGCTTTACGGATCGGTTTGGTCAGCGTAGCCCCGATGTCGGCGTTGGCTAAGTCAAGCGATTTAAGGCCAATCTTTTGTCCGTTTAGGTAAAAATAATCGGATTCCATCGCCAGTCGCCCAACGCTGCCCTGCGTCCGGAAATCGGCCGTTTCGACGCGCACGTCCCACTTGGCGCGGTTGACGGTCCACTTCCCCAAGCCAATGTCAAGGGAATCCGAGGGATCAGAGGCCGGGCCAGCGGGCGTCGGCAAGCCTTCGTACAGCCGCGTGTAGGCGTTCAGGCCGTCGACCGCAACGTTGTCGATGTAATATCTCGATGTATAAACGTTGGTTTCTTTAAAGTTGGCCCGCAGACTATCGACGTAGGCGTTTACGTCGGCTCCCACCACGTCGTCGCGGTATTTGATACGAACGTCCTTGAGCGTGATACCCGTTAAGTTAATCGCCAGCGGGGTTGATACGGTGTCGGCCGGTTCGGGAGCGGTACCCGTGTCGAAGGCGTTGATGATGTACTGGAAGTTGAACGTCGTATCCGGCAGGGTTCGATTGATACTAACCCGGACGCGTTCCAGTTCGATCTGGTTCAGCGCCACGCGGTTGTTCAGCAACCCCCACATGTCGAGGTCTACGCGCAACCGGCCGCCGTCGAGGAGCGTATCACCTTTTGGCGTTTTGAAGAAGACATCATTTAATTCGATGTAATCGGGAATTTGGTATTGAATACGCCCGATGCGGAACGGTGATTTAAGCTTCTGGGCTAAGTAACTGTTTACTTGCCGCGTTACGAACTGCTGACCCCAGGGCGTCGTGGCCACAAGAACGACGAAGCCCGCCAACAGGATAACGAAGGCCAGCAAACCAACCAAGATACGGACAATGATCTTCGACACAGATGTTTTTTTAACTTATAAAGTGT
>CAXUEB010000312.1:0-453 GCA_964249775.1 uncultured Spirosoma sp.
CCTTCTGGGTCCACTGCCCTTTAGCCTGCGCCGGGGTTAGATCGGCGCGTTTCCAGGACGCGCTCTGGTCAAATTTGAGCAAGGCTGTATTCTCAAACAGCCAGTCTTCGCGCCAGTGTTTAATCACCATTGTGTCGTTGGCGACGAGCAGGTGCTGGATCACAATTTTGCCGGGCCGGTCGGATGACTTTGCGCCGGGCGTTGCTGACTCTTCCACGACGAATACCCATTCTGTACCCTTAGCAGTGTATCGGTCTTTAAAGGCATACGTCTTTTCGGGAGCGAATGTCTCAGCGTATAAAAAGTTAACCTCGTGGCAGCCGCACTGCCCTTTGATAGCGGCAACGTCGTCCAGCTTCGGGCCGGATTGAGCGAACGCGCCGTTGCCGACCAGCAGCGATAGGAATAGGATATGTGGTAAACGCATGGTAAATAAATGGATAGGGTGAACCG
>CAXUEB010000312.1:582-5219 GCA_964249775.1 uncultured Spirosoma sp.
AATTCCCGGCTGGTCCTATCTGACCTAATTCGTATGTTCACACTGCTCCTCTTTAGTCTGTCGCTTGTGCAGCAACCCATCCCTGACACGCTCGGAACGCGGGCTGGTCAGGCGCTGGATGAGGTTGTTGTGACGGCAACGCGCTCCGAGCGACCGATGGGTGCATTGCCCTTGCCCGTTACGGTCATCAGCGCGAAGCAGATCCGGCAGATGGGCAGCCTGCGGTTAAATGACGTTCTGCGCGAACAAACCGGACTGGCCATCGTATCCGACCACGGGCAGGGCATCCAGATTCAGGGATTTGGGCCAGACTACACGCTAATCCTGGTTGATGGCGAACCACTCGTGGGTCGCACGGCGGGTACGCTCGACCTCACGCGGCTGGCGGTGGGCAATATTAAACAGATCGAGATTGTAAAAGGTCCGTCATCGAGTTTATACGGCTCAGAAGCATTGGCGGGCGTGGTCAATATCATCACCGAAACGGCGGGGGGACCGCCTTCCAGCCAGCCGGGCAAATCGAACCAAAATGGAAGTTTCGCTGCTCGCTACGGAGCCAACCGAACGAGTGACCTATCGGGCGACGTCAGCGCCCGTTTTGGAAAGTTGGGCGTTTATATCTTCGGCAACCGGTATCAGTCGGCTGGGTATTCGCTACCCGATGCGACGGGGCAGACTGACACGGGCAATCAAACCGTTGCGCCATTTGTGAACTACACCGGCAGTGGTCGGCTAACGTACCGTTTTTCGCCGAAACTTAATCTGTCTATATCGGGCCGGTATTTTACCGAGCAGCAGAACAATGCCTTCGTCCTCAACGCGTCTGAATGGGTTGCGGGACCAGGAACAGTGCGCGACTACAACCTGAACCCCGTGCTGACGCATCGACCGACGGACCGCTGGAAGTTCATCTATCGCTATTACCGCACGGGCTATTATGCCAATACCAATCTACGCTACGTCGGGACAAACAAGGCATATGACGACAGTTTCTTCCGCCAGACGTTCGACCGGCCCGAAGTCGTGGCTGAGCGTATCATTAATCCAAAGCACATTCTGACGGCGGGTGCGGGTCTGATTTTGGAGAGTGTGGAGGCTACCCGCTACACGAACCGGCAGCGATTTACGACGCGCTACGGGTTTGTGCAGCACGAATGGATGCCAACGGCGCGGTGGACTGTCATTGCGGGGGGCCGCTTCGATGCGCACAGCCAATACGCGCATCAGTTCAGCCCGAAGGTATCGGGACGGTACGAACTCTCGAAAAGCGTTGCCTTGCGTGGTAGCGTGGGCGTTGGGTTCAAAGCCCCCGACTTCCGGCAGTTGTACCTCAACTTCGACAATGCCGTGGCGGGCTACAGTGTTTTTGGCACCCAGGAATTAGCGGCTGGCATTGCCCGGTTGCAACAGCAGGGGCAAATTGCCGAAGTGCTGCTCGACCCCGCCCGGTTTGGTGCCATCCGGGCGGAGCGTTCGGTGGCGTATAATTTCGGAGTTCAAATCAAGCCGGCTACGGTTCTCAAAAATAGTACGGGGCTAAACGTCAATGTGTTTCGCAATGACATCAGCAACCTGATCGAAACGCAGGTGGTAGCCCGCAAAACCAACGGCCAGAACGTGTTCAGCTACACCAACCTGAACCGGGTGTTTACGCAGGGAATTGAGGTTGACTGGGGCTACCGATGGCTAATTGGTGCATCCGGGCGGCTGACCATGAACACGGGCTATCAGTATTTGGTGGCCAAAGACAAAGCAGTAGTGGCGGCTGTGGCGGCCGGAACAATCTACCGCCGTAACCCGGAAACCCTCGTCAGCGAACGCGTTAGGCCCGGCGATTACGGTGGTTTACTGAACCGCTCGCGGCACATGGCCAACGTCAAACTGTTTTACGAACACCAAAAAACGGGGCTATCGGCGGCGTTACGGGGTATTTACCGGGGGCGTTACGGATTCGCGGATCGCGACGGCAACCTGATTTTAGACAGCGGCAGCGAGTATGTACAAGGCTACGTAACCTGGAACGCATCGGCCGCTAAAACCTACAAATCGCTCACCTTCCAGGCGGGCGTCGACAATCTAACGGGTTACACTGACCCTCAATTCATTCCCACCCTCGCCGGGCGGCTGTGGTACACGTCGCTGCGGTGGGCGTGGGGAGCGACGACAAAATCTTGACCAATTAATGAATACAACCAACATGAAACGAGAACTATATATTGTTTTTCTGCTGCTGACCGCCGGACTTAGTCAGGCCCAAATCGAACCGTCGAACCGACCCACAAAAAGCACCGTTCGCGGTACCGTCACGACAGCCGATGGCCAGGCGGCTGCCTTCGTCAATGTCGTCCTGAAGGGCCTGAACCGGGGCAGCCTGACCGACGAAGCCGGACGGTTTATCATCAGAAACGTGCCGACCGGCTCGCAGACGCTGCTGGTTTCGCTGGTGGGATACCAACCCGAAGAACAAACGGTTGAAGTCCGGGTTGGTGAGACCGTAACGGCCAACGTTAATCTGGCCGAAACCGCTCAGCAACTACAGGAGGTCATTGTGCTGGGTGAAGCGACCAACCGGTTTGCCCGCCGGGAGAGCGACGATGTGGCCAAGCTACCGCTCAAAAACTTAGAAAATCCGCAGGTTTATAACACCATCGGCAAGGAGCTATTGACCGAACAGTTGGTTTTTTCGGTAGACGACGCGCTGCGCAACGCGCCCGGTGTGCAGCGGATGTGGGAAGCTACCGGCCGGGCGGGCGACGGTGGCAGCTACTACAACAGCCGGGGCTTCATCGTTCAGAGTCAGCTTCGCAACGGGCTGGCCGGTAACGTATCGGGCAGCATCGACGCCATAAACCTGGAAAAATTAGAAGTCATCAAAGGCCCTTCCGCCACCTTGTTTGGCAGTACACTCACGTCCTACGGCGGGCTGCTCAACCGGGTCACCAAAAAGCCCTACGAAACGTTGGGGGGTGAGGTAGCGTATTCGGCAGGCAGCTTTGGCCTGCAGCGGGTGAGCGCTGACGTCAACACGCCCGTAAACAGGAGTCGGACGCTGTTGTTCCGGCTCAACACGGCTTTCCAGTACGAGGGTACGTTCCAGACCCAGGGCTTCGCGCGTAGTCTGGCCGTGGCTCCCAGCCTGCTCTACCAACCCAACGACCGGCTGTCGGTGCTGGTCGATGCCGAACTGTACCAGAGCCGCAACGTGGGCAAACAGATCATCTTTTTTTACTTTCCGGCCGCGGCCCTCGGTGCATCGCGGGCCGACGAACTACCCCTCAACTACCGGGAGTCGTACATGGGGAGCGGGCTGTCGCAGCAATCGCGGAGTGCCAATCTGTTCGGGCGCGTGACGTACCGGCTGTCGCCCCGCTTCACGTCGACGACCCAGCTTACGTCCAGCCACAGCTTTTCAGACGGTTTCGGGCCATATTTTTACCTGATTCCCGATGCCGTTCAGACGAACAATCCGAACGCTACCGGCGCTAATTACCTGGCGCGGGCCGACCAGTCGACCAACAATAGCCGCAACGACGTGCTCGAAATTCAGCAGAATCTGAACGGTGATTTCCGGCTCGGCAGTCTCCGAAACCGCGTGGTGCTGGGGCTGGACTACCTACGCATCAACGCTAATCAGATGTTTTTCGGTAGCCAACTCGACGTGGTACCGACCAACGTACCGGGTTACGACTACAGCGCCTTCAACGGGGCCGCCCTGACGGCACTGTATGCCGCCGGGCCACCGCAGTTCACCTATCCCATCAACACGCTGACTAATACCTACAGCGCCTTTGCCTCGGACGTGCTGAACCTGACCGACCAGCTGAGCATCCTGGCGGCCCTGCGTATTGATCACTTCGAGAACGCGGGCGGACGAGTTGGGGGCGAGGTTACGCCTTTCCGACAGACGGCTTTTTCGCCCAAGTTCGGCGTAGTGTTTCAGCCCATCCGGGAGCAGCTGTCGCTGTTTGCCAATTACCAGAACAGTTTTAACAACCGGGGTGTCTACAACGCCTACGACATAACGGCTACCGACAGCCTGACGCAGCGCATCGCGAAGCTCGAACGGGCCAATCAGTTCGAGGCTGGCATCAAGTTCAACACGCTGTCGGGTAAGCTGACGACCACCCTAAGCTACTACGACATCCACGTGCAGAACATCCTGCGTACCGATCCCAATCCGCTGGCGGCTGCCCGCTTTGCGCAGATTCAGGACGGCACTCAGCAAAGCCGGGGCGTTGAGGTAGACGTTATTGCCAATCCGTTCCGGGGTTTGAACGCGGTGGCGGGCTTCAGCTACAATGATTCGCGCCTGACCAATGCCGATGCCGACGTAAACGGCCGCCGACCGTCCACGGCTTCGTCGCCCTATCTGGCAAACCTCTGGCTAAGCTACCGCCTGCCCAAAACGGTACTGCGTGGCCTGGGCTTCGGATTTGGCGGCAACTACGCCAGCGATAACAAGATTTTGAATAGCGTCAGTCAGGGCGTGTTTATCCTGCCCGCCTACACCGTGCTGAACGCGTCGGTATTTTATGAGCAACGGGCGTTCCGGCTGGCGGTGAAGGCCGACAACCTGACCAACGAGCGGTACTGGATTGGCTACACGACCATGAACCCCCAGAAGCCTCGCAACGTCG
>CAXUEB010000312.1:5229-6398 GCA_964249775.1 uncultured Spirosoma sp.
GTTTGTACGCCTTCAAAACAGAAATCGAGGACCTCACGCAGCCGTATCGGTTCGTGGCCGAACGAGCCGCGCCCGTGCTGCCGCCGTCTCGGTTGCGGGCGGTGGGCGACCGGATTCTGCCGGGCAAAACCCTGCATAGCGTGACCTATCTCGCCGACGGCCGGGCGGCTATGCTAACGTTCTACCACTACGAGCCGACGTATTATCACATAGCGTTTCTTGACCCTTACACGGGCCAGGTGCTGAAGGTCAAGGACATGAGCTGGGACTTTTTTTACCAGGTGCTCCAGGGGCATTATTACCTCTGGCTGCCACCGGAGGTTGGGCAGCCCATCGTAGCGTCGTCGACGCTGATTTTCGTGGTGCTGCTCATTAGCGGTTTGGTACTGTGGTGGCCAAAAAATCGGGCCGCGTCCCGGCAACGGTTTCGCTTTACGTGGAAGCCAACCACCGGATTCAAACGAAAGAACTACGATTTTCACAATGTGCTGGGCTTTTACGCTGCCCTTATTTTACTGTTGCTTGCCTTTACAGGTCTGGTTTGGGGCTTCCAGTGGTTCGCGCAGTCGGTGTACTGGGTTACGTCGGGCGGGAAAACCCAGGTAGCTTTCTACGAACCGCATTCATCCCGTTCGGATCAATCATCTCCCCTACCCGCCGTGGACCGGCTCTGGCAGCAGACCGTGGCGACGCATCCGAACGCAAAATCCATCGAAGCGCACTTTCCCGAAACCGACAGTGCGGCCATCGCCATCAGCACCAATCCCGAAGCCGGTACCTTTTGGAAAGCCGACCACCGCTACTATGATCAGCGGACGCTACGGGAAATTAAGGTGACGCACCAATATGGGCGGTTTAGTGAAAACCTGTCAATGGCCGACAAGATCGCCCGGATGAATTATGATATTCACACGGGGGCTATTAAAGGGCTGCTGGGCAAATTTATTGCATTTCTGGCCAGCCTGATTGCGGCTTCGCTGCCCGTTACGGGTTTCCTGATTTGGCTGGGCCGACGCAGGAAGAGGGGCAAACCAGGCCGCCGTGTACGGGAAAAGGCTTCTGCTCCGCTACTAACCCACAAAACCACTACCTAATGTTATTCTCTTAAAGGCACTTACGAGCATGAACGTTCTCGTTTTTCAGACCAACATCAACACGGACGAGCGTAT
>CAXUEB010000313.1:0-6342 GCA_964249775.1 uncultured Spirosoma sp.
GCTATATATATTCATACAAAAACGCCCGACTCCAATTAGCAGCCGGGCGTCTTTCGATCAAGGCCATCTTGTTTACAATCCGTACTTATCCAAGAGGTAAACCAAAGCGGTCATCGAAGCGGCACCTAACTCCAGTTCACGCTGACTGACGGCCTCGAAGCGATCGACCGGCGTGTGGTGGTAATCAAAATACCGCTGCGAATCGGGTTTGAAGCCGAACAGCACCGTACCCAACTGCGCCAGTGGACCGATGTCCGCGCCACCGCTGCCCGGTCCTATATCGGTCAGGCCGTAGGGAGCCAGTAACGGTTTCCACGGCGTCACCTTCGCCCGCTGTTCGGGCGTTCCGACGATGCCAAAGCCGCGGGGCGTAAACCCGCCGTTGTCCGATTCAACGGCCGCAATGTGCGTTTCACCGTTCTGCTTGGCCAAGTCAGCGTACTTGACCCCGCCCCGTAGCCCATTCTCTTCGTTCATGAACATCACCGCCCGAATGGTTCGCTTCGGCCGGATGCCCAATGCTTTTATAATCCGCAGCACTTCAATCGACTGCACGCAGCCCGCGCCATCGTCGTGCGCGCCTTCTGACAAATCCCACGAATCTAAGTGCCCGCCGACTACGATGATTTGGTCGGGCTTCTCGGTGCCTCGTATCTCGCCGACGACGTTGTACGACTTGGCATCGGGTAGAGTCTCACAATTTTGCTTGAAATAGAAAGTCAGGTCAGGATTTCCTTGCAAGGATTTGCTAAGCAGGTCGGCCCCATTGGTACTGATGGCCGCCGTTGGGATCAGCGGAACGCCGGTGCCATAGCGCATCCCGCCCGTGTGCGGCTGATCGTCATGCACGTTGGTCATCGACCGGACAATCGCCCCGACCGCGCCGAGCTTAGCCGCTTCGGTGGCTCCGTTAGCGCGTTGGTCGACGGCCCCACCGTAGGCCTCGAACGTGTTAATTTTGGTCGGGTCCATTGGGCGGTTGAAAAACACGATTTTACCCCGCACCTTATCCGTGCCCAGCGCCCGCAACTCCGGAAAGTTTTTGACTTCGATTACGCCGGCTTCGACGCCTTTCGGCCCCGTCGCCACCGAGCCGCCGAGGGCCGCGATGGGCACCGTTGTTTTCTGCTTGCCGTTGCGGATAAACGCTTCTTCTTTGGCCCCGCGCACCCAGTGCGGCACCATCACGTCCTGCAAAAACACTCGGTCGAAACCCTGTCCTTCCATCACCTGTTTAGTCCAATCTACGGCTTTCTGCGCGCCATCCGACCCGCTCAGTCGTGGACCGATTTGCTTCGTCAGGTAGCGGAGCCATTCGTAAGATTTACCCTTGCCGAGGGCTTCACCGTAAATTTTACGGATCATTACTGAGTCCGTATTTTGCGCGTGGGCAACGCTGGCGAGCAGTGCCAGAGCAATCGTAAGCGTTTTCTTCATCGTTGGGTTGTATTGATTAAGTAGGCAAGATACAGAAAAGCCCGGCCACCTTACAGCAGCCGGGCCTTTACACCCTATATCTGTTACACCTTACTCCTAAAAATTACATATTAATCGCCCGGTTGTCGGTGGCGGCTAAACAAGCTTCTTTAAACGCTTCCGTGTACGTCGGGTGCGCATGCGACATACGCGAAACATCCTCGGCTGACGCCCGAAATTCCATTGCGACCACGGCCTCGGCGATCATGTCGGCTGCGCGGGGACCAATGATGTGGACGCCCAGCAGTTCGTCGGTATCTTTATGCGCCAGTACCTTCACCAAGCCGTCGATGTCCATGCTTGCCCGCGCCCGGCCGAGTGCTTTAAACGGAAACGAGCCGGTTTTGTACGGAATGCCTTCGGCTTTCACTTCCTCTTCCGTGTAGCCCACGGCCGCCACTTCGGGCCAGGTGTAGACGACGTTCGGGATAAGCCGGTAATGAATGTGCGGCTTTTGACCGGCAATGGTTTCGGCGATGTACGTGCCTTCTTCTTCGGCCTTGTGGGCCAGCATTGCTCCGCGGATGACGTCACCTAAGGCGTAGATGTGCGGCACGCTCGTGCGCAAATTGCTATCGACTTCGATCTTGCCCCGGTCGTCGGTTTTCAAGCCGGCTGCTTCGAGGTTTAGGCCGTCGGTGTAAGGTCGCCGACCCACCGAAACTAAGCAGTAATCGCCGGTGAGGGTGATCAGATCACCCTTGGGCGTGTCGATGCTAACTTCGACTTCCTCGCCTTTATTTTCAACCTTCGTGACTTTGTGATTAAAATAAAAGTCAGCGCCCAGTTTCTTGACCGCTTTCTGGAGTTCTTTGCCCATCGTCTTATCCATCGTCGGAATCATCGAATCGGCAAACTCCACGAACGACACCTTGCCACCCAATCGGGAAAATACCGATCCCAATTCGGCTCCAATTACGCCCGCACCGATGATAATCATGTGCTTGGGAACCTGCTCCAGCGTCAGGGCTTCGGTCGACGTAATAACGCGCTTTTTGTCGATCGGCATCGACGGAAACGACAGGGGCTTCGAACCAGTCGCAATGACGATGTTCTTACCGGCGATGGTTTCGTCGCTGCCGTCGGCTTTGGTAATTTTCACCGTATGCGGATCGACGAACGAACCGACGCCGTAGAACGTGTCGATCTTGTTTTTCTTCATCAGGAACGCCACGCCTTTTGTCGTTTGATCAACCACTTCCTGCTTGCGGCTAATCATCTGCGGCATGTCCACCCGCAAATCCGCGAGCTTGATGCCGTGTTCAGCGAACGTATGTGCTGCGTTATAAAAGTGCTCCGACGAATCGAGCAGGGCCTTCGACGGAATGCAGCCAACGTTGAGGCACGTACCGCCCAGCGTCGGGTATTTTTCAATTAGGGCCGTTTTGAGTCCGAGTTGCGCGCACCGAATGGCACCGGTGTAGCCACCCGGTCCCGAACCAATCATGATAACGTCGTATTCCATTGCGGGTTTGTCGTTTGTCGTTTACGGTTTGTCATTCGCTTAGTGTTTATCCACTGTAAACCACGAGCGACAAGCCACAAACTGTTTAATTGATAGCATTGTAACAGAATTTGGTTACCCAAACCGATTTACAAAAATTCGTGTTGGTAGTTGGGTAAGGTCCGCGTCAACCGGGGCCGCTCCGTGTTTAGTTATGCGTTTTGCTTCTCTTATTTGTCTGCTGTTGTTGCTGATTTTTAGCGCGTGCGATAACCCAGTTCGGCAGAATCAACCCAAGGTGTATTACGACGTTGCGGGCTTTATTGACCGTCAGGTTAAAGGCCTGTCAACGCAGAAGCCGCTCGTTGACAAAGCGGTATCCGTTAATCAAAAGCGTAATCAGCAAACAACCCGCGCTGTTGACTGGAGCCGTGAACTGGAGTTGTTTTCCCAAGCTGACATCAACAAACCGGCCCTTCGCAGTAGTTATCAAATCGGGCGGCCCGACTCGCTGACGTACCAATACACGCTGAAACAATCGGAAGAGCGATTGACCGTCCGGTCGCTGACGGTGCAGTTGGATTCGGCGACGCGCCAGCCGCGCCGGATCGAAGCGGTGTTGCAGACGAGCAATCCCTTGTATTCGTCGGAGCGGCATCTGTTGTTAGAAAGCGGCCCAACGGAGCGTCAGCCGTGGCGTGTGCAACACTATAAACTGTCGGGGTTTCAGCAATTGTCGTCCTTCGACAAAAACGAGTTTCTGGTCGAGGGTCGGGTGCGTTGACCGGCAAACCTCACCCGACTGCCTTGTCGGGCGCAGCCGGCAGGATAAAAATGAACGTAGTGCCTTCGCCAGCGCCGGAGTGAATCTCGTAGCGTCCCTGAATTACGTCCATCCGGGCCTGAATGTTACGAAGGCCCATACCAGTGGCATCGGCCGGGTCCATGCCGCAGCCGTTATCCTGGATAATCATGTTTAACTCGCTGCCGAACCGGCGAAACAAGATGGCCGCCTGGGTAGCTTCGGAATGACGCAGAATATTGCTGCACAGCTCGATGCAGATCGAATACAGATTAAATTCCGTTGTTTTGTCTAACCGGGGTAGGTCGGCCGCATCCAAGCGAAAGTCAATCTGCTGGGTCAGGTTCAATTTATCGACCAGCCGATTCAGCGCTTCGGCCAGTCCCTGCTTTTCGAGCGCTTCGGGCTGTAGGTTATGTGACAGATAGCGTACTTCCGCGAAGGCTTCTTTAGTCATACCCAACAGACTTCGGTAAATCTGCTGCTCCCGCTCCGGCAGTTGAGCCGGATTCAAGGCGGACAAATTCATTTTGATAGCCGCCAGCAAACCGCCCAGACTGTCGTGCAGATCGGCCGCCATGCGCTTGCGTTCCAGCGTCTGCCCCCGCAGCAGGGCGTCTTCAATCTCGCGGTTCTTGGCCCGCAGTTGATCGTTGGCTAATTGCAGTTCCTTGGTTCGTTGCGCGACCTTGTCTTCTAAATTCCGGTTCAATCCTTCAATTTCCCCTTTCTGCCGGGCAATGAGCCGACTTTTGCGGTAGTAAGCTGCGCCAAAAGCCAACAGCATCGCCAATCCACCGATGAGAAAAGCCCGCGTCAATCGTTGCTGCTCAATGGCAAGGTTTAAGGTGCTAATCCGCGCCTGCTGCGCCAACTGACTTTTCTGAGAATTGGCCCGCAGCCGTTCCGTCTCGACGCGTTGTCGCAGTTGCGTCAACCGATTTAGTCGGGTCTCGCTGACCATCTGTTCGTGATCGGCCTCGGCCCGCAGGCGGGTAATCTCGGCTTGTCGGCGCATGTTAATCAATTGCTGCTGCTGCACAAACCGCTCGCGCTCGGCTTCGACCCGCACCTGATTAACGTCGTAGCTTTTTTGAACGGCCGCCAGTTCTTCAACGCGCCGGAGTGTTGTTAAGCTGTCGCGCAGCCCGACGTACTCCTCAAACATGGCCAGCGCCTGAGCCGGTTGTTTAGTCAATCGATAAGCCCGGTAGAGCGCCTGCGTAGCCATCTGACGAACGCGCAGGTAACGAGCCTCGGTTGCTACGGCTAACGCTTTTTCGCCGAACTCAATCGCCCGCGCGGGCTGATTGATGAGCGTGTAGCATTCGGCCAGCCGCGCCCAGACCGACGCTTGCCCGGCCCGGTCGCCTAAGTGCGTCCAAACGTTCAGTCCTTCTTCAAAGATCCGAATGGCTTGCTCGGGTTGGTGCCGGCTAATGAAGAAATCACCCAATCGCTCGTCGGCGTAAGCAACGTTGACCTGTGAGCGCGTTTCCAGCGCAATCTGCCGACTGGCTTCAAACTGTTGTCGGGCCTGTTCGTAATGGCCTTGCAGTTCATAAACCTCGCCCATCTGCGTCTGGAGTTGGGAGCTGAGCAGTCGCCGGCTCTTCGGCGTCAGCAACGTATTGTACGCCAACAGCCCAAGCGACTGCTGATAACTGGCCAAGGCGTTTTCGTACTGTTTTTGCAGCGTATAAATGTCGCCCATGTTCATCTGCACTTGCCAACGGGGCGACTGTTCGCGGGGCAGTTGTGCGCAGAGTTCCAATGCCCGTAGATTAATCCGCAGCGCCTGGGGATAATCGCCTTTGACGGTTCGGACGTAATATTCCTCTTGCATCATGGCGCGCACGGTAAACAGCACGTTGCCGTACACCTGAGCGCGCTCTTTTAACCACGTGGCATAAACGTAGCTGCTGTCGCGCTGGGACCCGCGCACTTGCTTGAAAATGCTGATCAGATACCGTAATCCTTCCAGCCGCAGGGTATCGTTATGTTTGCCGCGGGGCAACTGCTCTACCCGGCGGAGATTCGCCCGTCCGAGCGTCAGCAAACTGTCGATGTAGGTCGCGTCGCCCCGCCGGTCGAAGTTCAGTTCGGGCAATACCGGCCGCTGCGCCAAAGCGGGTACGCAGGCGAGCATCCATGCTGTCCAAAGCCAAACCAATCTCATAGGGCACACGTGCGCTGAGCTGACGCAAAACATTAGACTAAATGTAGAAGGTGTGTACAGATAATCAGCGGTTTGTAAAAAAAATATTTTTCAACAAACGTCCACTCTATCGACTAATTCGCTAATTTAGTAGCCTGCATTTGAAGCCCACGGAGCGTGAACAAAGATTGAGAGCTTGTTAAACCATAGCGGGTTTACCGAATCTATGCTTTGCCAGTAATCGTAAGTACAATGTTTTCTCTGAGTAGGTTAGTTAGAGCGATAGTGCCGGTTGACACCTGCAAAACAGGTGTTTTTAGAATTATTTGACGAGAAGATGACCGTTTGGCAGATTTTTTGCCCATTAAACTTGTAAAATACCCAGCAATTTTCTTATTTTTATAGCCGCAATTCTAATCACGGAAAAAACTCATAACCCCTGCACACTATCGGAACACAGCT
>CAXUEB010000314.1:0-523 GCA_964249775.1 uncultured Spirosoma sp.
CTTACGAAGCATTGCCCTAATATTTTACGGCCGCCGATGAACAGCAACGGCGTATCGTTTCGTTCTTACCGTAGATTGACACGACTGGGTTACGTTGAACCAACTATGATTGTTAAGATAAACCGCCCGCTCCGGGCTTTTGGCGTAGTGGCCGCTGCGGCCCTACTGACGACGGCCTGCGAAAAGCCCGGCGAAGCCTTGACCGACCGTAAAGTTCGCGAGAACGAAGAAGAAATAACGGCGTATATTGCCCAGAACAACCTGACAGCAACGCGCACCGAAGAAGGCATCTACTTCATTCAAACCAAGGTAAACACGGCTGGGCAACAACCGCAACAGGGTGACGAGGTAAAATACTACTTCACCACCCGTCGATTAGACGGTACCATCGTCGATAGCAGCAACACAACAGCCAACGTGCCCGCCGTCGTCAATTTAGCGGGTGACAATACCCTAATTACGCGGGGCCGGTACGAAGGCATTCTGCGGCTCAAACAAGGCGAAGAAGGAGCCGTTCTGGTAC
>CAXUEB010000314.1:533-1085 GCA_964249775.1 uncultured Spirosoma sp.
CACTTAGACGACCGTCGCGTCGGGTCGCTGCTGTTGCCGCAGTATTTACCGGTCCGGTACGATCTACGGATTGTAAGCGTTCGCACCGAAGAGCAGCAAATTGAGGAGTACATTCGCACCAACGCCGTGGCCGTAACCAGTAAGGATGACAACGGTTTGCGCGTTGCCGTAACGCAGGCCCGGCCCGACTCAGTCGCCATTACGACGGGCAAAACCGTGACGTTGAATTACACCGGACGCCGGGCCGCCGACGGTACTATTTTTGATGCGGGAACGGGTTTTTCGGTACAGATTGGAGCCAAATCGGTGGTTACTGGATTTGAAGCAGGCTTACAGAAACTTAGAGCGGGCGAGAAAGCGGTCCTTATTCTTCCCTCTGCCTTGGGCTACGGCACAACCGGAAGTCGAAGTCAAACGACGGGCGCTTACACCATACTTCCCCAAAATCCGTTGGTGTTTGAAGTTGAAATAACCAGCGTCAAGTAAATTTTCTTGTCCTTGATTGAGCCGTTTGTAGTTATACTGCAAACGGCTTTTTTATGGCAATTGAAC
>CAXUEB010000314.1:1095-6336 GCA_964249775.1 uncultured Spirosoma sp.
GCTACCAATAACGCCCACAAATTAGACGAGGTGAGAACCTGGCTCGGCGATGCCTTTACGCTCAAAACCCTGCGCGACATCGGCTGCACCGACGAGTTGCCCGAAACTACCGGCACCATTCCCGGCAACTCGCGTCAGAAAGCTGATTACGTCTGGACACATTTCGGCGTTTCGTGCTTTGCCGACGATTCCGGTTTAGAGGTCGACGCGCTCAACGGCGAACCGGGCGTCGATTCGGCACACTACTCGGGCAGCCGTGATCACGCTAAGAATATTCAAAAACTGCTGGCAAACTTAGACGGACAAACCAACCGTCGGGCGCGCTTCGTAACGGTGTTTACGCTGGTCCTTCATGGGGTTGAACACCAATTCGAGGGCGTCGTTGAGGGCCAGATTATCACCGAACCGCGTGGCACGGACGGCTTCGGCTACGATCCGGTGTTTTTACCCGACGGCTACGATCGCACCTTTGGCGAGATGAGCGTAACGGAGAAAAACGCCATCAGCCACCGGGCGCGGGTGTTAGAAAAAATGGTAGCGTACCTAAAAAAGCAGGTGGCTTTGTAGCTCTGGCACCGCAACGGCGCGGGGCGGCCCGTGCCGACCGTTCTTGCCGGAGCAGCGTGCGACAGCACTTGGCGCAGAATGGCTGACGCGCACTGCTCCGGCAAGAACGGTCGGCACGGGCCGCCCCGCGCCGTTGCGGTGCCGGAGCTACAAAAAAGCCCCGTCTGTTGGCAGATGGGGCTTTTTGTGGTTGATAACAGGCTTAATAAAACTTAGCCCGGCGGTCTTCAACCTTCGCGGCTTCTTTGATAGCCTCGTTAACGGCCAAGCCCAAGCGGGCAGTGTTGTTCTGTTGGATCTGCGTTTTGTACAGACCGTAATCAGCAACGGCGGGGGCCGGCGTTAGCTTGGTTGTTTCCATCACCAGAACACCCCCTTCGCCGGCGAACGGCTTCGAACGCTTGCCCGGCTTTAAGCCAAACGCTTTACCCAACGCAACTGGGTCAACGCCCGCGCTACGCAAGAAACCCGTCGCCAAGTTCACGTCCTGAACCGTTTCCACTAAGGCACCGGCTCCGTATTTCTGCGCCATGGTTTCGAGCGAACCGCTTGCGTTACCCAGTTTACTGACGATTTGTTCCGCCTTTAGTTGGTTGCGTACTTTAGCGGTTAGCTCACTGCGGTAATCATTAACGTTTACCTCGTCTTTGTCGGTCTTGCCGGTCAGCACGGCAATGATGTATTGATCGCCGATTTCAAACGGCGTTGATACGGTGTTCAGGTCCGTGTTCTCGTCGAACGCCCACCGCACTAATTGACGGGCATCGGCCAGGGCGTTTACTTGGTTAGCGCTTTCAGGAACGCGCTCGGCCGTGGCAACAACCAACGATTTATCTTCTTTTACCTTAGCATCGAATGCTTCTTTCGTACGCGCTTCCGACGCGAACTGATCGGCTTTGCGCAGGGCTTCGTCGCGGGTCGTCTGACTCGGCGCGATGGTTTTACCAATGCCGGCGATGCGATACAACTGATTCGTTTTTGGCTCGGTTACCTTGATGATGTGGTACCCAAAATCCGTTTCGACGACGCGGGGAATTAACCCGGCCGCCGGCGCGCCGAACACCGCCGTTTCAAACGGCTTCACCATCTGCCCGTTGTTTTTGAAGTACCCCAGATCACCGCCATTCTGGGCGGAACCATCGGCGCTGTTGGTTTGCGCCAGGGCTTCAAAGCTGGCACCGCCCTGAATTTGTTGCAGAATGCTTTCGGCTCGCCGGCGCGCTTCGGCTTTGGCCGAATCGGTCTGGGCCGTTGGGCGAATTAGGATGTGACTGGCGCGGGCCGTAAGGCTCGTGTCTTGTTTGGTGCCGCCATACTTGTAAATGAAGTACGTGTTGCCTTCGCGGAATGGACCATAAATACCACCCGGCGAGAACGTAGGAATAGACGCCCGGAGTTGCTCCGGCATTTCGCCCGCCGTCAGGTAGAGTGGTACGCGAACGTCGCTGTTCTGCTGGGCAAAAACCGAATCGTTTTGGGACGCACCGAGTCCCCGCGCCAGCGATTTAATCTCGTTGTACAGCGTAGCACTGTCTTCTTTCGACGGTGCTACCGAGAACGTTACGTACTGAAGCGATCGGCTATCGACGCCCGGAAACTCATCGTTGTGCTTGCCGAGGTAATCCTGCAACTGCGCGTCGGTCACCTTTACCGTCGTGTCGTTGATGGCGTAATAGGGCACAAACAGAAACTTCACGTCGGCCTTCGTGTTCTGAGCTTGGTACTCTTTTTGGGCTTCGGCGGTGGTGGCAAACGTCGACAAACGCAGCAATCCTTCGTATTTTTCCTGGTAGCGCTGCTGCACGATTCGGTCTTCGAGCAGTTTCCAAAGTTGTTTCTGCTCAACCGGGGCGCTGTTAAAATTCTTCAGAAACTGAAGCAACTGCGTTTTATCAAACTGACCAGTTTGTGGATTGGTAAAGTTCTGGCGAATCAACGGGTGAATGTTGTTGCCCTGCACCATGTCGATCAGTTCGTTGTTGGTCACCTTCAAGCCAAGCTTGTCAAATTCTTTCTGATAGGCAATATCAAAAAGCATCTGATTCCAAGCCTGCTCACGAAGCTGCGCGGTTTCCTGATCGCCGGGGGCGCGGCCGGTGTGTTGGTGGTACTGCGCTTTGAGATTATCAACCTTTAAGTTGAACTCTTGGTAATCAATCGACTGACCGGCAATCTCACCAACTTTCTGTTGGTCTCCGCCGAACAGCAGGCTACGACCGCCGAGCAAATCACCCCCGACGATAAACAGAATCAAGCTGACGGCAATAATCCCTACGGCCAAACCCGACCGTTCTCGGATCTTGTTAATGACAGACATTTCGCTTTATACAGACAATTTAGCCCGCAAAATAACAAGTTTCCCCGTTGGAATCCAAGTGGATACCCCGTTAGATTGTGGGTAACAGACACTGCACCGGAGCAAAAAGTGTGCCTTCCGCCCGCAGCACCGTAAACCGGGCAAACAGCTCTTCACTATACCAGTTTCGCTGCCGGGTGAGCCGGACGACTTCCTGGTGGCCGCTCTGCCGGTAAGCGTACTGCTCCACGGCGGCCGAATCGCGCCAAACGCTGATTGTGCACTGTTGCACAACGGGCACCTCCCCAACGCCGATGCCAAACAGCAGATTGTCGGCGTGGTCGCGCAGGCGTTGGCGGGCCTGCGGCACGTGCCGCCAAAAATCGGGTAACGCGCCGGGGCGAATCGTGGCGCGGGTCAGCACGGCGACGGGAGCGGTTGGTCCGCTCGCCGGTTCATAGGTTTGCCGATTTTCAGATTTCGGGCGGGCGGCCGTTCCAGTTCGTTGACGACCGCTCGTAGGCTTCTTATCGTCTCCAAACGGATTTTGGCCGTCCCAAAGGCCGTGGGCGCGTTGGGGCTGGAGGTATAACGTACCGGTTTGCTCAGCGCCGGCGCTCAGTTGTCGGAAGCTATTCGTGTCTTGAAACGCCCACGCTGCGGCCTCATCGGTCCAGACGCCGAGGTGCACGTAGGTCGAAAAGTCGGGAATCAAGCCGAAGTCGTGTCCACTCCCCATGAGCTTACTAAACAACAAGCCTTCGGCCCGGACTGGCCGCATCAGAAAGCGACCCATGTTGGCAAACGCGCCGAAGCGAGCCAAGGGTTTATACCGAAAAACGGTGACCGTAACGAGGGGCATACAACCCATTAACGCCGGGACGCCCGGCTTGGTTTCTGATTCAGCCTACGCCCACCTAAACCGCCGTCGGCACTACCCCCGGCAAGACTTGACCAAGTCGGGTGGATTGGCTACTATTGTGGGGCCTACTAACTGCTTACCCAAAATTTAGCCCGCGTGTCCTTGTTCCGCCCTGTCTTTGTCGCCACGCGTTTGTGGTTTTGTTTGATTGCCCTTGTGTTGCTGTTTTGTACGGCCTACGCCTTTCCAATCCTGTTTCCGCTGGCGCAGGTCGCGCTGCTGGTGTTTACGTTTTTGGTTGGATTCGACGCCGTACTGCTGTTTCGTACCGGCAGCGAAACGATTAAACAGGCGTTTTTCGCCCGGCGTGAAGTGCCCGAGCGGCTTTCCAACGGCGATGAAAATCCGCTCACGATTTATTTGGAAAATCGGTGTCCATTCCGCGCCAACGTAGAAGTGATCGACGAAATTCCGTTCCAGTTTCAGCGACGCGACGTGTTGTTTCGCGCCCGGCTCAATCCACGCGAAACGCGGGCCATCCGCTACGAACTCCGGCCCACGCGCCGGGGTGAGTACAGCTTCGGGGCCGTCAACGTGTTTGTCCTAACGCCATTGGGGTTGCTCAAGCGCCGGTACCAGTTTGAAGCGGGCAAGCTGGTGGCCGTGTATCCGTCGTTTTTGCAGATGCGTCAGTACGAACTACTGGCGGCCACCAACCGCCTGAACGAGATTGGCGTCAAACGCATCCGGCGCATTGGGCACAGCATGGAGTTTGAACAGGTGCGTCCCTACACCACCGGCGACGACGTGCGGACGGTAAACTGGAAGGCCACCGCCCGCCGAACCGTGGCGACGACCGGCGATGACCACGACACGGCGCTGATGGTGAACGCTTACCAAGATGAGCGTTCGCAGCCGGTGTACTGCCTGATCGACAAAGGGCGCGTGATGCGGTCGCCGTTCGAGGGGCTGACGCTGCTGGACTACGCCATCAACGCCAGTTTGGTGCTAAGCAACATCGCACTCTTGAAGCAGGACCGGGCCGGTATCCTCACGTTTTCGGACCACGTGGGTCAACTCCTGCCCGCCGACCGCCGTTCGGGCCAGATGTTGAAGATTCTGGAACTGCTGTACCGGCAACGAACGCGCTTTTTAGAAACCGATTACGAAAGCTTGTACGCCAGCGTCCGAACGCACGTTCGGCAGCGGAGTTTGCTCCTGTTATTTACCAACTTCGAGACAGTCAGCGCCCTGCATCGGCAGTTGCCGTATTTGCGCCGGCTGGCCAAAGACCATTTGCTGCTGGTCATTTTCTTCGAGAATACCGAACTCCGCAGTTTGCTCGACCAACCCGCGACCAACACGGAGCAGGTCTACCTAAAAACAATCGGCGAGAAGTTTGCCTTCGAGAAAAAGCAGATTGTGAAAGAGTTAACTCGGTACGGCATCCAAACGATTCTAACCGCCCCGCAAAACCTGACGGCCAACACGGTTAATAAATACTTAGAGCTGAAAG
>CAXUEB010000315.1:0-721 GCA_964249775.1 uncultured Spirosoma sp.
CGGTTTCGGTCGGCAGGTTGAGCCGGTGCTGCTGGGTGCGGGCGAATGCGTCGTGGACGGAAAGCATGAGGTGATTTGTGGATTATGAATTGCGAAGGGCGAACGGTAAATTACGATTTACGATTTTACGTTGATTAATTTGTAAATCACAATCCGCAATTCGCCCCTCGCAATTCACAAAGCCATGAGCAGTTTCTCACACCTCGATTCCGAAGGTAATCCCGCAATGGTCGACGTGGGCGGGAAGGCCGTCACCCGCCGAACGGCCCGCGCCCGGAGCGTCGTCGCACTCGGCCCCGACATTATGCAGCACCTCACCGGCGCGGAGATCCAAACCCGCAAAGGCCCTGTCTTCCAGACGGCCATCATTGCCGGCACGATGGCCGCCAAACGCACCGACGACCTCATTCCGCTTTGCCACTCGCTGGGCTTAGACAACTGCCAGATTACGATTACGACCGAAGGCACCGATGCCATCGTTGACTGTCTGGTTTCGACCGAAGGTAAAACCGGTGTCGAAATGGAAGCCTTGGTGGGCGCGTCGGTGGCGGCCCTGACCATCTACGACATGTGCAAAGCGCTCTCGCACGATATTATCATTCGGGAAACCAAACTGATAGAGAAAACGGGTGGTAAACGTGACTTCAAGCGGGAATAAAGTGAATGGCCTGATCCTGATCGGTGGTCGCAGCACCCGCATGGGGCAGGACAAATCCCGGCT
>CAXUEB010000315.1:731-2235 GCA_964249775.1 uncultured Spirosoma sp.
AAGCCTTTTCGCACGACATTGTTATCCGCGAAACGCAACTCATTGAGAAAACCGGCGGAAAACGCGATTTCAAGCGCCTGTTGCTCTGGCAATCCTGCCGGAGCAACAGGCGTGAAACTGGCTGACGCCTGTTGCTCCGGCAGGATTGCCAGAGCTACGAAACTGGCTGACGCCTGTTACTCCGACAAGAGTGTCGGAGCTACAAGTAAGCTACATACGACCACTCATCCGTTGTTTTACGCACTCAACATTTTTCCGGTGAACTGGCGGTTTGCGGGTGTATTTTTGTTTACTCCGTGGCGAGTGTCCTATTCAATAAGGTAATTCATGCGACAGTTTTTGAAGTACGTACTGGCCACCATCGTGGGCCTGATCTTGTTTTCGTTTGTGGGCTTTCTGCTGTTGATCGGCCTCAGTGCGGCCGTAGCTTCGTTGTCGGACAAGCAAGTCAGTATCAACGAGAATGCCGTGTTAAAATTAGAGTTGGATAAACCCATTCAAGAGCGCAGCGTCGATAATCCGTTCGATGGGTTTGGCCCCGCCGGTGGGTCGGGGGATGCGATCGGCTTGGTGGAGCTTAAGCAGGTGCTGAAGGACGCCAAGGATGACGACAACATCAAAGGCATTTATCTCCAAACCGAAAGCCCCGTTGGCGGCTGGGCTTCGATTGAAGAAGTCCGCAACGCCTTGCTTGACTTCAAAAAGTCGAAGAAATTCATCTACGCCTACGCCGAGACGATGACCGAAAAAGGGTACTACCTCGCGTCGGTGGCCGATAAGATTTACCTTAATCCGGTTGGTGATTTAGAATGGAACGGCCTGAACGCCGAGTTGTCGTTTTTCAAAGGCACCCTCGACAAACTAAGTTTAAAGCCCGAAATCTTCCGGGTGGGGGAGTTCAAAAGCGCCGTTGAGCCGTTTATCCGCGAAGACATGAGCGAGCCGAACAAGCGGCAGGTGACCTCGTTCTTGAATTCGATTAACGACCACATGCTGCTTCAGGTGGCCAAAAGCCGGGGCCTGCGCGTGGATTCGCTCAAGCGTTTCGCCGATAACCTAACGATTCAAGAGCCTTCGGATGCCCTGCGCACCAAACTCGTAACCAACGTTGGCTATCAGGATGAACTGGAAAGTCTAATTCGCAAGCAGTTGAAGGTTGAGGCCAAAAAGAAAATCAATTACGTCTCGCTGGACAAGTACGAAAAGGCCGAAAAAGACGGCGACAGTGAAGGTTCGGGTAGCAGCCGCATCGCGGTAATTGTGGCGTCGGGCGACATTACGTCGGGCAAGAGCGGTGACGACCGCATTGGCTCCGAGAGTGTCGTCGAAGAACTGCGCAAAGCCCGGCTGGACGATAAAATTAAGGCGATTGTTTTGCGGGTGAATTCCGGCGGGGGCAGCGCCCTGGCGTCGGACGTAATGTTCCGCGAGGTCGAATTGGCCAAGCGCGCCAAACCCGTTATTGGCTCCATGTCCGACTACGCGGCTTCGGGCGGTTACTACA
>CAXUEB010000315.1:2245-6245 GCA_964249775.1 uncultured Spirosoma sp.
GTTACTACATGCTCATGGGCTGCAACAAAATCGTGGCCCAACCCAACACCATCACCGGTTCTATCGGCGTGTTTTCGCTCTTGTTCAACACCGAAACGTTTTTCAAGGATAAACTGGGTATCACCTACGACCGCGTTAAAACCAACACCAACGCCGACTTCCCGGCCCTGACGCACGAGATGTCGCCGTTTCAGAAGCAGGTGATGCAACGCGCTACCGAGCGGATCTACGCCGATTTTACGCGCAAAGCCGCCACCGGGCGCAAACTGCCGGTCGACAGCATCCGCGCCATTGCGGGCGGGCGCGTCTGGACCGGTACGCAGGGCAAAGCCATCGGGCTGGTCGATCAACTCGGCGGCTTAGACGAAGCCATCAAGTTGGCGGCTCAGTCGGCCAAGCTAAAGGACGGCGATTACCGCGTCCGGTATCAGCCGCGCAAGAAAGAATTCTTCGAGCAACTGATGCAATCGTTCGGGGGCGACGACGAGGCCCGGATGCAGGCGCAGTTGGGCGAACTGGCCCCGTACGTCAAGTATTTAAAAAAGCTGAAAACCATGGAAGGCGTTCAGATGCGGATGCCGTTTGAGCTTACGATTCAGTAAACCAAGTAGGGTAGTAGTGCAGAGACCGACGTGGTAGTGAAAACCGTGTCGGTCTTTTTGTATCTTTCAAGCGCCATCCAGCCGCCCATGCAAACGCTGCCCGTTCGCCTTGACGTATTCGCCCTTATCATCCTGCTCGGTGTTGCACAGGGAACGTTTCTGGGTATCTTATTTTTGTCGGGCCGGCGCGAACGAAACGCGGCTAACCGCTGCTTAGGCTGGTTTATGCTGGCGCTGGCGGCCGTGACGGCTGAGATTTTTCTGAGCTACACGAACTATATGTTCCGCGGGCTCTGGCTGGTCGACTTCTCCGAACCGGTCAATTTCGCGCTGGGGCCGCTGTTTTTCGGGTTTGTGTTTGCCCGGCTGCATCACCGGCTGCCCCGGCGCTGGGGCTGGCATCTGCTGCCGTTCGGCATCTGGAGTCTGAACGCCGTTACGTGGTATTACCAACCCCTTGAATTTAAGTACGATTCCTACCTCGGAGCCTATCACCCGGAGTTGCCCCCTGTGCCGACCGAGTTTTACTTGCCCGAAGATTTTACGGGCTTGCGCGATTTCGTCAGCGAACTGACCCTGCTGAGTTGTTTGGTGTACGCGGTGCTGGCGCTGGTGCACGTTTGGCGGGCTTACCGGCGTAGCGGTTGCGAGCTTTGGCAAAACGCCCCGAACGGACTGACTCAGTTGCGTAATCTGAACTTGCTGAACTTGTCGTTCCCGTTCCTGATTGCCTTCATCAAACCGCAGTTTCAGGAGGATTTGGGCGATCACATCCTGGCCAGCTACGTAACGGGTATTATTTACGTCGTCAGTTTTATGGTTATGCGCGGTTCCAACTTTTTCGGGGAACGGTTAGAACCGACGTTCGGCCGGGCGTCGGAAGGACCGGCCGGTGCAGCGCAGGTCGAACCAAGAAAGAAATACGAAAAATCGGCGTTGTCGGAGGAAGTGGAAGATGCCGTGCTGACAAAACTGGCTCGCCTGCTCGCCACCGAAAAACCGTACCTCGACCGCGATCTGTCGCTGCCCAAATTGGCCGGGCGGTTAGACACCAGCCCGCACCATCTGTCGCAACTCCTGAACGACCGGTTGGCACTCAGCTTCTTTGACTGGCTAGCGACTCACCGCATCGCCGAGGCTCAGTGTTTGCTGAAAAACGCCAGTACCGCGCACCTCAAGATCGACGAGATTGCCGAACGCGTCGGCTACAATTCTACGTCGGCCTTCCACACCGCCTTCAAACGGCTAACCGGCCAAACGCCCGCGCAGTTCCGGGCGAGTCGGTTGGACGGCCACGTCCGACAGCCGTCAGGCTAACTGACCGGAACTTCATGCCGGTCGGCGCGAACTTCGTAATTACCGGAACATAGGGCATTCGGGGCGTTGGTGAGCCACTTTTGAGCGTTGGATCAAACCAGAGACTCATGCAACCCGGATCCGTTTCTTCATCCTTGCCTTCTTTACCCAACTCGCCGAGCCTGAGACGCTACGACCTCGACTGGCTGCGGGTCATTGCCATTCTCATCCTGTTGTTTTACCATACCGGCATGATTTACGTGTCGTGGGGCTGGCATATCAAAAGCACCGAACACAGTCAGCCGATGGAAGAAGTTATGCGTTGGCTGCACCGCTGGCGTATGCCCTTGTTGTTTTTTATCTCGGGTGCGGGGACGTTTTTCGCCCTGCGTAAACGCTCGTTCGGCGGCTACGCCGGCGAGCGCGTCTGGCGGTTGTTCGTGCCGCTCGTGTTCGGGATGTTCGTCATCGTGCCGCCCCAAATTCACGTCGAATGGCTGTTTCGCGGCCGGTTCATTGGCAGCTACGCGGAGTTCTACCCGAACGTGTTGGCGTTTCAGCCGTACCAAGACGGCGGCACGGGTGGGGCCTTTAGCTGGCACCACCTGTGGTTCATCTGCTACCTGTTCTTCTATTCGCTGCTAAGTATTCCGGTGTTCCGGTGGCTGAGAAGTCCGGGCGGTCAGCGGTTCACGGATTGGATCGGGCGGTTGCTTGCGCGGCCCGGTGGGGCATTGGGATTGGTGCTCATCATCATTGCCAGTCAGGTCGTGCTAAAGCCGTTCTTCCCCGACGAAACGCACGGTTTGGTAGACGACTGGGCGTATTTCGTCAAAAACTTACTCCTGTTCTGGCTTGGCTACGTGCTTGTCAGCCGCCCGGAGTTCTGGCGAATTCTAACGGAGCAACGGCGTATGTTTCTGGCTGCAACGGTTATTTGTACGTTACTCCTATACGGGTCGCGGGCCGTTTGGGGCGAAGAGACTATCGACAACACCTTATGGTTAGACGTGCTCTACACCATCAACAGCGACTGCCTAACCTGGTTTTCGGTCGTAGCCAGCATCGCTTACGGGTATCGATATTTAAACGTGAACCCGTCCTGGATTGGACGGCCAATCCTACCCCATCTGACGCAGGCCGTTTACCCGTTCTACATCCTCCACCAGACAGTTATCGTCCTGGTCGGCTACTACGTGCTGAAACAAACCAACTTGGGGGTCTACGACGGTTTCCTGGTCGTAAGTTTTTTCACGTTAACCGTCTGCGTCGGTATCTACTTACTACTTATCCGGCCGTTCAAACTGACAAGGCTGGTGTTTGGGGTGAAATAAACGCCTGAATTTTTGATTTACGGAGTACGACTTCCGATTTTTGGCGATCAAGACCATTGTGCAGTCATCCGATGACCGAGCACCAACTCATTAATCGTAATTCGTCTACCCATGCGTACCGACTGGACCCGCGCCGAAATTGCTGACATTTACAATTCTCCCGTTCTGGACCTGATCTACCGCGCGGCTACCGTGCACCGCCAGCACCACGATCCGCAGGAAGTGCAGGTTTGTACGCTCTTGTCGGTTAAGACGGGCGGTTGCCCCGAAGACTGCGCCTACTGCCCGCAGGCGGCCCGCTATCACACCGCCGTGAAAGTGCACAAACTGCTGGAAGTAAACGAGGTCCTGACGGCCGCGCAACGGGCCAAGGACGCCGGCAGCACGCGCTTCTGCATGGGCGCGGCCTGGCGCGAAGTGCGCGACAACCGCGACTTTGATAAGGTGCTCGACATGGTGCAGGGCGTGAATGAACTGGGATTGGAAGTGTGCTGTACGCTCGGTATGCTCACCGAAAGTCAGGCGCAAAAGTTGAAAGATGCCGGGTTATACGCCTACAACCACAACCTTGATACAAGCGAAGAATTCTACGGCGATATCATCACCACCCGCACCTACGACGACCGGTTAGATACGCTTGGCCACGCCCGCAAAGCCGGCATTTCGGTATGTTCGGGCGGGATCAATGGAATGGCGGAATCTGAAGGAGACAGGATCGGGATGCTCCACACTTTAGCTACCCTGCCGCAGCACCCCGAATCGGTGCCG
>CAXUEB010000316.1:0-6224 GCA_964249775.1 uncultured Spirosoma sp.
GGCAGGCAACGGTCAACCAAGTCTACCGGGATGATGCCGTCAACGTCGTTATGAAGCGGACGGGCAAGAGCCGGACCGAAGCCGAACAAACGGTCGATAATTGGACGAAAACATACCAGCAAGCGGCCGCGAAGTTTGAGCAAACCAAGAAAGACGCAGAAATCAAAGCGCGTCACGTGGCCGATGATGCAGCCTCGGCTGCGTCGAAAGCCGCCATCTTCGGTTTCCTGGGTCTCTTGATCGGGGTGGTAGCTTCCGGCTACGGGGCGAAGGTAGGCACCGATTCCAAAGATGATTACAACCGGTACGACCGGCCAGTTGGTGAAGTTCGGTAAGCTTCCTGGGCGCTCCGCTCAGCACCGAATTTAGGCGTGAACGTTCTGATTCGCCCGGCGAATCATCGTTATAAATTAATTCTTATAGTAAAACCCGAATGAACATGGCACTTACAGTAATCGGCATCTTCGATCATGCCAACCAAGCCCAGCAGGCTGTCGACCAATTGGTGAGCAGTGGCTTTTCCCGCAGCAACATTGACTTGTCGGCCCAAAGCGGCACGTCTGCCACGAACCAAACGACCAGCGGAGAAGTGTTTCCCGACCGGCACCAAAACACCAGCGGTACGCGCACCGAAGAACTCGTCGACGACGCGAAAGACGTCAGCAGCGGGGTGGGAAGCTTTTTCAGTTCCTTATTCGGCAATGACGATAACGACCGCCACACGTACGCGCGGGTAGCCGATCGCGGTTCGGTTGTTACCGTGCACGCCAGTACCGAAGACGAAGCCGAACGGGCCGCAGACATCCTGGATAACGCCGGCGCAGTAGACGTAAACGAGCGGGCGGCTCAGTACGGCTACGGCACCACCGGCGCGACGACGGGCACCCTGACGGACACGACGGGGGTGCGCACGGGTGATACGCTTAAAGTAATCGAGGAGAATTTGGAGGTTGGCAAGCGCCAAGTGCAACGCGGGGGCGTTCGCGTTCGGAGCCGGATTATTGCCCGGCCCGTTGAAGAAAGCGTCCGGCTGCGCGAAGAGCGGGTTAGCGTCGTGCGTACGCCGGTCAACCGGCCGGCAACAGCCGCCGATCTGAACGCCTTTCAGGAAGGCGAAATTAGCCTGATTGAACACGCCGAGGTTCCCGTCGTGTCGAAAACGGCAAACGTGATCGAAGAGATATCGGTCGGCAAAGAAGTTACCGAGCGCGAAGAGGTTATCCGGGATACGGTGCGCCGGACGGACGTGGACGTGGAGCAGCTTGGCTCGACCGACCAAACACTCCGCACCAACCGTCCCGATTCGGACAACGACGTTACGTATTCGACCAAATAACGAATCGTCGGCTTCCCACCATTCCCTATTCGAGCGTGGCGGCTGGTTTCCCGGTCGCCACGCTTCGCGTCAGACCACCCAAGCTGACGCGAACGCCAGGTTTTAAACCCCTCGCTAACCTTTACCCGCAACGAGTATGCTTACGCTTAAAGTGCCTGGTTTGCAAAAGCCGGTTGCTACCCAATCCATTGTTTGGATACAAGGCGTGGGAAATTACGCCCGCATCTATTTCAGAAATGGGGAAGAGTTTTTAGCCTCGCGAACCTTGAAATGGTTTGATAGCCAGTTGCCACAGTTCGTTAGAATACGCAAGTCCGTCCTGATTAACTCGAACCACGTAACGCGTTGTCAGTGGAACCAATCGCGCAACGTTTTGGTGACGGTGCGGACCGGCAATGCGTTTTCCGTAGCCCGCCGACGGATTGGGTTAGTTGCCGAAAGTTTAGCGCCCATTCAACGGCTCACGTTGGCCGGCGAACCTTAAAGCGATCTGCATATGATAACGCTACGGGTAACCAACGCTGAGTAATTCTGTGTGCATTCTTAGCAGAAATTCAGTACCTAACCTGACGTTTCTGACAGTCGGTTAGTGGATAACCACCGGCGTATCCCGCGATTCGGCGTAAGCACGGCTGAAATCGACTTTTTTCACCCGACCCGCAACGTAGCGAATGCCTCCGAGCAGGTGCTGCACGAACGTCGGGTCGGCGTAATCAGTTTTGTCGTGGCCCAGAGTCGTAACCCAGGTGTGGCCGCCGTCGAAGTCCTGCCACCAGGCGGTTGGGTACATCGTGCCGTAGGGGCCGGCGTGCGCCCGGACTTTGTCGGCGTCGGCGGGTCCGAGCGAGGTTAGGTCGTGGGCCATCACAGCGTGGATACCGGGATACATTTCCTTTTCAAAATAACACTCATCTTTTTTCTCCCAAACCAGCGGCAGGCCCTGCACGGACGGGTGATGCGGGTCAATGACGTTAATCTTGAACGTCTGAAACTTAGCGTGCCAGGCGAACGTGCCGCCCAGCATCTGCTTGAACCAGGTCCAGTTGCGCTCGGTACCGACGACGGAATGGACGCCAACAAAACCGCCCCCGGCTTCGATGTAGCGCCGGAACGCCAGCCGCTGCGCGTCGGTATCGAACACGTCGTTGTTCGTGTTGGCAAACAGCAGCAGCGTATACTTTCTTAGGTTATCTTCGGTAAAGATTGCTGGCTGGTCCGATACGTCGACGCGGAAACTGTACTGCGCCCCGAGTTTTTGGATGCTTTGCACGGCCTGAGGGATGTTGTCGTGGACGTAGCCTTTGCCGTTTTTGGTGTACACCAGCACGTGGACCTTTTTCCAGTTAACCGGGTCTTTGGCGCACCAGCCGGTGCTTGCGGTTAGCCCAAGAGAGAACAGGCTCAGCAATAGCACGGCAACAAAACGCGGTCGGGTGTTTAATCGAATCGACAACGGTGTCATTTTTTGAGATCCAATTTTTGGGCCTGCTGCTGGGCTTTGAGGGCCAATTCGGTCGCTAAGAAACAGTGCTCCTGCGACATGGCCGTTTCGGTTCGGTTCAGTACGTCGTCGACGAGCCGTTCACCGTAGGGCAAGGCTTCGTTGCGGCAGTCAAAATGGCGCGTTTCCTTGTGGTCGGTTAAAAACAGGTGATTACCACCGTCTTTTCCGCCGGGGTCGATGTTCTTGCGAATCTCAATAAATCCGTCCGTGCCGAGAATCGTCAGCCGCCCGTCGCCCCACGATTTCAGGCCGTCGGGCGTGAACCAGTCGACGCGGATGTAGCCCGTGCCGCCGTTGCCGCGCACCATCACGTCGCCAAAATCTTCAAAACTCGGGTACTGCGGGAAGTGCACGTTGCCGACCTGCGCGGCCACTACGTCGGCTTTGCTTGAACCCGTGAAGTAGAGAAACTGGTCGAACTGGTGCGAACCGATGTCGCAGAGGATACCGCCGAAGCGCTTGCGGTCGAAG
The DNA here is from genome assembly GCA_964249775.1 of uncultured Spirosoma sp. GTDB lineage: Bacteria > Bacteroidota > Bacteroidia > Cytophagales > Spirosomataceae > Spirosoma. The sequence goes on from CAXUEB010000316.1 coordinate 3,312, forward strand.
AACCAGTCGGGGCGCGATTTGGGCGTCATGCGGTGCGGTCCCAAACCGATGGTTTGGATGACGCTGCCGATGGCCCCGGCCTTGACCAATTCGCCGGCTTTAACGGTTGCTTTGTTCTCGAACCGTTCGCTGTACATAATCGAGTAAATGCGTTTGGTTTCCTTCTGCGCCCGTCGCACGTCGGCGAGTTGCTTGAGCGTCGTGATACCGGGCTTATCGACCATGTAATCTTTGCCGTGGCGCATGACCTCGATACCGAGCGGGGCACGTTCGTCGGGGATGGCCGAACTCAGGATCAGTTGAATCGAATTGTCTTCCAGAATTTCTTTCTCGCTACGGGCGAGTTTGGCCTGTGGATAACGCTTAGCGAAGGCCGCCGTCAGGTCCGGCTCTTTGGCGTAGAACTGGACTAACTGACCACCCCCACGGATTATGGATTCGACTTGCCCGTAGATGTGGCCGTGGTTCATGCCGATGACCGCGAAGCGAATCCGGGGATCGGCGCTCTTGCCCGAGTGACTACGAAGCGGTCCGCGTTGCGGAGACGCCGTTACGTCCGGCAGCGTTGGCATGACCAGCAGACCAGCGGCCGTCTTGATGAATTTACGTCGTTCGTTCATAATTTAGTAGCCCGGACGTAGTCGTCCGGGCGTGTAATGTACTCTTTGCTTTCACGCCCGGACGGCTACGTCCGGGCTACTTCCTACTCGCTTTTCTTCGCCAACTCCAGCGCTTGCGTGGTGGTGTAATACTTGGCAATCATATTCGGCACTTCCCAATTGGGGAGTTTGCCGGCTTTCAAATACGAAAGATAGTTTTCCGTGACGCGGCCAAAGTGGGCTTCGTGGCCTTCTTTGTATTTTTCGGGAATCATTACCTCCCAGCCTTTCTGACGTTTCTTTACGTCAATACCCGGATACCTTTCCTGCATGGTTTTGAGCGCGGTGGTCAGGTCGGTTTCGTAAGTTGCGCCCGGTGCAACCGGTTCAATGTATAGTGTTGGTTTATACTGCTGTTCTGCGCCCTGCCGAATCACTAAGTTGGCCTTCGTGCCGCGCATAATTGAGGAGTGGGTGTCGCCCGTGCCGTTGGGAGCTTGGAAATTCCAGATCACTGACACCTTCGCGTGCACCCCGCGGAGTTGGTAGTTGATTTCGCCGTTGGCGTAAATCTTCAGCACACTGTCATTGGCGACGGCCGACTTTAGGTAATCCGGAAAGTCCGGTTGTTTGGTGATGGCCCGGAACTGATTACGCGTCATGTCGGTCGTCCACCGGCGAGCGTTGGTCAGGCGGATGTCTTTGCGGTAGTCGAGCACTTGGTCGGGAAAGCACGCCCACTGAACGAGGTCGACCAAATGGGTCGTTACGTCGACGATACCTTCGCCCTGCTGCGTTACGTCCATGAACCAGGCCGGCCGCTGCAACACGCTGCCCGACACGTACTTGTAAAAATGGTGAACGCTTTCTTTCGTCACGGCCGGATTGTCGGGGGTTCCTCGTTCGAGCGTGCCAAACACGGCCGGCAGCCTCGACAGCTCGCGCTGGAGCAGGGTGCTGATTTCGTACCGCTCGGTCATGATGTCGTACAGCAAGACGTTCTGCTTCGCGGCCGACGTAAACGCACCCTTGAACTTATCAAACTCTTTCGCGTCGATAACCATGGGTTTATCAGCCAAAACATTGAAGCCGGCGTCGACTGCGCGCTTAATGTAGTCCGTTTTCTTTTGGTTATTCCCGGAGATGACCACGACGTTCCCGGCTTTTTCCGCCAGCATCTTCTCGAAATAATCCGCTCCGGTATACGGTTTCTCTTGCCAATTCGTCGGACTTTGGGAACGCTGGTTATACGATTTGACTCGGTCTAAGTGCAGCATTACGTCGGGGCCGTCGGGCGCGTAAACGTGCACCACCGGCGCGACCGCTGGGTACATCACTTTCTGCACTAAAGCCGCGTGGAAATGACCGGGGTCCAGCGTCACCAGTCGAACTGACGCGCCGGACGTAGTCCCGTCCTGAGCCGCTGCTTGCGGGCTGGTGGCAAAGTGCGCCATGCTAAGTAAACCGGCCAGGATTGTGCGCTTCATGAGTAGATGTTTGCGGTTCTATCGCTCATCGAACTTTGTTACTGGCCAGCTTGATAGCGTAGGGTTGCCGCTGCGGGCGGGCCAGCAGTTTGTCCGCTTCGGGGTCGTTCTTGAACTGCTCTTTCTTCGGGTCCCAGTAGAGCTTCCGGTTTAATTTCATGGCCGCGTGGTGGAGCAAACAGGCCGAACACGACCGGTGGCCTACTTCGGCGGGGGCAATCGGCTCCTTACGGCTCGCGATGCTTTCCAACCAGTTGCCGTGGTGCTCTTTGCTGACCGGCAGGTGCACTTCGTTGGGGCCAATGACCGACTGAATAATCTTCGGGTCGCTGGCGTCGAGTTTTTTGGCGGCCATCTGCTTCGCCACCGGGTCGCTGGCCGTCACCGACGCGTCGCCCCGCGACACGAAAATCCAGCCTTCGGTGCCTTCAAACTTGATCCCGTTCGGAATTTCGTTACTAACGATCATGTGCACGCCGTTTTCGTAGCGCGCTTCGGTGCGGAAGATGCCGTGCACGTTCCACAAACCGGACTTAGGAAAATCAGCTTTACCCCAGATTTCCACGGGGCCGGTGCGCTCGGTATCCATCGCCCAGTGGGCGCAGTCGATGTGATGCGACCCCCAGCCGGTAATCATGCCCGCCCCGAACTGTTCGCAACGGAGCCAGCCCGGCCGGTCGTAGCCCACCTGCGGATGCACCCGTTTTTCGGTGTAGTACACTTCCGGCGTCGTGCCGAGCCACATGTCATAATTCAGGTTTTTAGGCACGGGCATTTCCGCTTCCTCGTCGCCCGACGGGTCGCCGGGCAGGCCAACGTAAATGGTT
>CAXUEB010000317.1:0-6208 GCA_964249775.1 uncultured Spirosoma sp.
GAAATACCTTCAGAGCGTGGCCGATTTTTCAATCCAACACCCCCTCGACCGGGCGCACTTAGACCCCATGACCGACGAAGAAGTGGTGCAGTACCTGACGCCCATCAAAGGCGTCGGCCGCTGGACGGTCGAGATGCTGCTGATGTTCGTGCTCGACCGCCCCGATGTGTTTCCGATTGATGATTTAGTCATCCGCCAGCGCATGGTGCTGGCTTATCCCGACCAAACAACCGGCCTGACGGGCCGGGCGCTGTATACCGTTCTGCATCAAATTGCCGAACCGTGGCGACCCTACCGCACAACCGCCTGCCGGTATTTGTGGCGGTGGCGACCGTGATCTGAACAACGACGGAAGCGTGTTTAGCCGGGCTGCCGGAGCGGTGTTTACGTGTGTGATCGCCTGTGGCTCGTCGGTGGCACCTAAACATCTCAAAGCCGCCTGACCGTCACGTCAACTTTGGAGACGACGGTAATGAGAATCTGGATACCGTCGGGGCGGACCACGATGCGCCGGGGAACCATCCGAAAGGCGTCAACGTCGAGGGCGGTTTTGCGGCCAGCCTTGCCGCGGGCGAAAGCGGTCTCGATCTTGTCGGGAATTTCGTCAATCTGGTGGCGTAGCGGCACGACCATCGCGGCCTGGAGCGTATCGCGGAGGTGATCGTGCAGGAGCCAGTCGGCGGTGGCGAAGATGCGCTCTTTGGTATCCACGTCGAAGTCGACGTTTTGCACGCGCAGCGTATTGGTCAGCGTGTCGTACTGCGGCTGACCGCGGAAGTAAAGCGTTCCTTTGACTGCCCCATCTACGTCGGTTCGCACAATCAGCGATTGCCCGTTGCCGTAGATCGTCGCCTGCTTTATCGTCACGTGGCCGCCCATCAACTCGACTTTCTGCTCGTTCAGCCGCCGGCTCAGCACCCGGTTCATGTCGGCATACGGAATAAAGGCCAGCACCTGAAGGCGCGACGCTTCGGGGAGCTTGGCGCGTCGCAGCAGCCGGGGCAAGCCTTCGAGGGCGACCGTGTCGGGTCGGGGACCCAAGCGCGTATCGACCCGAAACGCGATTTGCAGCGGCACCGTAATCTGTTGGGCGTTACCGTAGACCGGCGCTGCGGCAATGCTAAACGGCCGGGGAATAATCCAGATTTCGTCGGGCGTTCGGCTGATGCGCAGGGGTTTCTGCATCGCCTGCCAAACGCGGCTAACGTGCCGGTCGAGCCGCAGTTCCTGGTGAACGGCCTGGTCGATGGCGGCTTCAATTTCGGGCTTCCGCTTGTCGAGAATTTTTTCGGCCAGCTTGGTCACGCTGACCCGAACGCCCAGCACCCGAACGGCCGGCCGCTGAATCCAGCGGTAGTTCTCGAACCGCGAGCGCGTCATCAGTCGCCAGTTGGAAGCCACCGCCAGCGGGCTGGCAAACTCGACGGCTAACGCGCACAACGGGCGCGGCCGGCGTTTGGCTTGTTTGCGCAGGCTCATGGGGTTGCTGTACCAGACCTGAAGATCCGTCGAAACCGACACCCGCCGGTTGGCGTATTGAATGCGAACGGGGCCGGTTCGCTCCACGCGCAGCCGCCAGGCTTCCCCTTTGCGGCCCTCGAACGTTTCTTCGGTGACGAGCACCGGGCCGAGCGACTGGTTGATTTTGGCTTCCAAATCGCGGACGTTGAAGGTAACATCGCCGGCCACGTACGACACGGGGTCTGGCACGGGTGGTTCAAAGGCCGCTTCAAGCGGGGCCTCGGAGCGAACCCGCTTGCAACTGACTAAACCCGCGATGATACTGATAAAGAAGAGTAGTGAAATGGTTTGTTGGGCACGCATGACAACACAACTAACCAACAAAGAATCAAATTGTTAGCCTACTACTTTCGTAGTCTTTTTGCCAGCGTTCGGTAAGATCGCCTTTGCATCCGTAGCGCAGCCGCAGCCTTTCCCGCAACCGGCTTCGGACGTTGCGAAGTTGCGATAAGCTCGGTAGCCGAGGTAGCTCAGAGCCAAGGCAAAAATCAGGATTATAATGAATTCCTGCATGATGGTAACGTAGTTCAACGGACGCACAAACGGCGGGCGCGCCGGTCCGTCGGTTGTAGGCCCTTATCTCTTAAACGTTGGTGGCCCTACATCTCGTTCCAACCGTTCCGCCCGGCCAGTTGAGCCACGTGCTGGTAATGGTGTTCGCCGTGCCAGGCATAATTGGCAATGACCTCCGTCAGCGGAATAGTGCGCCCACTTTCGGGATGAACGTAGGTGCGTTGGAGGTCAGTCTCGCCCAGCGACTGTAGGATGGCGACCCAGCGCTGATGAAGGTTGCGCAGAATGACCAGCGACGGCGCTACGTCGAGTTGGGCGTCGGGCAGTTTAATCCACTCGTCCTGATCGTAGGGCTTGATGGTCGGGTTGTCTTCGGTTAGGGCCAGCTTTGTGCGGACGTACGCGTTGATGTGACTGTCGGCTACGTGGTGCACCACCTGCCGCACGGTCCAGCCGCCGGGCCGGTACGGCGTATCGAGCCGGTCGTCGCCCCACTTGCCGACGAGTTCGGTCAGTTTAACCGGAAGCTCGTCAATGGCCCGGATGTGCCCCTGCGTTTGGACGAACGGAACCGATTGTTCAGGATTGAACGGGCCGATGGGGTAGCGGAGTAGGTCTGAATTGTCCATACGTTGTCAAAACCTTTACTCCCACAATCCCCGAATGACCCGCAGCAACTCCGGCTGCATGGCGCTGCCGGCCACAATGTCGCCCCGAAATAAAAACTCATCGCCCCCGGCAAAGTCGGTGACCATACCGCCGGCTTCGCGCACGAGCAGGACGCCCGCGGCCATGTCCCACGAATGCAGATTGTACTCGTAAAACGCTTCAAAACGCCCGGCCGCTACGTAGGCCAGGTCGATAGCCGCCGACCCCATCCGGCGCAGACCGTGGGTCTGTTGCATGAGCGTTTCTAAAATGTGCAGGTAACGCTGCATCTGCTCGAAGCGGTAGTACGGAAAACCCGTGGCGATCAGGCTTTCGCCCAAAGTCGTGGCGGACGAAACGCGGATTGGGTTGCCGTTGCAATACGCCCCCCCGCCCTGCCAGGCCGAGAAACACTCGTCGCGGTTGGGGTCGTAGACCACTCCGGCAATGGGCGTTTTGCCCTGCGCCAGGCCAATGCTAACCGAAAACACCGGCAGGTTATGAATAAAGTTGGCCGTGCCATCGAGTGGGTCGATGATCCAGTTGAGCGCCGTGGGGTCGGCTTCGGTACCGGTCGTGCCTTCTTCGGTGATGAAACCCGCTTCGGGCAGCAGCCGACCAAGTTTCTCGACCAACTGCTTTTCGGTTTCTTTATCGACGTAGGAAACCAGATTATTTAAACCCTTGTACTCAATGGCCGAACGCTGGAAACGTTGGCGTTCCTCAAGCAGAAACGCCCCGGTGTCGGTGGCAATCGTGCTGATTTCACCCGTTAGGGCGGCTAAATCGTAAGTCATTCTTCAGATTTTTCGTCGGCCGGTATCTCATCGTCTTCGGGTACTAATTCGATGCCGTCGTAAATGGCCCCAACGGTTAGCTCACAGCTTAAACGAGGTAGGACAATAACGTCGTCCAGCGTCTCATAGATTGTGTTAATCCATTCGGCGGTTTCCTCAATGCGGCTGAACAGTTCGACCGTCGTTGCGTACTGATCGACCAGCATGTAGTACCAGAGCGACGGCATTCGGCGGTAATCGAGCCACTTGATTCCCCGGTCTTTCCGTTCGGTTGATTTGGACAGCACTTCAACAACCAATCGCGGTTGCCGAATGATCGTGTTACTGCCACGAAGGTCGAACGGATGGCAAGTCAGCACAACATCCGGGTAAGGCATGTGAACACCCGCTCTGACATCTACCTTCATATTTTCAGAGAAGACGCCACAACGATTCAACGCAGGTTGTGTTTCCAGTAGATTCGCCACGCGCCGGGTTAGCCGGTTGTGGTTGATGGTTCCGCCCGCCATCGCGTACACCTCGCCGTGATAGAACTCGTGGCGAATCTCACTTTTCTCTTCCAGTTGGAGGTATTCCTCGACGGTTAGTTTGCGGGTAATCGGTTGTTCAACAAGCATCGATGTTCCGGGTTATAACTTGTCCTGTCATTTAGGCCATGATCTTGCCCAGCGCGTTGTCGTACAACGCCTTTGCCTCGGCGGTGTTCATAATCAGCGTGTCGTCAATGACGAAGTCGGACGGCGTCACGGTGCCTAAGCGCATAAAGAAAATGCGGCTGTCGTCCATGTAGCCTTCGAGGATATGCAGGTGCTCGGGCGACACCGATACGACGGCTCGGCTCTGACTTTCGCCGAAGAGAAACGCGTCGGTGCGGTAGCGCGTGTTGGTCTCGATCGAAAAGCCCCTACCGCCCGCCATTGCCGACTCGGCCAGGGCGATAAATAAACCACCGTCCGACACGTCGTGCGCCGATTGAATCCAGCCCTTGCGGATCATGGTCTTGATGGCTTCCTGCGTGTGCCACTCAGTCTCGAAGTCGAAATTGGGCGCGGGCGACGCCTTGATGCCCCGGTAGGAGTAGAGGTACTCCGACGACGCAATATCGTCCGCCGACGGGCCAACTAAGTAAATCCAGTCGCCTTCGGTCTTGAAGTCGAGCGTCATGTGGTGCGTTGGGTCTTCCATCAGGCCCAGCATCCCGATGGTCGGCGTGGGGAACACTGGCCCGTCGTCGGAAGACTGGTTGTAGAAGCTGACGTTGCCGCCCGTGACGGGCGTACTGAACCGGCGGCAGGCTTCGCCCATGCCCTGCACGGCCTCGACGAACTGATAGTAGACTTCGGGCACGTACGGGTTGCCGAAGTTGAGGTTGTTGGTGACGGCCAGCGGCTCGCCCCCGGTGCAGACAATGTTGCGGCAGGCTTCGGCAACGGCAATCATCGCGCCCTGCCGCGGGTTGGCGTTGACGTAGCGGCTGTTGCAATCCACCGTAATCACAATCGACTTGTCCGTAGCGGGCAGACCGGGGCCTTTTACGCGTACCACGGCCGCGTCGGAGGGCGCGTTGGTGCTGCGGTTGGCCGTGCCGACCATCGAGTCGTATTGTTCGAAGACCCACCGGCGCGAACAGATATTTGGGTGCGTCAAGAGGTGTTCGGCGACCTGCCGAATCTCGTCCGGTTTTACGTCGTCTACGTCATCCGGCTCAAACTGGGCGTACTCCTGAATATAAGCTGGTTCGCGGTATTCGCGGTGGTACTGCGGAGCACCCCCGCCCAGCACGAGGTCGTGGGCCGGTACGTCGGCTACCAACTCGCCGTGTCGGTAGAAGTGCAGCCGTTGCGTGTCGGTCACTTCGCCGATCTGCGCGCAGTTCATGTCCCACTTGTCGAAAATCTGCTGAATTACGGCCTCCTTACCCTTTTCAATCACGACCAGCATCCGCTCCTGCGACTCCGACAGGAGAATCTCGAACGGCTGCATATCGGGCTGACGCGTCGGCACGAGGTCGAGGTCGATGCGCATGCCGTGCTCGCCCTTGGCGCTCATCTCCGACGTGGAGCAGATAATGCCGGCCGCACCCATGTCCTGAATGCCGATGACGTACCCCGTGGCGATGATTTCGAGCGTGGCTTCAAGGAGCAGCTTTTCCATGAACGGATCGCCGACCTGCACGGCGGGCAGCTTATCGGTCGAAGCCGCCGAAATATCTTCCGACGCGAACGTCGCGCCGTGGATGCCGTCCTTACCCGTCGCCGAGCCGACGATAAACACCGGGTTGCCTACGCCGTAGCTGGTCGCTTTGGCCACCTTGCCGATCTCGACAATCCCCGCCGAAAAGGCATTCACGAGCGGGTTGGTGTTGTAGCACTCGTCGAAATAAATCTCGCCCCCCACGGTCGGAATGCCGAACGCGTTGCCGTAGTCGCCAATGCCTTTCACCACGCCCCGCAGTAACCGCTTGGTTTTGGCCAGACTGAGGTCGCCGAACCGCAGCGAGTTGAGTTGGGCGATGGGCCGCGCGCCCATCGTAAAAATGTCGCGGTTGATGCCGCCGACGCCCGTAGCCGCGCCCTGGTAAGGTTCGAGCGCCGAGGGGTGGTTGTGCGACTCAATCTTGAACGAGCAGGCCAGCCCGTCGCCGATATCGACCAATCCGGCGTTCTCTTCCCCAGCTTTGGCCAGCATCCGGTCCGAATCGCGGGGCAGGGTTTTGAGCCAGACGATGG
>CAXUEB010000318.1:0-383 GCA_964249775.1 uncultured Spirosoma sp.
AAACCATTTCGCTGGACGACGCGCTGAACCTGTTCTCGCTGCCGCGCGAAGTGGGCTTCTTTGAGGATCAGGCCATGACCATCGGCATCGGTAAATTCGGGCCGTACGTAAAGCACGATAACAAATACGTATCGCTCACCAAAGAAGACGATCCGTACACAATCCCTGCCGAACGGGCCATCGAACTCATTCAGCAGAAGCGGGCTGAGTCGGTCAGTGAAGCCTTGGGTGAGTATGAAGGTACGCTGGTATCGACCGGTAAGGGTCGTTTTGGCCCGTACGTGAAGCACAACGACAAATACATTTCCATTCCCCGCAACGAGTCGCTGGCGACGTTGTAGCTCGACCGGGCCCTCGAACTGATTCAGCAGAAACGGCAGGCC
>CAXUEB010000318.1:393-1001 GCA_964249775.1 uncultured Spirosoma sp.
TGTTAACGGGCAGTACGGACCGTATCTGGCGGTGGGCAAGCGCAACGTCAAAATTCCCAAAGATACCGACCCCGCCACGCTGACACTGGAGCAATGCCTCGAACTGGCCGGTGGCGAACCCACGCCAGCTACGGGAAAGGCAACCGCGAAAAAGGCAGCTCCGGCGAAGAAAACAGTCGGCAAGGCACCGGTTAAAGCAAAACCAGTGGCGGCTAAAAAGCCAGCCGCTAAAAAAGCCGTCGTAAAGAAGTAAGCAAACCCACTCTGTCGTACAAACGCGGACCCGGCTCACCAAACCAATTCACACGGTACAACCCGTCTTATTGGTTTGGCGAGTTGGGGCCGCGTCCTCATTTATCGTAATTCATTGACATGAAAACACGTCGTAAAGTAGTTATTTTATCGGGTGCGGGCATCAGCGCCGAGAGTGGTATTCCTACTTTTCGCGCATCGGACGGGCTGTGGGAGAATCACCGCATCGAAGACGTAGCCACGCCCGAAGCCTGGCAGCGCAACCCCGATCTGGTACAGGATTTTTACAACCAGCGCCGGAAGCAGGCGCTGAGCGTTCAGCCCAACGCGGGCCACGTAGCGTTGGTAAAATTAGA
>CAXUEB010000318.1:1011-2224 GCA_964249775.1 uncultured Spirosoma sp.
CCTGCACGGCGAACTGTTCAACGCGCGCAGCACGACAGATGACTCATTGGTGTTCGACATAGACGGTTGGGAAGTGAAAAAACGCTATACCTGCGAAAAAGGATCGCAACTGCGTCCGCACATCGTCTGGTTTGGCGAGGCTGTGCCCATGATGGACGTAGCCCTCGACATTACCGATCAGGCCGATATACTAATTGTCGTCGGCACGTCGCTGAACGTGTACCCGGCCGCTGGATTGGTTTATGCCGTTCGAGCGGGAATACCCATCTACGTCGTTGACCCCAATACCCCGGCCATGCACCAGAAAGCCAACGTCACCTTCATTGCCGAACCCGCCACCATTGGTCTAACCAGATTAGCCGAACAGCTTCTGTCGGGTCAGGCGCAGGGTGTTTCAGACTAAAAAACACCCTGCGCGTAGTCGGCGAATCCGCTTATTTCAGCGCACCCATACCGCCGTCAACGCCGATAACTTGACCGGTAATCCAGGCCGCCTGGTCCGAGAGCAGGTAAGCTGCCATGCCCGCAATATCCTGCGGAGATCCGTAGCGGCTGAGCGGGTGGCGCTTGTTAGCGGCCTCGCGCCTGGTATCGTCGGCGAGCAGGCCCGCCGATTCCGCCAGCGGGGTGTCGGTCAGGGAGGGGGCTACGGCATTGACGCGCACGTTGAACGGGGCAAATTCAGCCGCCAGCGACTTGGTCAGCCCTTCCACGGCCGACTTCGCCACCGATACCGACGAGTGCATACCCATCCCCAGTTTGGCGGCTACCGTACTGAACAGCACAATGCTCCCGGCTTTCGACTTTTTGATGGCTGCGTAACACGCGTGAATCGTAGTCACAGCACCCAGCACGTTAATTTCCAGATCACTGCGGTAATCGTCCACCGTCAACCGCTGAAAAGGTTTCAGGTTGATCGTACCGGGACAGTACACAATGCCGTGCAGTGTATCGGGGAGTTGGGTGAGCGCGTCGGCGGCTGGCGTCTGCGTAACGTCCCACGTCATGTGGGTCGATTGAATGCCTTCGGGCTGGGTGCGGCCCGCCGTAAACAATGTAGCGCCCTGCGCCTGAAGCGATTCGGCCAGCGCGTGGCCAATGCCCGAACTCGCTCCAACGATGAGAATATTCTTGCCTTGCATGAAAACAGCGATCAGTTATCAGTAAACGGCCAGCGGGTCCTGCTATGCGCCGCTGGCCGTTTACTGATAAC
>CAXUEB010000318.1:2234-3194 GCA_964249775.1 uncultured Spirosoma sp.
TTCTTCACCGAACTTACCGCCGTACGACGCCGTGATGGTTGAGGAGTTGATGTCATGAACGCCCCGCGTCGAGACGCACAGGTGTTTGGCGTCGATGATAACGGCAACGTCTTCGGTTTCGAGCACCCGTTTCAACTCGTCGGCAATCTGCACCGTCAAACGCTCTTGCACCTGTGGCCGCTTGCTAAAATATTCCACAATGCGGTTTAGCTTGGACAGGCCAATGACTTTACCACTGGAGATGTAAGCGACGTGCGCCCGGCCGATGATCGGGACAAAGTGATGTTCGCAATACGTCTGCACCGTAATGTCCTTTTCAACCAGCATCTCGTTGTAGCGAAACTTGTTGTCGAACAGCGTCGGCTCCGGCTTGTTGGCGGGGTTGAGGCCCTTAAAAATCTCCTGAACGTACATCTTGGCCACCCGCCGGGGCGACCCGTTCAGGCTGTCGTCGGTCAGGTCAAGGCCAAGGATGCCCATAATCTCCCGGAAGTGTTCTTCGATCAGGTCAATTTTGGTCGCATCGTCCAGGTCGAAGGCATCGGGGCGCATGGGTGTGTCAATCGAGGCTGCACCGTGAGCATCACCAATTTCATCAACTAATTCGGCCAATTCGGCCGTTGAATGACCATTTACCGTGTGGCCATTCTGATGGCCATTGGCGGTCTGACCGTTACTTATAGAGCCGTTAAGCGGGGTATTCAACGAAGTTCCGTTCAGTTTCATAAAGTTTTACTTTAAGGTCTAAGGCTGGGCTTAGCTGGTTGCGTAAAATGTTGTGAATAACAATAGCGATGTTTTCGGCCGATGGATTCAGGTCGGCAAACTCATCGGTGTCGAGGTTGAGATTTTTGTGGTCGAACCGGTCAGTGACGTGTTCTTTAATGAGGTCGCCGAGGTACTTCATGTCAATGACGTAACCGGTTTCGGGGTCAATGGGTCCGGTACCCTGCACAATAA
>CAXUEB010000318.1:3204-6205 GCA_964249775.1 uncultured Spirosoma sp.
GTGGTGGTTCATCTCGTCCGCCCCGGTTGGGTTGGGCGGGCGGTGGGCCGCATTGAAGTGTTCTTTGCGGAACACGGCCACCCGCGGGGCGTCAGGCCGGAGCACAGTCTGCCCGGTAGTAGTCATCATAAAAGGGGGAATCGAAAGAGGGTTCGATCAACCTGTCGTTACAGAGTTTGTGTACAACACAGGCAGACGGCGGAGCGTGGAGCCAAGGCGCTCGTTAGTATGCGATTGTTAGCGAAATAACCCAAGTTGAGTCAGCTTTGTTCAACCTTTGCTGCATAATTCTTAAACAGAATCAACAGTCGCAACTGATAGAACATCCGGCCGTTTGGGTTGGTTCCGTACGAAAGGAACCGGATATACTGACCGTGAGTTTGCCGGATATGAAGTTCTTGAAGCGACTGATGATCTCTACCGCACTTGTCTTAGTTACGTTCACATTTCTGGTTTACCTGTTTTTGCAACAGGGTGTTTTTGGCGCCAATCCAGCTACGACCCGCCTGGAACGAATTACTCAATCGAAGAACTACCGCGACGGATCGTTCCAGAATCTGTCGCCAACTGAGGTAACCCGCAAAGGTGTATCGCCAGTTAAGATGGTTCGCGATTACGTCAATAAGTCATCTGCCAACGTACCAGCCTCGCCCCTGCCGTCGGTTAAAACCGATTTGAATGCCCTGTCCGATACGATACCCACGGTCGTGGGGTTTGGTCATTCATCGTAACTCATCAACTCCAAAGGGGTTTAGGTGCTGGTAGACCCGGTATTTAGCGGAAACGCGTCGCCGGTGACGTTTTTTGGTAAGTCGTTTCCCGGTTCCGACGTCTACGGCACGGCCGATATGCCGCCCATCGACCTGCTTATCCTCTCGCACGATCACTACGATCACCTTGACTACAAAACGATTACCGAGCTTATTCCTAAGGTAAAGAAGTTTTACACCGCCCTCGGCGTTGGAGCGCATCTCGAACGGTGGGGCGTTCCGGCCGACCGGATTGTGGAGTTCGACTGGTGGGAAAGTCAGGCCGTGAGCAACGATATTCGTCTGACTGCTACCCCCGCGCGGCACTTTTCGGGGCGGAGTTTCGCGCGAGGCAAAACGCTCTGGACGTCCTTCGTGCTCAACCTGCATGGCTACAACCTATACCTTGGGGGAGACTCCGGCTATGATACCCATTTCGCGGATATTGGCGCTAAATACGGTCCCTTTGATCTGGCCCTCCTCGAATGCGGACAGTACGGCGACGACTGGCCGTTGATTCATATGTTTCCCGAGCAGGTTGCCACGGCCACGCAGGATTTACGGGCCAAAGTGCTCCTGCCCGTGCACTGGGGTAAGTTTGCGCTGGCTTATCACGCCTGGAATGAACCCATTCAGCGACTTGTCAAGAGTGCAGCCCCGCAGGGGCTTGCCGTGACGACTCCTAAAATTGGTGAGCCGGTAGTGATCGGAATGCCTTATCCTCACACGATTTGGTGGGAATAGTAAACAAAATACCGCCAGAATACCTTATCGGGAGAGTAAACAGCGCGCTGTTTACGTAACGTCATTTAACCCAACAATCATGGCAGGATTTAAGCGTACGTCCGAAGCCGTCTGGAACGGCACGGGCATGGAAGGCAGTGGTACTCTCTCCTCAACGAGTGGCGTACTCAACCAAACCCCTTACTCATTCAAGGCCCGTTTTCAGAACGAAGATGGCAAAGCAGGCACCAACCCAGAAGAACTCATTGCAGCCGCCCACGCGGGTTGCTTCGCCATGCAGTTGAGCTTCATGCTGACCGGCGCGGGTTTCCCACCCACGTCGCTCAACGCAAAATCAGCCGTCGAGATGGAGCAGGAAGGGGGCGGCTTCAAAATTTCGGGCATTAAACTATCGCTCGAAGGCGAGGTACCGGGTATTTCGGCTGAGCAGTTCGACCAGATTGCCAACGAAGCCAAAGCCAGTTGCCCCGTCTCGAAAGCACTGTCGGCACTCCCCATTACGCTCGACGCGAAACTCGCCTGAGTGCATCGATTTACGTTCAGACAACCGGCCGGAGACATCAGTTTCCGGCCGGTTGTTTTTTGCACTATATTGGCCTGAAAATTACGGAATGCCATGAACCACCCAACCCGACGCCAGTTCATTCGTACAGCCGCCCTCACCGGTACGGCAACATCCTTGTTTCCGGCACTCCTGACCAATGCCGGACTACCCGCGGCTAAACCGGGTGCCGACAAGCCGGTTCGGCTGGGCTTCATTGGCGTGGGCGAACGAGGGCGTAACCACGTCCGGCAGGCCCTCTATCGCGACGACGTAACGATTCCGGCCATCTGCGACGTGTCGGCCGACAGCATCGCCAAAACCAACGCGCTGATTCAGAAGGCGGGTCGTAAAGCACCCGAAGCCTACACCAACGGCAACGAAGCCTTTTTACAGATGCTCAAACGCGATGACCTCGACGGGGTGGTCATCTCGACGCCGTGGGAGTGGCACGCACCGATGGCTGTGGCCACGATGAAAGCGGGCAAGTACGCGGCTGTCGAAGTCTCCGCGACGGTCACGCTGCAGGAATCGTGGGACTTGGTGGATGCGTCAGAGAAGAGCGGGATGCCGTGCATGATTTTGGAAAACGTGTGCTACCGGCGCGACGTGCTGGCGGTGCTGAACATGGTACGGCAGGGTCTTTTCGGCGAGATGACTTACGCCCACTGCGGCTACCAGCACGACCTGCGCGAGGTGAAGTTTAACAACGGCAGCCAAACCTACGGTGGGGGCGTCGAGTTCGGCGCGAAAGGCTATTCCGAAGCCCGGTGGCGGACGCAGCACTCCGTGGACCGCAACGGCGACCTCTACCCCACGCACGGCCTTGGCCCGGTGGCCCACTGGCTCAATATCAACCGGGGGAACCAGTTTGTGCGGCTCACCAGCATGGCTACCAAAAGCCGGGGACTGCACAAGTACGTCGTGGACAAAGGCGGGGCCGACCACCCCAACGCGAAGGTCAACT
>CAXUEB010000319.1:0-1804 GCA_964249775.1 uncultured Spirosoma sp.
AGTCTGTGTAGATGGGTATCGCCACTAACAGCACATTCCGGTTGATATTGGCCAGAACTCCGGCGAAAACGGCGGGCGTCCCCTCCAACACATTGTTGGGCGAATTGATATCGGCAATCGTTCCATGAAAAATCGTAATCTGCGGGCAGTGGTTGAGTTGGGCGTATTCGACAGCGTTTTCCACGGCCCATTCTTCTATGTCGAAGGCCAGAACCGCCCGTGCGCCCAGCTTAGCCGCCAGAATCGCCAAAATGCCCGTGCCGCTGCCCACGTCCAACACCGTCTTGTCCGTAAAATCGAGGCCGAGCTGTTGTTCAAGCATCATGGCCGTCGTCTCGTGGTGACCCGTGCCAAACGACATCTTCGGATTGATGACGATGTCGTAACGAAACCGGGCGTCTACCGCATGGAAGGACGCCCGGACCCGGACTTGGCTCGCCACTTCAATCGGCTCATACTCACGTTCCCACTCGGCGTTCCAGTTTCGTTTTTCTAACGAATGGAAGCGGTAGGCTATTGCGGTCTGATGGGCATATTTCGCCACGATTTCGTCGACCACATTCTGGTCAAAATCGGGTTCTGGAATGTACGCGTTCAGGCCCTCGTCGGTTTCCACGAAGGATTCAAAACCTACCTCCGCGAGTTCAGCGGTGAGGATGTCGGTGTAATCCGGTGAAACCTCCAGTTGTAGTTCAATGTGGTTCATGCGTTGGTGATAGAACCGCACCGGCGGCCCGGACGGATTAAGCGGTTCTACTAACTGAAAAATCTCTCCGTCGTTTCCAACCTTTGGCCCCGTTAGTTGCCCTTTTAATTGGAGTAACAAAAACCCTGCATGTTTCGCTTGGCAACACCGGCCGATATATCCGAACGCGAGTTAGTTGAACGCTGCCAGTTTGGGGACCGGCCAGCGGACCAACGGACGGCGCAGCGGCTGCTGTTCGAGCGCTACAAGCGGGGCATGTATTCGACGGCGTTCCGTATTCTTAACGACGAAGACCACGCCCACGATGCCCTGCAAGATGCATTTGTGGAGGTATTCCGCAATTTAAACCAATTCGCGTTTCGTTCGACGCTGGGGGCTTGGATCAAAACCATCGTCGTGCGGCAGGCCATTCGTAAGCAGCAACTGGAGGGGCGGTTCATAACGCTTGACGAAGCCCAGCACGATCAGCCCGTTGCGGTGCGCGACACGTTGACCGGCGAAGACTTAGATGCGGCCATCCGCAGCCTGCCCGAAGGTGCCCGAACCGTCTTTCTCCTGGCCGAAGTGGAAGGCTACGCCCACAAAGAGATAGCCGATATGCTCCACATTTCGGAAGGAACGTCGAAGTCGCAAGTGAGTTACGCCAAAAAATTACTAAGACAGCGCCTGAGTAATGAATATTGTGGGCGGCTATTGAAGGCGAGTTAGACCAAACCAAAGCAGTGCCGGTAACTGCTCAGCTAACTGCTCAGCCCGTTGTCCATCGGCCGCGCTCGTCGCCGTTTACCGTTGTTCGGCCGCTCTGGGCGGGATTGGCGGCCGCTGCTATTGTCATACTGGTTGGTACGTGGCTGTTTATTAGGCCCGTATCCACAACCGACGAACGCATTGAGTACGCCGTTGAGCCATCGGCGGGACCGACGACGTTTGCCGTCGAAACGCCAACGGTAGATACCGGTACGTCCCCCGCCGACGAACGGGCCGAGGAGTTTATCGCCCGGCAATGCGCCGAAGAGCAGTTAGTTTGTCAGCGGCCCGAAGTTCATGAACTCCGCACGCAGTTAGTTGAACTAAATGCCGAGCGTGACCGGATCTTCT
>CAXUEB010000319.1:1814-6200 GCA_964249775.1 uncultured Spirosoma sp.
ACATTTGGCAACGACCCAACGCTCATCCGGGCGCAGGTAAAGGTTGAAAATCAGCGCGCCGATGTTACGAAGGAGTTGATTACGCTGCTACGCTCATGAAGACTTTTTTTCTAAACACAGAGGTAGCAGACAAACCGCAGAGGATTTATCGCGGCTTGTTCTTTGCGGCCTTTGCGCTTGCCCTTGTGCCTTCGCGGTTAAGTATGGCCCAAACGCCCGTGCAGGTGGTGACGAAGGTAGTGGAAAAGGACCTGCCCTACGCTGACGGACAGCGCATTCGGGTAGCCGCCCAAAAAGCCGACGTAACCATTCGGGGCTGGAGCCGTTCGTCAGTTTCAGTCAAACTCCGGCTCGTGGCCAAGCACCCCGACCGGGCTGTCGCCGAGCGCGAGGTGGCGTATCATCAATACACGCTGCAAGCCAATGGTGGTGAAATTGAATTGTCGAACCGGTTTGTGATTCCACAACGAGCCGGCAAGTTACAGAGTCAGTTAAAAGCCATTTATGAAGTTAGTGTACCGGCTAAGGCCGCCATCACAATAGCCAACTCCTTCGGCGACGTCGTGTTGCGCGAGCTGTCGGGCGACGTAACGCTCAAGTTTGAGTTCGGCAAGCTCACGCTCGATGACGTGGCGGGCAAGCTCAACATCACGTCGGAGTACGGCGACATCGACGGGCGGGGCGTCAACGCGACGCTGGTCTGCAAAGCCGAGAAGGCAGACATCAGCCTGCGCGACCTCGGCGGGTCGAGCCGCATCCAAAGCCGCTACGGGAAATTGGTCCTTGTGCCCAACGCCGTTACGCTCGACGCCCTCCGCGTTGAGGCTACGCGGACCGAGATTGTGCTTAGTCCGTTGCGAATGGACTCGTTTCGGTACGATCTGCAAACTTCATTCGGTGACTTGCGCGTACCGGGCAGCCACACGGAGTTTTTAGGTAGCTATGGTAGCCGAAAAACATTCGACTACCAGCCATCCGCTAAGAAGCCGGAGATCGCTATTCAAAACAGCTACAATTCAATCAGCCTTCTTTTAGACTCCACCGTTGGAACCATTTACCGCTAAACGTCATGAAAACTACACTCATTAGTTTATTGGTGTCGGTCTCGGCCCTGAATGCCTTTGGACAGACTTGGACAGCCGGGCCGAAAGTAGCGTTCGGATTAAGTACATCCATTCGGGGTAACGAGTTGCGCGTTGGCAGCAATCAAATAGATTTTCAGGCCAGATTAAGTACATCGCCAACGCTGTTTGGCGGGTTTGTTCGCTACGACCGACCGCACTGGTACGGCCAAGCGGAGGGTTTGTTGGGCAAAATCGAAACCAGCTTGGTGCGTTCGGGTGGATCGGTTGTGGGGAGTGGGGGTGACTTTGTAGAAGGTAAGCGAACGGATGCCCGTATACTGGCCGGTATAAAGCCGTCGCCCTGGTTACGGCTGTACGCCGGAACGGGTTACGCTCGATTGAATTGGACAATTCGAGATTACGACCGTGAAATTGCCTTTGCGGAACAAGCCGCCTTGGAAAGACCCGGATCGACGCAGGAATGGCTGGTACGCGCCGATTTCGCCCGGTTCAATAAGGCCGTTGATCAAAGCTATCGACGGAACGCCCTAACGGGTCAGGTCGGCCTTGGCATCGACGTGCTGGGCTTTATGATTGATTTAACGTACTCAGGAAGTTTAACGCCCCTGATTGATGGCGTTACTCTCAATAACGGCTCCTACGCAGCTAAGCAGCACTACCGCAACTTGGCCCTTAGCCTTGGCTATCAACTTTTGCCAACAAAGACATTTCTAAGGGCATCGCGTAAGAGCAACCGGGCATATGAGCGCATTAAACGCGATATTCCATTTTACCGCAATGAGTTTCACGTATCGGGCGGGTTGTCGGACGAAGGCATTAGCAGTGCTTTCGTTTACGAAAACCGGTACACCCGCTACTTCCGGCGTCAGTTGGCCGTTACAGCCGGCGTAGCCGTAGCTCGGGTAAGCCCGGATTTTGAGACAGGTTCACTACCTCAGCTTCGTTCTTCTTTGATGTTGATAACCGGCGTCCGTTTGTTGCCGCTTTACAGCCGCCGGCACACCATTGGCGTAATAACCGGCCCTACGTTGAGGCACCAAGTTGGGATTGGCGTTAACACGGGGTCCTCGGGCTTACGAAACATGAATGGACAGCTCGTTAACGTAACGGATTTGCGTAATGACTCACGCTACCGCGGCTGGGATTTGGGCTGGCAAAGTTCCGTTGACTACCAGTTCGCCGTAACCGACCGGCTCATCATGGGGCCGTGGCTGCGGCTTCGTGGGGAAGATTTCCTTATTCCGGATTACGCATCGACCGGTTTGCAGATTGGTTACCGCTTCTAAACAAAGTTGTACTTATGAATAAAAAACAGATCATCCGGTCAGTACTGCTCGTAGTGTTGACGATGGTGGGCAACGGCTCGTTTGGCCAAACAGCGGTTCGCCATCGATTCGAGCTTGAAGCAGGTGGTGGTGTACTCCAATTGCCAGCGCCGTACCGAACTGGGTGGTTCGCTGGGCAACAACTAACGGGATACGTTCACCCACGAGTTGGAATAGCCCTAAATTTGAATTGGGCGAATTCGTCGAATCTTAATCCGCTGAATACCCGTAACCCGGATGAGTCTGACCGCTTCCCTATCTTCAAGCCGGACCCGGCCCAACTGCCCGAGGTTTACTATCGCCAAGAGCAGATGACCAATTTATCGTTCGTCTTCGTACCCGTGCTAACCCGGCGTCATCAGGTTAAAGTGCAGGCTGGATTGTCTTCCTACCACCGTCGGGAGTTTGAGATTGAGCGCGTTTTTTATCCCGATCCACGCGACCGTAGCCATTATCTGGAAGTAGTACGCTTAATCAACTCGCGCCGGGTGCTGCCCATGGCCGCCGTGGGTTACGACGTTCGATTGTCGAATCGTTGGGCGGTAGGGCTAAACGCTACTGCTTACTTCACCGGTGCCCAGCGCCCGACCAGCACCCTGGGTTTGCGGACGTTGTATCGCTTTGGTGTCTCGGCCGATTCATTGGGGATCAAGTCCCTTGATTGGCGTGAGTTGCAGGCTGGAGTTCGGCTGAGTGCCAACGTTGTCAACCGAGATGAACCGGCTGGACGCTATCGAACGCGCTTTATTGGCGGGCTGTGGGCAGAACTGCCCTTGTCGTTAACGTGGGCCATGCGAGGAGAGATCAATTACGCGCAGCGGGGATACCGTAACGAAGAAGAAAGCCAAGGCGGTGCGCGCTTATCGACAACCTTTGGCAACCTTAATTACCTCGAACTACCCTTGCTATTCCGTCACGAAGTAGCTTACCATTGGCACTTGTACGGCGGTCCGTATTTAGCGTTCTTTCTAAACGGTTATACAGAGCGTAATAGCCAGCGCAATCCGCCGGTGCAAGCCCATACGGTTAGTGGTCTAACATTAGGCACAAGCTATGCATTTACCAATCGGCTCGCGGCCGATTTGCGCTACCAACGCGATCTGATAGCGCTATCTTCAGCTTCCTACGGCTTCTACAGCTTTCAACTGGGACTGACGTACCAGATCGGCAAGAAACCTTAATATCCGTATCAACCATGCGCTACCTCTATACCGCCGTTGCGTTGCTTGTCACATTGACGGCGCAGGCGCAGATCGATTCGGTTCGAACCGAATACAAAACGGAATCCACTCAGAGTGACACAAGCGCCCAACGGTCCGGGTCGCGCTTTGTGAAAGCCTATCGAAAGTTTATTCAGGCGCAGGTAGAGAAAACAACGTTGATTAAGGTGGGAGCGTTGCCTCGTTTTGGTTACGCGGGTTACGTTGGTCCGGCCTACGGCGTTTCAACCCAGGTGGATATTGAGCGTAAACTGATTCCGGCCGTATCGGTTATGGTCTCCCTGCATACCAACTACACGCATTTGGGCAACCTGTCCGACGAGGTAACGATGCGGGGTGTGCTGGCGGGCCGCTGGTACTACGCGCAGAACCGACGGATGAGGGCCGGCCTGAGCGCCAATAATTTCTCGAATCAATACCTGATGCTCCAGACCAGTCGTTCGCTGCTGAGTCGTACCCGACTGCTGGCTACTGGGGAAAGCTACGGCCTCAAAGCCAATGATTACGTGAGTTTGGGGTATGGCTCCCAGCGTCGGCTGGGCCGGTTTGGATACATCGACTTGAACGTCGGCCCTGGTTATCTGCTCAACAACAGAACGGATCAATCATCACGTTTTACGATTAATGTGTCGTTTAGCGTCGGTTTGGGTTTATGATAGTCTGTCGCCGATGTGGCACGCGTGTCAGGATTCGCTCATAAAAAGCACATCTCATCTGGCTGGTATCTACGCAATGTTAGCGTCCGAGGTAATTTTG
>CAXUEB010000320.1:0-6195 GCA_964249775.1 uncultured Spirosoma sp.
ACGTAACAAATACGTTCAGTTGATCGTCTTTCAAATTTTCGACCAGCGTGTGCAATAAGTACGGACTGTGCGTTGAGACAAAGAACTGATTCTCTTCGCTGTAAATCATCCGATACGCGATGTCCTGCGTATAAGGAGGAAATGAGTGTACTTCGGGTTCTTCAAAGATGAGAACCGAATTCTTGTTGGATTCAATCGCCGTTATGTAAAACATGAACCGGCGGAAGGTGTCGGCGATGGAGAAGAAGGGATACTGCTTGACTCGTGAACCTTCTTTTTTCTGAAGCGCGAAGTTTTGTTCGCGGTCTAATAAAACAAATTCTAAGCGTTGATCCTCAAATAATTTAGCAAATTCTTGCCACAAGTTGATATTTTTATTGATTACTGAGTATAAATTCCAACCATGTGGAGGAAGTAAGAAATTGGTAAAAGTGTTCCTAAATGAGTTTAAAGATACGAAATCATATTTTCGAACTGAACTAGTATGGAATATTGCAGATTTGTCTGACTCATTTTGCTTGTCCTTTGTAGAATTGGAATTTGAAGTTCCAGAACTGTACAAACTACCCTTGTCGCTTAGTAGATAATCTTGTTTATAGTCAGATTTAATTTTCCATTCAAATTCAAACCATGTTTCATTCTCTTTTTGAAAGAGTTCGAGAATTTTCACTGTAATATTAATGTAATCTGCTGTTACCTGTACTTGATGCTCAGTATTACTATCAGTAAACAAATCGGCAAGTGTGTCATAACGGACCACCCCGTTTAAGTATTTGTCGGTATCATACCCCGTCCCCAACAACCCCAGTCCTTCCAAAATATTCGATTTTCCTACGTTTGGCTTGCCGATGAAAACGTTGACCCGCTTGCACGGGTCAAGCCGCAGGTCTTTGATAGACTTGAAGTTTTTGATTTCAACCCAGTTCAGGAAATTATTCGTCTTGGCGGTGGTGTTCTTCATAACGGTCCAGCTTAGCTGTTTGTGTAAACATAACTACGTTCGGACCTGAATTGCTATTTTTACGCCACAATTCCCCCATTATGCCCCTCGAAAATCCTCAACGATACACCGTCACGGCGGCCCTGATCTACGCCAACGGGCCGATTCACATCGGTCACCTGGCCGGCTGTTATTTGCCCGCCGACATTTACGTGCGCTACCTCCGCTCGACCGGCAAAGACGTGGCCTTTATCAGTGGTACCGACGAGCACGGTGTACCGATTACCATCCGCGCCAAGAAAGAAGGGCTGACGCCCCAGCAGGTCGTCGATAAATACTACGGTCAGATCAAGCAGGCGTTCGCCGACTTTGGCATCTCGTTCGACATCTACTCCCGTACGTCGAACCCGGTTCACCACCGGACGTCGCAGGAGTTTTTTACGAAACTCTACGACAAGGGCGACTTCGACGAGGAGGTGACCGAGCAGTACTACGACGAGGTGGCCGGGCAATTTCTGGCCGACCGCTACATTGTCGGGACCTGCCCCGTTTGCGGCAACCCCAACGCCTAAGGCGATCAGTGCGAACGCTGCGGCACGGCCCTCAGCCCGCTCGAACTCATCGAACCGCACTCGACCTTGTCCGGCTCAAAACCCGTGCTGCGGCAAACCAAGAACTGGAACCTGCCCCTCGATCGAATGCAGCCCAAGATTGAGCAGTACGTCAACAGCCATCCGGAGTGGAAAACCAACGTCGCCGGGCAGTGTCAATCGTGGTTGAAAGAAGGGTTACGTCCCCGTGCCATGACCCGCGACCTCGACTGGGGTATTAAAGTGCCGCTACCAAATGCGGAAGGTAAGGTACTGTACGTCTGGTTCGACGCGCCCATCGGCTATATCTCGATGACCAAAGAATGGGCCGAGCAGCAGGGCCGCGACTGGGAATTGTACTGGCGCGATGAGCACACCAAACTCGTGCACTTCATCGGCAAGGACAACATCGTCTTTCACTGCATCATTTTCCCGGCCATGCTGATGGCCGAAGGCAGTTTCATTCTGGCCGACAACGTACCCGCCAACGAGTTCATGAATCTCGAAGGCGACAAAATCAGCACCTCGCGCAACTGGGCCGTCTGGCTGCACGAGTACCTCGAACAGATGCCTGGCAAGGAGGATGTGCTGCGCTACGTCTTGGCCGCCAACGCGCCCGAAACTAAAGACAGTGAGTTTACGTGGAAGGACTTCAAGGCTCGCAATAACAACGAACTGGTAGCCGTGTTCGGTAACTTCGTCAATCGGGCGGTCGTCCTGACGCAGAAGTTTTGTGATAACAAGGTGCCCGTCCGGGGTGACTTGACGGATTACGACCTACAGGTGCTGGACGAACTGGCACAATTCCCCGACCGCATTGGGCAGGCGATTTATCAATTTCGGTTCCGTGAATCGCTGGGTTACCTGATGGACCTGGCCCGGTTGGGCAACAAGTACTTAGCCGAAACCGAGCCGTGGAAGGCCGTTAAGACCGACCCGCTGCGGGCCAATACCATCCTGAACCTGGCCCTGCAAATCACGGCCAACTTGGCCATCGTGTGCGAACCGTTCCTGCCGTTCACCGCGCAGAAGCTCTGCGGTCAGTTGCAGATTAAGGATCGGCTTGATTGGCAAAACGCCGGGCGCGCCGACCTGCTGGTCAAAGGCCACGAACTGGGCAAGGGTGAACTGCTGTTCGCCAAAATTGAAGACGAGGAAATCAACCAACAGATTCAGCGGCTGCTGACTACCAAACGCATGAATGAGTTAGAAATCAAGGACATTCCGCCGGTGCGGGACGAGATCACCTACGACGATTTTGCTAAGATGGACATTCGCGTCGGTACCATCACCGAAGCCGAGCGCGTCCCGAAAAGTGATAAGCTGCTGAAACTGAAAGTGGACGACGGCTTAGGCGGGCGGCAGATTCTGAGCGGCATTGCCAAGCACTTCGCACCCGAAGACGTAATTGGTAAACAGGTGACGTTTCTGGCGAACTTAGCCCCACGTAAGATGATGGGTCACGAGTCGCAGGGCATGATCCTAATGGCCGAAGACCGCGATGGTAAACTGGCGCTCATTGCGCCGGGCGATGCGGTTTGGAACGGCGGCATGGTGAGTTAGTGTAAAAGCCAATCTGAGTTAGAGCAACGTAAAAAGCTGGCAAGTTGATCCCTTGCCGGCTTTTTACGTTGAACCGGGTTAATTGTCAGTCTGTTGTTTAACTATGAACAAACCGATACATTTGTCAAAACAAGTGTTCGCTATGGAAACGACCAATAAACGAGTTACGCCCGAGGAAGGACTTGCCTGGTTTATACGGAGTCAACAGCGGAAACGGGAGCTACAGGAGCAGTTTCAAAAAGATTGCGAATCGGGTAAGGTTGACCGAATCATAAAAAATGGAAAACCCGTTAACCGATAGCTACGATTATTATCGAGAAGATATTTACACGTCTTACTTTATCACCGCTGACGGACGTAGATATTCGGTCATTTTTGAAGAACAATCCTTTGTTGAAACCAGCGAGTTTCCGTATGGTGACCGCACGTACGAAGTTTTCTTAACGCTCGAAAACGCGCCACCGGCCTATACAACTGACCCGAAGATTGGCGCAACTTTAGCAGCTATCATTCGGGAGTTTATTGAGCAGGACCGTTTACGTATCGTTTTCTTCACCTGCGACACAGCCGACGGTCGGCACTACGCCCGCTTCAAACGATTCAACGAGTGGTTTCAACTGAATAATAATGGCCATTTCCTCAAGCTGGAAGACAGCGTAACGTATCGCGCCATCAACAAACTGTTTCTTATTGCGCTCATTATTCGCAATGACCATCCTTACGCAGGTGAAATATTGGTCGCTTTTACGCGGCTCAACACCGAATTACGCGCCCGGAAATAGGGCGTAACGGAAACGTTCGCCCCCCGAACGCTGTTACCCGACCAAACGCTTCTCCAATCCAGAATCTCACCGTGAGTGAAGAAACTAACAAGGCCGAATCTCCGTCCGGCCGAATATTTGATTTAGCCATTTTACGTCGGCTTTACGCCTTCGTTAAGCCGTACCAAGGGCGCTTTTACAGCCTCGTCGGTATCATTCTGCTGGCGGCTTGTCTGGCCCCGCTGACGCCCCTGCTTATCCGCTACACCATCGACAACGTCATTACCGCGGGCGACTATGGGCAACTCACCATCATGCTAATGATTATGATCGGCGTGCTGGTCGTGCAGGCGTTGGTGCAGTTCTTGAACACCTATCTGTCGGGTTGGCTGGGGCAGTACGTGATCCGCGACATTCGGACGCAGTTGTACCGGAAGATTTTGCAACTCCGGCTTAAATTTTTCGATAATACGCCCATTGGCCGGTTGGTGACGCGCGCCATTTCGGACGTGGAAACGTTGGCCGATGTGTTCAGCGAAGGCATGGCCGCCATTGCGGGCGACATTCTGCAATTGGTGCTCATCATCGCGGTCATGTTCTACACCGACTGGCGATTGGCCGCCATCAGCCTCTCGACTATTCCGGTCATGCTGTTTAGTACGTACGTGTTCAAGGAAAAAATTAAAACGTCGTTCAACGAGGTGCGAACGGCGGTGGCCAACCTGAACGCGTTTGTGCAGGAACACATCACGGGCATGAACATCGTGCAGATTTTTGGCAGCGAGAAGATTGAAGCCCAAAAGTTTCGCGCCATCAACGACGAGCACCGGCAGGCCAACATCCGCGCCATCTGGTACTATTCGGTGTATTACCCCGTCGCTGACATTATCTCGGCGGTGGCCGTGGGCTTGGTGGTCTGGTACGGGGCGCAGCAGATTATTAGCGCCGACGTTACGTTCGGGACCGTCACGGCGTTTGTGATGTTCATCAACTTATTTTTTCGGCCAATTCGGATGCTCGCCGACCGGTTCAATACGCTGCAAATGGGCATCGTCAGCACCGACCGGATTCTAAAGCTGTTAGACAGCGACGATTTCACGGCCAACACGGGTAACTACAAACCCGCAACGATGAAGGGTGAAGTAGAATTTGACCAGGTTTGGTTTGCGTACAACGACGAAGATTACGTGCTGCGCGACATTTCGTTTAAGGTTAACGCGGGCGAGACGGTAGCGTTCGTCGGCGCGACGGGCGCGGGCAAATCGTCCATTATCAACCTGCTGAGCCGGTTCTATGATATTAGTAAGGGCGAAATTTTGGTGGACGGCGTCGACGTGCACGATTACGAACTCGGCTACCTGCGCCGAAACATCGGCGTGGTGTTGCAGGACGTATTTCTATTCTCGGACACGATCGAAAATAACATCACGCTCGGCGACGGCCGCATCAGCCGCGAAAAAATGATTGAAGCGGCCAAATTAGTTGGTGTGCACGACTTCATTGAGCGGCTACCCGGTGGCTATGCCTACAACGTCATGGAGCGCGGTTCGACCTTATCGGTCGGGCAGCGGCAGTTGATTTCGTTCGTGCGGGCGATGGTGCAGGACCCCAAGATCATGGTGCTCGATGAGGCTACGTCGTCAGTCGATACCGAGACGGAAGAAATGATTCAGAACGCCATCGACAAACTGATGAAAGGCCGCACCGCCATCGTGATTGCCCACCGCCTGTCGACCATTCAGAAAGCCGACAACATCATCGTGGTCGATAAGGGCCGCATCGTCGAGCAGGGTAACCACGAAGAACTCCTGCAACGTGAAGGCTTCTACGCCAACCTGTACCGGATGCAGTATAAAGAAGTGGTTTGAATTCCACCAAACTGAATCGCCTGATGCTAACCAGTGGTGCAGGTTTACACAGTGAAGGACGGAAAGTTGACCAAAACGCGTCCGTCTTACTTCGATACGGCTCAACTCGTTCGCTGATTCAGCTCGTCTTCTTCCTCATCCAGACCCGCGCCGGTGATACCTTCGGTCACCACCTTGTGGCCCGTAACGTTCGGTGTTTCGTTCATGGGTCCGGGACCGCTGCCATCGAGGGCGTAGGCAATAGAAGCCGATAAGTCGTCAGGTGCCAGTTTGGCTGGCTCGACCCGGCTACGATCGTCGGGTGCGGCTTTGTCGTACTGGGCCGGCTCTTCAACGGCTTTAGGGTATTGTTCACCCGCCTGTTGGTTAATGATTTCCTCGTCGGCGTGGGGGTCGTTGTCCATAACCGACGGAACCCGGCTGGAGTTGCCGCCGGTCAATTCAGGGGAATCAGGGATGAAGTGGCGCATGGC
>CAXUEB010000321.1:0-3884 GCA_964249775.1 uncultured Spirosoma sp.
ATCAATCAGGTAAACATACTTATCTATTTCAATCTCAACTCTGTGAAATAGTATTGATGCTGCAAAAGGAATGATGCGATTGGAAATCTTACCAATAAAGTCATCCTTTGTAAGTCGTCTGTCGACTGGCGACAGGACACCAGTAAATACCTTCTGACCCTCAGAGTTTTTACTACCCTCCGGTGCTCCCCAGACTAGCAAACCGCCATTAGAGTTGAGGAAGCCGCAAATCGTTCGCAACACTCCGTTTTCCTTATGTCTGAAATCGCTCTCCCGTTGAACAAACGATTTGAATTCAAGCGTCAACGATTCGTCGCGTTCAACCGCAAAGTAGTTCAATAGGTCTTCACGGGTAATACTATCAATGGGTTTACCAAACTGAGATTGAGCGAATGAAGTAGCCATGAAACAAAGTTCTTGAAGCATAAAGATAGTATACTCGTTAAAAAAACGGGGCTAACTTCTCCAAAGATTCTGAGGAAGCATTACCCCCAATACGCAAACTTCCGCTTCGTAAAAATCGACTTTGGAATCATCGCGTGAACGCCTAACGTTTGGTCAACGACTTGGCTGACTTCAAAGTCAACGCCCGTGCTGGCGATGGACAAGGCTTCGTTGAACGTAAAGCCCAGTTCGTCTTTCATGAACGAAACAGCTTCCGTCAGGGCGTTTTTCATGGCTTTGTTCAAATCTTTATCCAAGCCGACGGCAATGAAATGCGTGGGCGTTTCGGCGCGGGGTACTTTCAGGGTCTTGCCCTTGTGAACGATAAACTTGGCGGTGAGCGTCAGCGCCGTTTCAATCGCGACGCCACTGACCTCGGCGGTGCCCTGCGCGCCGTGCCCGTCGCCGGTGGTGAACAAGCCGCCCGGCACCGAAACGGGCAGGTACAGCGTCGTGCCTTTCGTGAGGTGCTTGATGTCTAAGTTGCCGCCGAAAAACGCGGGCGGAATGGAACTGACCCGGCCGGTTTCGGGCGGGGGCGACAAGGCCATAACGCCCATAAACGGCTTGAGCGGTATTTCGACGCCTTCTTTCAGCAGGGCCACTTTCCGTTTGGCGTCGTAGCGGTATACGAACGTTTCGCGCGTCGTTACGGCGTCGGGGATGCCGCCCCCGCCGGGCCACACGCTGTTGACGCCAAAGCCAGCCGGGAATGTCAGGTCGAGGATGCGGATTTCGAGCGTGTCGCCGGGTTGCGCCCCGTCGATGTAAATCGGTCCGGTCAGCATGTGGCCCCGGATGCCCGACGGTTCGGGTTTTACGTTCTTCAGAATGGCAATCACCTCCTGCGCGTGGGCGTCGAGGGGCAGGTTGTTTTTCTGGTAAAATTCTTCTGGGTTGGTGCGGCTGACGCCCGATGGGTTGACGGTCTGAATCTCAACCACGTCGCCGTCTTTCACCTTATAGACGGGCGGCACGTCGGCCCCGAAGTAACCCCACACCATATTTTCGGGCAGCGACCGAACGACATGATCCGGCTTGAGACGCGGAGCCTCGGCCGGAGACAATTCGGATGGGTCGGCGAACAAACCAGGAACACCGGGTGTCAGATTGCCTACCGACAAAGCGGCTAAGCTGTTTTGAGCCGTTTTGCGTAAGAAGGTACGTCGGGATGGTTTCATACGGTTGTATCGTTTCGCTGAAAGAAGCGCCTGTAAGATACAAAAACCATGGTCACAACTGCCGGTCGATTTCGTTGAGTAAGTACGTTTTGGGGTCACTGAAGTACTCCCAGAACATAACGCCCGCTAAGCCCCGCTTCTTGACGTAGCGGCACTTGGCCCGCACGGATGCTTCGTCGTCGTAGGACACAAACCGCTTCAGATCGGCATTGTAGAGATACGGCGCTTTAGCCCGGCGGTCCCAGTGGCGTTTGTAAGCCGGGTTGGTCAGCAGACTGTCCCTGATGAACGTAAAGCCACCGCCCCGCTCGACTTT
The DNA here is from genome assembly GCA_964249775.1 of uncultured Spirosoma sp. Classification (GTDB taxonomy): domain Bacteria; phylum Bacteroidota; class Bacteroidia; order Cytophagales; family Spirosomataceae; genus Spirosoma. Next base: position 1,942 of record CAXUEB010000321.1, read on the forward strand.
TGCAACGGTTCTTGGCTGCGCCTTGGGATTGGCGTTCGCTAACTGCCACGCGCGGCCGTAAAAGGCAAGGCCCAGCACGAGCTTTTCGGCCGGAACGCCGGCCTGCTGGTATAACCGCACGGCCCGGTCGCCCGAGAATTCGTTCTCAACCTTGCCCGATGGAAACAGGTTCGTGTGGTGCCCGGCCTGGGGACCGCCCGTGTAAAAGTCATACGACATCACGTTGACGTAATCGAGGTAGGGGTGCACCTGCGCCATGTCGGTATGCGTAAAGATGGCTTCGAAGCCGGGTAGGGCCGTCGTCACAAAATACGGTTTGCCCGTTGGCCGGCCGAGGGCGTTCAACTGCTCCCGCAGGGCTTTGAAGAGTAACGTAAAGTTTTCGCGGTCTTCGGGCCGGAACACGTTGTCTTCACCTTTCATGCCGGGGTATTCCCAGTCAATGTCAACGCCGTCCAACTGGTATTGCCGCACAATATCGACCGCCGAAGCCACAAAAGCCGTGCGGGCCGTATCGGTCAGAACGGCGTCGGAAAAGTTTTCGCTCCACGCCCAGCCGCCAATAGAAATCAAGATTTTCAGGTCGGGATTGCGGAGTTTGAGGCCGTTCAGTTTGCGCAAATTGGTCGAATCGGTAGCGAGGTTATGCAGCCACGCGCGGTTTGCTTTTACGTCGACGAAGGCGTAGTTGATGTGCGTCAGCTTCTCGGCGGCAATTCGATCGACGTTCACTAAGCCGCGGAAACCGCCGACGTAGGCCAAGACAATTGGTTTGACCGGTGGGCTAAAGCCAACGCTCAGCAGGCCCGTACTAAGTAAAGCAGTGCATAAAGAAACTAATCGGAACATACCGGTTCAGGAGAAGAAGTAGATGAAATAACGACTATAAAGCCCCAAAGTAGTTTGGAAATACGCCCAACGGAAACACAAATGGCGCAAGTACTCCCTACGTTGCCGCATTTGGACACCACCCGTTTCTCGCGTTGCCCATAAATTGGTTCTTTCCGCAGTCCGCGGGCCGGGCGATCATCGACGAGGGTCCGTTTCGATTCGGTTTTTCGCTGTATCCGGCGGAACCGTTTCCTCACTCATGAAGTTGATTCAACACCCCATCCTTCCAACCTGTCGGTTAACATTCACACCGGGCGGGGGCAAGCCGGTGGTCATGGGCGATTTTTGGAGGCCGTTACCGCCAGAAGTTTACCCATAACATTCCTCCGCAGAATTTTCACTTCAGCTTGGCCCGTATGCCGACCAGCCCCCGCAGCGGCTTTCGGATTCGGCAGGGGCAACTCCGGTCGGTTCCGGGGTAGGGAATGAATTCGTTCGGCTAACTCCACAAAGGTCTATTCTTTCGCAAGTTTTTTAACCCAATAAACCATGAACATTACGCATCACGCCGTTGTCGGCCTCGGTTACCGCCTGCGCGACGACGCCGGCCAACTCCTCGAATCGCGGGACGCCATGACCCCGCTCTATTACCTGCACGGCGAAGGTATGCTGCTGCCGGCCATTGAACAAGCCCTGGACGGCAAACAAAAAGGCGACCGCTTTGAGCTGACGCTCACGCCCGATCAGGCCTACGGCGAACGCGACCCGGAACTGGTCGACCAGGTGCCCCTCGAAGCCTTGGGCCTCACGAACCCCGACGAAACGACGCCAGCCGATCAGATGGTGGAACCGGGTATGCAACTGCACGGCGCGCTGGAACAAACCGCGACGGTGGTGAAGGTAAACCGCGATAAGGTGACCATCGACGCCAATTCGCCGTTGGCCGGCAAAACGCTGCACGTAGAAGGCGAGGTCATCGACGTGCGTCCGGCCATGCCCGAAGAAGTTAGCTTAGGCCGCGCCAGCGGTCAGGACGACAGTTCGCTGCTGATTGTGGTGACGTTGCGGACGCAGAAGGATACAGAGTAATTCATTAGAAACGACGCGGTGGT
>CAXUEB010000321.1:3894-6136 GCA_964249775.1 uncultured Spirosoma sp.
ACCACCGCGTCGTTTCTAACCTTACCGCGTTGCGGTGCCCGCGTTAGTGTCGTGCTTCTTTTTCCACGGCAACCCCAGACCCAGCAGCCCGGCCAGACCGATGAGTCCAATCCAGCCGATGCTGATCGGCCGGTTGCCTTTGCCTTCCTGACTCGATTCAATGGAGTACCCTTTATCATTCGGCGATTTGTCCGTATCCTGGCTCAGAGCCGGCGTTCCCACCGACAGGGCGGCCCCCGTCACGAGTATCGTCGCGCCGACGAGGACTCGTTTCATGGCCCGTTCGCGCTGCTCCTTTCGGCGCTTGGGACCCACCAAGCCTACCAGTCCTGCTATGCCGAACAAGCCTACCCAATCGAGGCTGGTTTCGTGGTCTTCATTATCGCGCTGATCGCTTTTCACGGATTGATCGCCATCGTAGCCGCGTTCCACGGCCTGAGCGTGGCTGAGGGCGGGCGTCATACTGAGCAGAAGGGCGATGAGCGTAAGCGCCCGGAAGGTCGTTCGTCTTGTTTTCATGGGTGTTGCGTTAAGTTCTGATTGCGTTAGAGTTAGTTGTCGGTTGGCCCTTACGGGCTGAAGTCGGGCGTAGTCCGGCGTACGTTACGAAGCCGCCTGCTCGTGGCGTTTCGTTGCGAAAACTGCCCCGTTAACCGTGTTTCTTCAACGCGTTGGCCGCTCGGTAGGGCAAGCTTCCGTACCCAACAAATAAGGCAACGGTCCGGCCTAATGACCCGGACCGTTGCCTTATTTGTTGACGCTTGCGTAGTTCCCTGAACGCAATCCGTCGGGTTATAAGTGGGTGACTGCGGTCAGCAAATCGCCTTTTTCGTTTGACACGGGATTGCATCGCGTAAGGCGGTAAGTTGTCCAAAATTAGAGCGAGCCAGATGCCTCAGCGCGTGTCTTCACTGACCGGGCAAGCCGAGCTGGCTCGTGCACGATTAATTGGATAACGGACCTGTTCACGCGATGGATAAACGCATTACAACCATGCTGCTCACCGAATACAATGAGTTACCGACGGGTCTTCAGAGCGGGCTGCTGCTAAGTCAGGGCGTCCCGCTCTTGCGCCGGTCGCTGCTGGGGAAAAAGCAGGCGCTGCTGTACAGTCTAAATAACTTTTACGTAGAAGTCAGTTGGGACCCCGACTACGGCCTGCGGCATCTGTACGCCTTTCGCGACCTCGACAGCCTGACGCCGTATTTAGCCACGATCGACTGGCACGAGTTTGTTTAATCTCAGTTTTATAAATTCATGGAACACGGTGTACCAGTAATCTACAGCCTTTCGGGTTTACTGCTGGCTTCTGGCCTGCTGACGTACCTGACGCGAAAACCGATGCCGATTTACGTAACCAAGCCGGTTGAGTTAACCGAAAAAACTAAAAAGACCAGAAACAAGAAGCGATTACACGGCTGGCAACCTTACCTCATGCCGAACGGCACCGTGGTTCTTAAAGCTGATAAGTCGTATGTCGATTCGGTTTTTCACTCAGTCGCCGGGTTATCTCAAAACAAGGCGTCGAACGGCTGGCGCTAACGGTCATTGTCGATCTAAACCCACAGTCTGCTGTGGAATTCGTCTTAACGGAGCGCGCAAACAGATGCCGCCCCGGCTACGGTGAAGCCTCATAATTCGTCTTAACGCGTCAGGACTGGTCAGGCAGAACCGTTGCCTCACTTATTGTGGGTAGCGAAAATCGCTTCACTTAGATAGTCGGTTAAGTCGATTAGTGTTATAGAGTACTTAGCACAAATTCCAAGTTATCGTATGAAAACCACAATCATGACGGTTGCACTGCTGGTAGCAGTCGCCGTGGGCGCACAGGCCCAATCAACCAATTCGGGAAGTTCTTCCTCGCAAGGCACCACCGGTTCCGGTACGTCATCCGGTTCGGGCACGTCGTCGGGCAGCAGCACGGGTTCGACTACACGTAGCAACCGGTAAACCGCCGGTTCAGCCGCACGTTCGGTCGGGTGACGAAAGCAGGCCCGCTACGCCGTTTGTCGTTTCGGTAACGCTCTACTCAACGGCCCGTCCGTTCCCTCCTACGACGGAACGGACGGGCCGTTGAATGGGGTGTCTATTGGGTATCGTCAAAACTTACGCAGCCAATTCACGCCAATCGAGTTGGGCTAAGTAAGGTTCCAACCCTTGGGTATGCGCAAACGACCGGACGAACTGAAGATTGCCTGACTGATCCCAGCCGGCTTCGACGTAGTAGGAATGGAAACTAAAC
>CAXUEB010000322.1:0-1489 GCA_964249775.1 uncultured Spirosoma sp.
ATCAGCCGGGGAACCGGGTGCAGTCGGTGGCCGAATCGAGCTGGGACGCGTGGAGTAAAGCCTACCGCCCGAACGAAAACTCGGCCAACACCACCATTTCATACTACAGCAAAGGCAGTGTGCTGGGCAGTTTGCTCAACCTCGCGATTCTGGCGGGCAGCAACGGCGAACGCAGCATGGACGACCTGATGCGGTATTTGTACAACGAATATTACAAGAAGCAGAAGCGTGGTTTCACCGACGACGAGTTCCGGAAAGCGGCTGAGCAAATCGCCGGCCGCCCCCTGCCCGACTTTTTCACGACGGCGCTCAACACCGCCGACCCCCTCAATTACAACGCGTATTTTGAGCCGGTGGGTCTCCAGTTGGTCAACGTTGCGGCCCGGACGCAGGATGGCTACCTCGGCGCGGCAACGAGTGTCATCAACGGCCGAGCTACCGTTACGGGCGTCCGGCGCGGGTCGGCGGCCTACACCGACGGCCTGAACGTGGGCGACGAAATCATCTCGGTCAACGGTCAGCGCGTCGGTGATGACCTGCTGCGGCTCATCGGCGGTCGGCGGGTAGGTGATACGGTCAACCTGCTCGTCAACCGCTCGGGTCAACTTCGTGAGTTGCCCATTAAGCTCAGTCAGAATCCCTTAGCCAGCTACCGGCTGGAGCCGCTGCCTAACCAAAATGAGAAACAGAAAGCGTTGTATAACAAGTGGTTGTATATAAAGTAATGATTTAACGCTTGAGTAGCCAGCTAAGCTCTGACTGGGAGAAAAGCTTAAAAAGGTTTTGCCAGACTATTCGTTGAATAACAACAAAAGCCGGGTTGTTGGCCCGGCTTTATTAGTTGGCAATTTCGTGCTGCTCTAAAACAGTTTTTCATTCCCGCGTTTGATGCCCTTCATGCGGATGTAGACCGTGGTTTGGCCGCGGTGGTGGGTCTGGTGCTCAAACTGCTTGGTGAAGGCCGTTTCGCGGCTCATGTCCCTGCCAAACACCTTCACTTGCTCGGCCATCTGGGCATCGGTCATGCCCTTCAGGGCGTCGATGGTAAAGTCGTAGCTCTCCAGTACGACTTTCGACAGGGCGGCTTTCGTCTTCATTTCCTCCATCTTCTCTAAATTCTTGCCTTGGTAGGGATTTGCTTTGCCGCTGGCACTCGACGTAAAGTTGAAGTTGCCGTTGGCCAAGTGCAGCATCTGCTCGGCAAAACTGCGCATCTCAGGCATTGGCTTGAAGTTCGTACCGTCTTCAGACATCGCGTCTAAGTACTCCTTCGTAAACTCTTTGGCCCGCTGCCACTCGGTAACCATCTGAGCCGCGCTGATGGTTGAGCCGCTCCCGGCGGCCCGACTCGTTAGCAGCCCCGACAGCAGAAGTAGCCCCGTGAACAGCAATCTCGTGTGTGTTTTCGTGAACATGATTGGAAGGATTAGTGAATTGTCCGGCAAGATAAAAGAAACGGACCAGCAACGTGTCTGACAGTGAACATATT
>CAXUEB010000322.1:1499-4614 GCA_964249775.1 uncultured Spirosoma sp.
CTCACGTTCCGGATGCAGCTCAATGGGCAAACCCAGTGGGTGTCGCTGAGCAAATAAGGCGACGAGGTTGCGCTCCGGTACCGGCTGAACACGTCGATGGGCGGGACCCGCAGCTTCGGCGACTGCTGCACCCGTTCGATCAGCCGGTTGTAATCGCTCCGGCCCGTTTCCAGGATGCTGGCTTTATTGGGGATAATGGACAGGTATACGTCATCGAAACCAAGTCGTTTGTACCGGCCCGCCACGGCATTCACACTATCGACCAAGGCGTCGACCTCGCGGTCAGACAGGGGCGCAAACGAGGAATTCAGCCGTTTGGTGGTGTCGGTATCGGAGCGCAGAAATAGGTTTCGGCCGTCCTTAGATACACTGACTGATGCGTATTCACGGTCGAACCAGTTGAACGTCAGCCGGGCTTTGAGTTCTTTAAACCAAAACGCCCAGTCTTGGCTGAACAGAGCCGATTCGAGCCGCTCTTCCACGTCGGTGCGGTGAAACTCCTGGCTGAGCCGTTTGCGTAAGGGTATCCGTTGGGACGGCGATTGGGTGGTGTCGGTTTCCACGACTAACTCGGATACGGGAACGGCGAAGTGCTCCCGAACGTGCCGTTGTACGTTGCGTTTGGCGGGGTTCAACTGCGCCCGCTGCCGCTGCTCCCACGCCACCCGCTGGTAATGACTCACCGGGAAATCGGCCCGGCCTAGGCGCTGCGCTTCCGTAAAGCTGTCGCCAATGATGTAGAGGTGCGTCGAAGCCGTATCGCTCGCCAAGGACGCGGATGGGCAAACGGGTTGCGCCTGCTTAAACTGCGGCAGCGCCGACAGCCGGTACAGATCGCCAAACCGGTAATCGTCCACGATAACGCCCGCTTTATAGAGCCAGCGCGACACGGTAGTGGACAGCCCACCGGCCCAGAGCACCAGCGCAACGGCCAGAACGAGGTAACGAAGTATTTTTCTCACCGGATTCGGATGCTAAATAATTGCACAACACGTCCCGCGCCACTCAGGACGTACAACTCGTTGGTTCGCTCATCGAATTGAAGCGCCACCGGAAAGTCACCCGGAATGGGCCGGTCGCCAACAATGCGCCCGTTAAGGTCATAGAGGGTGGTGAAGCCAGCCGACTGGACGCTGATTAACGCAAGGCCCGCACCAAGGCGGTGGTAGCGGACGGTATTGCGCCCCGACCGCAGGGCACGCACCTCAAACCGCCGTTGCCCCTGCTGGTCCAGAACGGCCACCTCAGTATCGGTCGTCAGCAGCAGCAGCCAGTTGGTTTGTTCTTCGTCGGGCAGGAGCTGGAATGAGCCGCTGCGCACCGGCCGGAACAACTGCGTCCGTTTGGCCAGCCGCCCGTCGGTGGTCATCGTCAGCAACTGCCCTTCGTCGGTAATCGTCCGAATCTCCGCCCGGCCGGGGGGGAGCAGCGCTGGCCCGCTCAGACTAATGTCGGGTTCTTCCTCCGTCCGGCGTTCGATCCGGGTCGGGAAGTGGGGATGCTGAATGCCGTTTTCACCCCAGTAATTCACCGTCCCGTCGGGCTGAACGGCCAGGACGTCCATTCCTTTCGGGGTGCCCATGACCTGAAACGGCAGCAGCAACGGGCCTTTACGCGGTGCCGTCAGTAGTTTCACAAACGCCCGCCGTTCGCGGTCGAGGGCGTACACGTGGCCATCCTGGTGGGCTGCGAGCGCCACTACGTTCCGCTGCCGCATACCGCGCGGCAGAATCAGAAATGTGGGGTCGAGTCCTTTGGGCAACTGGATCGCCAGCAGACTCGATTCCTTACGGTCATTGGTGGTGGTACTTGATCTGAATTGGTTGGCTCTGGCCAGGCCCGGATCGGCGACGTAGAGCGTCTGGTCGGTCATGAACAGGTATTGTAACCGACCGTTGTCCAGAAAGTCGACCGCGAGCGCGTTGCTGCGGATGGGGCCGTTGGGATTGTTAAGCGAAATCTTATCTCCGTCGGGCGTCACAAATACGAACTGCCCGACCGAGCGCGGCCCGACTGAGCGCAGCCCGACCGAACGCGGCCCGACCTCAGTTTGGGCGTAAAACTGCGTAGAGCCTTCGCTCAAACTACCCGTTGCTACAGGGGCGGCCACGAGTGGGGTCTCAAACTCAGTCTTTTTCTGCAACAGTACTTTATTAAGCACCGCCCGGCTGGCCCGGCGGGTGGTACGCCCCAGCACAATCGTTGACAAAATATTCTGGTTGCCGTAGCTGGCCTGGTAGGCCATATTTTCTAAATTAGCTAACGCAGGTCCGGGTTCGGTTGGGTTCTGATGATCGAGCAGGTTTTGCCACGCCACCGGCCACGCGGCCGACACCGTTGTTGCCGCCCGGTTCAGGCGGACAAAAGCCGTGAAGTTAGCGGGCCGGAAGGTGCTGGTCAGCAAATCGGTCTGCCGTTCGTCGGCCGACCAGACGAAGCCGCGCTGTACCTGCTGGAGATAATCCTGCATGGTTTCTTCGCTGTTGGCAACAACCAGCGCCGAGTTGTGCTGCGTAATCCAGCTTTGTGGGAAGCCGGCAAACAAGCTGCTAAACAGCGATGCGGGTAATTCAGCCACGTTTAAGGCCAAGATTTTGTGGCCCAAGAATGTTTTTGGCGAGGTGGTCCGTCGGGCTCCGGCGCGGTAAGCAATCTGCTGGTAGGCGTTGGCGAGCGGGTGGGCGTCGCGGCCACTCAGCACCAGCACTTGCCGGGGCGTACTCGTCGGTGACTCCATCCGGCACAGCAAAATATCGTCGTTTATGGCCTGGTAGAGTGCGCCGGTGGCCGGGGCAATCTGGCTAAACCGGTCGCGCAGAAAATCGCTGGAGGCCGACCCCAGCAGGCGGCTCATCGACCGGCCAAAGCGGCCCGCATCGCTAACGCTAATGTGGTAGAGCGTGGCCGTTGTTTGCGGAATCAACTCCGCGTGGGTGATGCGCCGGGGCGTTTGGCCCGCGAACAGAGCCGCCACGTCGCGCCGGTTGCCAATTTCGCTGGCTGCGTAGCCAATCAGGTGTGAGCGGGAGGCCGACGGACGAAACCGCAGCGTCAGTTTCTCCGGTAAAAACAACCGCATCAGTGACGCCGAATTACTGAACAGCGACTGTAGCAC
>CAXUEB010000322.1:4624-6102 GCA_964249775.1 uncultured Spirosoma sp.
TGCCGAATGATCAGCGTCGATCTGCGAACCCGGATCGGGCTGCGACAGCGTCAGTGGCCGGTGCATCCGTTTCGCAACATTTTCGATCAGGATGCCCGATACGCGGCCCACCCAGACGTTGTCGGTCAGGATAAACGAGCCGACGGGTTCGTTGCCCCGCGAGACTAAATCCAGGATCTTCTCGCCCGCGAACGTGTGATTCAACACCCGGAACTGGCGCGGATCGGGGTTGGTCAATCGGTTCAGAAACGACTGATCATCAGCGCCGATGGGTACGTAGAAAATAAGATCGAGCGTATTTTTGGAGAGCGCGTGGAGCGAATAGCGGACGTTCTTGCCGCTGATGAACCGGAGCACGGCGGCCGTGTCGGCGGTGGCGTACAAAAAGCGGTCGAGCCGCTGCCGCGCTTCGTTGAAAATGGGTAGCTGACGCAGCGAAATTTCCGTCCGCAACGTTCGGGCCGACACCGTATCCTGCAGGCGGTTGCTGGCCAGCACTAGCAGGGCACCCGGCGGCACCAGCGACCCAACCGTGCGGCCCGGCGGTCGCCAGTGCCGGTAGCCTAACCACCCACCCACCAGCAGCACGAGGACGCCGATCCCAATCCAGATGTTACGGTTCATAAAAGGAGTAAGGTGAAAAAGGAATAGGGTGTAAAAGTAATAAGTGGACAGTGAATCCCTTATTTCCTTTACACCCTATTCTATTCCTGTTGACCTATTATTTCCCCCACATTGCGTTGGCGGTTTCGGGGAAGGGCATTGTCAGTTCGGGGACGTTGGTAGCCACGCGGTTGGCCCATTCAACGCCCTGCATCAGGGAGTGGTCCTGGTTGCTAACCTCGTATTTCCAGGCCCCAAACCGCCCCCGCGAGTAGATGCCGAAGGGTTCCAGTTTGGGCAGCACGGCTTTTAGAATGCCGTCTCGCTCAACGGATGGCGTTGGGTAGCCGTACTCGAAGGCCATATGCCAGGTGGATACGATCTCGTCTTCCGGTTGAATCAACTGGTCTTCTTTCAGCGCCCGGACCGTATCGGCAATGAGCGTTTCGCGATTAACGGGCTTGGCGCTCGACTCACTCGTCTCGGTCATCAGCGACCAGTTCTGGGTGATGTCGGGCACGTTGTTGGGGCTGTAGTTCGAGAACACCGTGACGCGGTAGTAGGGGCTGTTATACTCGGGGAAGTACATCCAGCACATCGTTTTGAGGCTTTCTTTCGGCTGCCCTTTCAGGCCGATGCCTACTACGTTGGTTGACGAGTGCTTCAGTCCCTGCGCCGTTTCCACGGTTTGCGCGTCGAGTCCTTCCACCTTGCGGGTAAACACGTCGAGCGGAACGGTGCTCAACAGGTGTTCGTACTGAATGGTGGACCCATCGGACACAACAATCGTCTTTTCGGGACCGATCACCTTGTCAACCGTGCAGTTCAGCTTGACGTACTCCGCGCCAACCAGCCGACCGACGGAATCCCAGACA
>CAXUEB010000323.1:0-5952 GCA_964249775.1 uncultured Spirosoma sp.
CGTAGGTTTCGCTGGCCCCGTTATTACCCACCAGAATGGCCACGAGATGCGGAATTTTGCCGCCCTGCTCACGAATCTGGGCGACGTCGGCCGCGATCTCCTGTTTGATCTGCCCGGAAAGAAGTTTGCCGTCGAGGAGTTGCATGGTAGCGTAGGGAATTTTGCTGGTGTCTTGGGTCGCAAAGCTACGTAAAGATTTATCCGTACTTTTCCTGCCATTCCTTTTTCAGCGTTTTGTACTCGGCATCTTCCCGCGCTTCGAGGTACTTGCCGTAGAAGATTCGGGCCGATTCGGCCTTGACGGGGTCTTCGTCGCGGGGCAACTGCGCGCGGCCGTGCGCCCCGGAGCGACCTTTTTGGTCGGCGGGTACGGGGCCGTCGTATTTCTGGCCGGTGCCGTGATTCGCGTACCGCCTGGCCCGGGTGTACCCCATTTGCAAAAACTTCCTGGCCATGTCCATGCCCACAAAGTCGCCTTGTGCTTTATAATTTAGAAATAGCTGGTAAATTTTCTCCGACGATTCGCGGGCGATCTCGGGTGTTTTGAACCGCCAGTGGGGCAGTATCTCGTCTTTGTACGGGCGAACGAGCAGAACGCCCATCTCACCCTTGGCGACGCGGTATAAGTGGGGCTGTTCGCGAAGATTTAGGTTGCGGTAGTCAAGGTCGTAGTTGAACGCCCGGTCGCTTTTGGCCTTGGGTGGTTTGGCGTTGTCGTCTGTCATGGTGGAACGGTTGGTCTTCGCGTTTAACACTGGAAGCGTAATCCGGGTTTAACATACCGTTTGGGTTATACCTACCTTGTTGGTTCATGCTATGCCGTGCCGTCCGCTTTTTTCATGTCTGTTGTGGTTCATGATGGAGCACGCGCTTTACGCCCAATCGACAGCACGGGTCGATAGCCTGCGTTCGGACAACCGGAGTGCCGGCCGAAACGAGCGGCCCGACAAGCCCAAGTTCATTCTCGAAGCCGACCAGCGGTTTTTTTACTTCAAAGACGCCACGCCACCGCTGCTGCAGAATCCGACCAACGTCTGGGGCGCGCGGGCGGGGTTTTTGTTGCCCAGCAACGTAAAAGTCGGGGTCGGCTATTATTTCACTGGGCAAGCCATCAGCGAATCGTGGGACGGCTACCAACTCGTTCACCGACGGCTGCGGTACGGAACGGTTTACGTGGAGCCGTATTTTTTCCGGCGCAAGTATTGGGAACTCAGCCTTCCAATCGAGGCCGGCGTGGGGGCGGCCCATTACCGGTTAATTAACTCGGATACCCAACAACCCGATCAGCGGCAAACGGTTGCGCTTCCGCTGAGCGCCGGATTGTCGGTGGCCGTCAAGTTTCCGACCCTGTTTGGCTTTAAGCCGTTGCGGTGGCTCGGCGTCAACTTTATGGCCGGGTACCGCTACACCCATCAGCAGGGCGTTCCGGGCGGTCCCTCCACGATGAACGGCGTGTATTCTTCCGTCAGTCCGGCTATTTTTCTGGATCGCATCTACCAGGACGTGGCCGGCTGGCGCAACGGCCGCCGGTCGCGTAAGCCGTAGGTTGCCGCCCGTGGCTTAACCGAGTAGTCACGGTGCGAGCCAGGTCATCTTCGCCACGGGTTCGTACTGAAACTGCGCCCGCGTTTGCCCAGCCCGACTCAGGTGCAGGTATTCCAGCGTAATCACGCGGCATTCAAAAACGGCAAAGTTGGGCCGGCCGGCTTCGCTTTCCCTATCGGTGGGCAGGTTCTCGCCCAGGTGGGGTGGAAAGCCGGGGTAGGGCGCGGGCTGCTCACTGCCGGGTCGGTGCTCGGACAGGTACATCTTGCGGCTGCCCACCCACAGGTTTTTCCAGTGCTCGTCGGCCACGTAATCGTCGGTATGAAGCCGGGCTTCGACGACTAAGCGGAGCTGCACCTGCCGCCCTTCGTCCCAAATCAGCAGCGTCGCGTTGGGGTGGGCTTCGAGTTGAAGGACTTTCTCGGCGCGGGCGTCGGTGTGAAACCAGACCGACTTGTGTTCGGCGTCGACCTGCCGCAGAACGACCGTGCGGGCGTCGGCTCCGTCGGCGGTGCCGGTTGCTAAAAACAGATTTTTGAACGGGTCGTGTTTGTGTTCCAGGGCCGCCTTGAGCTGCTGCCAGCAGTCGCGTTCGAGGTCGGCGAGCGGTTGGGAAGCGTTCGGAGCGGGAAACGTTGCGTTCGGTGGATTCATGGGTCAGATGATTGGAAATCGTTAGATTAACCGCGTTGCGTCGGTTGGAACCGGACGTTGGCCGATGAAACCGGGCGATTCGTCGGTAAGCGGGTCTTAATTATAACTGACAAGGTAGGTTTGTGGTTAATACGAAGTGGCCACGTTGCGCAATGCAACCCACCACACGTACCGAAGTGCCGGACCGCCATGTGCTACCATAAGTCCCTTAGTGTGTCGGTCCCCGAACTGGAAGCCCGCTACGAGGCCAGCCTGCCAGCCGGGGCCAGTTTCCAGCCGGTCTACCACGCCAACGCGTACCAGTTTCCGGCTTGGCCCGTTGTAACGCGGCAGGAGCCGGGTAAACTTCAGCTTATCAACTGGGGTCTGATTCCGCGCTGGGTCAAAACGCGCGCCGATGCCGCCGAGATTCGTCAGAAAACCCCCAATGCCCGTTCCGAAACGATCTACGAAAAACCGTCGTACCGCCAGGCCGCGCAGGCCGGTAAGCGCTGTTTGATTCCGGTCACGGGCTTTTACGAGTGGCACACGGTCGGTAGTAAAAAGTTTCCGTTTTACATCAACACGAGCGACCAAAAAATTACGTCCGTGGCCGGGTTGTGGGACGAATGGCCCGATCCCGACACCGGCGAACTGATTCCGACGTATACCTTGCTGACGACCGACGCCAATCCGCTGCTGGCGGCCATCCACAACACTAAAAAGCGGATGCCCTGCCTGCTGACGACCGAGGCTGAACAGGCCTGGCTGCACGGTGACCTGAGCGAAACCGACGCGATCAAACTATTAGCCAACGCGTACCCCGCCGACCGAATGCACAGCTACTCGATTAGCAAACGCATTACGTCCCGAACCGAACCCAGCGACGTACCCGAGGTAATGACGCCGGCCGAATACCCCGAGTTGAAAACCAATCCGGTGCTTTTTACCTAAGTAACGAAGGCCGCTCGTCAACACCTTAAACCGTTTGTGTAGAATACAAGGCTAAGGTTCGCTTTAAGGCAAGAGTGGCCGGATTTTATTGTCTTTTTCCGGGAACTACCCCGACCTTTACGACTCGATAAAACCACAGAGCATTAAACCTGATTATGAAAAAATTGATACTTGGCTTGGCCATCGGTGTAGGTTGTGTAACCTTAGCCGGCACCGCACGGGCGCAGTTTCCGACGGGTCCCGGTGGGGGCGGGCGGCCACCCCAACCCACCGTTATCCCCGGTACGGCCAGCGACAATACTCCCCGCGGCAACGCCCGGTTGACGGGAACCGTTGTGGATTCAACGACGGGTAAGCCGGTTGAATTCGCCAGCATTGCCCTCGTTAATCCCCAAACCAAACGGCCCATCGACGGCACCGCGGCCGACGACCGGGGCCGGTTTACGCTTACGAAAGTCCCGGCCGGCGAGTTCCAGGTGTTGATTTCGTTCGTGGGCTACCGCAACAAAACGCTATCCAGCGTCCGGCTCGACCGTCGGGGCGACATCAATTTAGGCCAGATCAAACTCCAAGCCGACGTCAGGACGCTGAACGAAGTCGAGGTTGTTGGCCAGGCAGCCGTCGTGGAAGAGCGCGTGGACCGCATCGTCTACAACGCCGACAAAGACATTACCAACCGGGGCGGGGATGCCAGCGACGTGATGCGCAAAGTGCCTCTGCTGTCGGTGGATTTAGACGGCAACGTCAGCCTGCGGGGTAGCCAGAACGTGCGCGTCTTGATCAACAACAAGCCGAGCACGATCGTGGCCGCCAGCGTGGCCGACGCCCTCAAACAGATTCCGGCCGACATGATTAAGTCGGTCGAGGTCATCACCAGCCCGTCGGCGAAATACGACGCGGAAGGCTCGGCGGGCATCATTAACATCGTGACCAAGAAAAACAACCTGCAAGGCTTCACGCTCAACGTCGATTCGGGCGTCGGCAACCGGGGCGCTAACCTCGGCGTCAACGGCAACCTGCGCACGGGCAAGATGGGCTTTAACTTGGGCGGTTTCGGCCGAACCAACTACAACGTGCGGGGCGCGTTCGACAACACGCAGTTGACCTTCGGCAGCGCCGGCACGACGACGACCCGGCAAACGGCCAACACGCGCAACAACGACCTGTTTGGCCAGTACACGCTCGGCTGGGATTATGACATCAGTAAAACCAGCGCCATCACCGCCAGTCTGCGCTACGGTGCCCGCAACCGGTTTCAATACCAGGACGGATTGTTGACGACAACCGTTGGGCCGGCGGATATTTTCCCGCGCATCAATGCCCGCAACGTTGAGACGAAAGACTTGTCGGGTACGGTCGACGCCAACCTCGATTACACGCGTACGTTTGCCAAACCGCAGCAGGAGATGAGCGTATCGGCGCAGTTCAGCCGCAACAGCCGCACCAACGACTTCACGGCCGACATCCTCAGTCCGGCCGATTACCGGACGATCACGAGCGGTCAGCAGAACCTCAACGACAGTTATAACCAGGAGACGACTATCCAAGGCGATTACCAGACGCCAATCGGTACGAATCAACTGATTGAGTTCGGTGGTAAAGGCATCTTACGGCAAGTTGAAAGTAGATTCCGATACCTGACGGCCGTGAGCACCGAGCCGTTTTATCTCGACCAGAGCCGGCCGGGCAACACGCTTAATTACGATCAGACCATCGGAGCCGGTTACCTGTCGTACACGCTGACGACCAAAAATAAATTCACCATCAAAGCCGGCGGCCGGTACGAATTCACCAACATCGACGCTTACTTCACCCAGAACCAGCCCGGCGAACTGGGTGGTCAGGCCGGCGAGCGACTGCCCATTCCGAGTTACAACAACTTTGTGCCGAGTGTAAACGTTTCCAAAACACTCAAGGGCGGCCGAACCATCAAACTGGCCTACAACCGCCGGTTGCAGCGGCCGGGTATTCAGTTCCTGAATCCAAACGTCAATGCCGCCAATCCGCTGAACGTCACCGAAGGTAACCCGTTGCTCCGCCCCGAACTGTCGAATAACTTTGAACTAAGCAGCAGCGCCAACATCAAGGCGGTGTACATCAACGGGTCGCTGTTCGCGCGCTTCACCAACAACTCGATTACCAGCGTTCGCGACACAATCGCACCAACCGCGACCAGCGTGACCAATCCGGTTTACGCCAACGCCATCCGCACGACCTACTTAAACATTGGGCAAGAGCAAGCCTACGGCATCAACGCGTTTCTGAACGCTACGCTGTTCTCGAAGTGGCAGATCGGCGGGGGCTTCGACGCCTATTATGCGTTCCTGACCAACAACAGCGCCAATCCCATTTACAACGCGACCAACTCGGGCGTGGTGGTACAAGGTCGGTTTTTTACGAACCTGACGCTCAAAAACGGCTGGGGTCTGGCGGGTTTTGGGTTCATCCGGGGTAAAGACGTTCAGTTGCAGGGCTACCGGGGCGGTATTGCGTTCTATAACTTAGGCGTCAAGAAAGACCTCAAGGAAAAGCGCGGTAGCTTTGGTATCGCGGCCGAAAACTTCTTTAACCATCCGTTCCGCATTCGCTCCGAATCGTCGTCGCCCATCCTGGCGCAGAACAGCGTAACGAGTCTGTACAACGCCGGTATTCGGGCCAACTTTAATTACCGGTTTGGCAAACTGACCTTCGATGGACCACAGCGTCGGCGCAGCCGGGGCGGCAACGACGACCTCAAAGACGCGGGCGGCAGCGATAACGGCGGTGGGGGTGGGGGCGGCCAACCGCAGGCTCCAGCCGGTGGCGCGACCGGCGGTGGCA
>CAXUEB010000324.1:0-5333 GCA_964249775.1 uncultured Spirosoma sp.
TTCTGCATCAGCGTCACCACGTTGTCCAACTCGGCGGCTGCGTCGGGGCGGATGATTGCTTTGTCGCGGTCGTAGTAAATATTGTCGATGGTGATCACGTCGCCTTTCTTGAACATCAGCAGTTCGGTCACGCCGGTACCATCCTTGGCAATGTGGCTACCCGTGGTGCCCATCCCCGCTTTCATGGCTTCGAGCAGGTAACTACAGCCCGGCTTCAGCATAAACGCATACCGGCCGTTGGCATCGGTGGTGATCTCCTGCACGGTGCCGTCGCACTCGTTGACGGCCGCCACTTTGGCGTCCCGGATGGGTAGCCGGTGCTTTTGGGTGAGTACGCGCCCCCGCAGCGTGATTGCCGTGGGAACGGGCTTCCGCTTACTCAGCGGAATATCCAAGCGGGATGAGCGGGTGTCGGACATATCCCTGGTTGAAAAACCCACTTTGTTGGGCAGGTAACCCTCCCGGCTGACCACAAACCGGGTGTCGCTGTCGGAAGTCAGGCAAAGGCGAACCACCCCATTGGCATCCGTCTGAAGCTGCTTTTGGCTGTCGTTGACCGGGTTGTCCAGCGCTACTGACGTATTAATCAGGGGAGCCTTTGTATCCACATCGAACACGCTGATGGTCAGTTCACGACACGGATTGGCTGCTTTCTCGCGAACAAAGCGGTAAAGGTCATCGTCGGCCCCACCCCGTTTGCGGTTGCTGCTCAGGTATCCCCCGTTGCGTTCGCCGTCCGTCACGATGCCAAAATCGTCGGCCGGTGAGTTCAGGGGTTCGCCGAGGTTGAGCAGTTCCCCGGTGGGCTGGCTCTCGCCCATGAGCTGAATGTAAAAGATGTCCAGCCCGCCTAACCCGCCGTGACCGTCGGAGGCTACGTACAGGTTTCCATTTCCGTCAACGAACGGAAACAGTTCGTTTCCTTTGGAATTGACGCGCTCACCGAGGTTCACCGGTTCGCTCCAGTGGCCACCGGTGAAGGTCGACACGTACACGTCCGTACCGCCGAAGCCCCCCGGCCGGTCCGACGAGAAATAAAGCAACTGATCGGGTTCGCCGTTGCGTCCGTTGGCTAAACTGGGGTGGCCGGTTGAGAACTCCTCGCTGTTAAAGGGCAGTTCCTCGGCCTGACTCCAGAATCCATCGGTCTGGGTGGCGGTGTAGAGCTTGAGTTTATTGACGCCATCGGTGCTCGTGCGATACTGGCCGTTCGTGTAATTATTGCGCGTGAAAACCACCCGCGAGCCGTCTTTGCTAAACGTCGACGGGCCTTCGTGGTACTTCGAGTTAATGGTTTTGCTGAACCGCTCCGACTCGCTGGCGGGCTGCTCGTCGTAACCCAGATTAAGATTCGTGCCCCCAAAAAAACCAACCGTCTTCGTGTCGTTGGCCGTCCGGGTCGTGTATTCATCCCGCCCCAGAAACTGAACGGGCTGCCGTTTCTTTCTCGATGCTTTCGCGTCGGTCAGGGCGCTCACTTCGGGCAGGTAATACAAGTCTAAAAAGGGCGTACTGGTCCGCTTAAATAGTTTACCCCGGCGTTTGCTGTTTGCCGACACGAACACTAACCCATCCTTGTAGAGCATGGGGCTAAACTCGGCCTGGCGGGTATTTATGCTTAAAAATTCAACGGTGTAGGTACCCACCGTGGGGATGAGTGCAGTCGCAGTTGCATCCCGGCGCGGACTGACACCGCCCGTCACGGAACCTATGGCCGGACCTGCAGAAGGCGGGGCCGGGGAATGGGCTACTGCGGCAGATAGAGGACCGGGTTTGTTGACTGACTGGAGGGCGTGGTACTGTTGATAAACGGCTCCTGCCTCGCGGTAGTTACCGTTGGCCAGCAGCGCCTGGGCGTAGTAGAGGTGATACAGAGCGTAATCGGGCGACGAAGCACCTTCGGCGATCAGCTCACGGTACGCCCGCTCGGCATTTTTTGTGTCGCGGGCCTGTTTGTAGCTGTAAGCCAGCCGGGCTTTAGCCGCCCACTGTTCAGCGTCGGTTTCGGACGATGAACTCGTGAGTGGCCGCTCGTACAGACCGGCGATTTTTGCGTAGGTTAACGGATCAAACGCGTGGTCGGCCTGGTTGGTCAGCGACTGTGCGCCTACCGGGTCAACCAATAAACCAAAGAATCCCAGAACGAGTATACTGCGTATCATATGGGTAACGGCTAAAAGACAGTAGATAAGCCCGAAAAGGTACGCCCTGTCCACAATTGGGAAAAAGCGTACCATACTCGTAAGCAAATACTGGGCCGAAACTTTTAAGGGAATGAATAATGGTTGATGGTCAATGTATACTGACTAATACATAATGGTCACCGGATGCCTGTTACCCCGTTCATTATGCATTATTCATTAACCAGTATGCATTAAAAGTACCGCGGAGTCAGGATGCGGTTCTTGCCAAAGCCGAACTCATAGCGAAGCAAAATCTCGTGCGAACTGGGAGCCACGTCTTTGAACCGGTTCAGGGTGCGGTCGTAGGCGTAGCCGAACCGAAACTGATCGGTCAACTGCACTTCCAGCATCCCCACCAACGCATCCGTACTGTACTGAGACCAGGAGGTGAATTGATTCCGGCGCACCGAGGCCCCAATGGCGATGCGGTCGGCAAACCAGACGTTGACGTTGCCGTCGAAGCCCAGCGGAGCGCCCTCGGCGTATTTCACCAACACCGACGGCTTCAGCTTAACGCTCGGGCTGACGCCCACCACAAAACCGGCCGTGGCGTAGGCGTGCCGACGCTGCACCGAGCGGTAAATGCCGGACGCGTATTCGGACAGCCGGTTTTTGATGAGCCGGGGCACCGACACGCCGATGTACGACTTGTCGTTGCTCAGGTAAATACCGGTGCCGAAGTTGGGCAGCACTTTGCTGATGTCCTGCGCAAACGCCGGGTCGATCTGCCCGGTGCCGTCGGGGCTGGTTTGTACGTTGGTGAGGTTCCACCGGAAGCTCGACGCCCCGCCCTGCAAGCCCAGCGCCAGCGTTGAGCGGCTACCCACCTTGATTCGGAACGCGTACGACACAAACCCGCCCGCTTCCTGCATCTCGCCAAACTTGTCGCCGTACAATTGCAAGCCCACCCCCACGCGCTCCTGATTCAGGGGCATGTCCATGGTGAAGGTGGCCGTTTGCGGCCCGTTGACGCCCGTCCACTGGTTGCGGTAGAGGGCCGACATGCTCAGCACGTCGCGGCTGCCGGCGTAGGCGGGGTTGAGCGCCATCATGTTGAACATGTACTGCGAGAACATTTTGTCCTGCTGCGCCCGGACCCGGCCGCTGCCGATCCCCAGGATCAGCAGCAGCGCCACGGCTCCGCATTTGGTTGAAAACTGATTTGACATCGGTATTAGCGGTTAATCGTCATGTATCGTACAAACTTGCGGCCATCGCTGGTCTTAACCACGTAGTAGTAGGTTCCGTCGGGCAGGCCACCGGCACCCTCCTGGCTTATCGTGATTCCCGTGTTCGGCTTGCCATCCCAATCGTTCTGGTAGTCATTATTCTTGTAGACTAAGTGACCCCAGCGGTTGTATATCTCCAGGTCAATCGTCTGGTTGCCCACGCCCCGGATCACGAACAGGTCGTTGATACCGTCGCCGTTGGGCGAGAAGCCCTGCGGGATAAACAGCGCCGAACTGGTCGACGGCAGGGTGAGCGGGGTGGCTTCGCGTTCGTTCGGATCGGTCGGGTTGCGGTTACCGTTGAGTTCGGGGTTCAGCCCGCTCGTCGAGACGTCGGACACGGTTCGGGTTCCGGCTTTGGCCACGGCGTAGGCCGAGTTGAGGAACCTCGTCGTGCTGCCATCGGTCGAGACGTTCAGCGTTACCAGAATCGTGTCGACCTGACCGGCCGCCAGCGTACTGATGCTGTCGCCCAGCACAATCCGCGCATCCGTTGCTCCGTTGAAAGCCGGATTCAGCTTCAGCGCACTGCCCGTTGAGGTCGTGAACGGTGCCCGCGCAATGGAGTACGTAGCACCGGTCGTCGCGTTGAAGACTTTCGACAGCGAGTCGGTCAGGCTTACGTTCGTCAGCGCACGGCTGCCGTAGTTCTGGAGCACAATCTGGTACGTTACATTGAAGCTGCCGTCGGTTTGCCGGGTGGTATCCCGAACGGTCATTGCGACGCCAATGTAACTGTTTGCCGCCGAATTGCTCAGGGAAACTGGTGTCGACAGGCTGTTATTGCGCGGATCGAGGTCATTGTCAGGGTCAGCGCTGGCCCCGGCCGTCGACTTATCCTCAACCGGCTCGTTACCGTCCGTCAGCGCCGTGGCCGTAGCCGTGTTGTAGAACGTCAGCGAATCGGCGTTTTTCACGTCTACCCGAACCACAAACGACAGGCGGTTGGTGGCCCCCACCGGCAGGTTACTCAGCGAGTCGATCAGCAGCTTCGTAATCAGCCCTTGACCCGTGTAGTCAGGATTGACGGTCAGCCCCGCACCCGCCGTTACGGCAAGGGTGTTGCTCACGATCAGCGCCCCGTGCCGGAAGGTTTCGGAGAGGTTATCAACCACCTGAACCTTTTTGAGCGCCACCGATCCCATGTTGCTCAGGGTGATGGTGTACGGCACGTCGTAGACTCCCTCGCTCACCAGCGTTGGCGTACCCACCAACTTGGCAACGCCCAGCAGACCTTTGGGCAGGTTGAAGCGCACGGGCGTCATTACGGCCCCGGCTGCGGCCGGATCGAACCCATCGTTGGAAACGTCCCGGACCACCTGGCTCGAATCGGCCGGGTGAGCCGTGGCAGCCGCCATCGAGTAGAACGGCCCATTGTTGCCATTCGGCCGGACGTTCACCGTCAGCAACAGCGTATCCTGCACACCAACGGCTAAGGTGCTGGTGTTCATCAGCAGGTTCGTCTGCGCGTTGCCGTCGTAACGGGCGTTGGCCACCAAGCTGCTGCCCGCAGCCACCACCGGCGGCCCAACGACCGAGTACGAAGTCGGTGCGGCAAAGGCCTGGATCAGCGTGTCGGCCAGGGCGATGCCGAACAGCGGCACATCGCCCAGGTTTCTGATCGTCGCCTTGTAGGTCACGTTGTAGCTGCTGTCGGCCTGCGGCTCAACCCGCACCACGGCCAGCGCTACCCCAATGCCCGGCCCGGCCGATGGGCCAACACCCAGCGTGAAACTGGAGAAGGTGGTGTTGTTGGTCGGGTTACCATCGGCATCGGGATCAGAATCCGTACCGTCCGTCGACAAATCGTACACCGCCGTGACGCTGTTCTGCGCCGTGACGCTGGCAATATTCTGGAAGGCGTTGGTCGTGTCGCCCGCGGCCCGTCGCACCGTCACGTCGAGGGTGAAGCGCTGCGAAC
>CAXUEB010000324.1:5343-5932 GCA_964249775.1 uncultured Spirosoma sp.
GGGGATTCGGCACCAGCGTAGAACCCGTCGTTTGGTGCGTGACTGTTGTGGCAGCCACCATGTTCGGCGAGAAGAAGTACGCCAGATCATCCGTTACCTGAACGGTCCGCAGGGTGTCGTCGCCGAAGTTGGTCAGCACGAAGCCGTAGCTCACCCGGATGAGCGAATCGCCCACCGCCGTTGGCGTACCCAGTACCGACTTGGCCAGACCAATCAGGCTCGGCCGACCTGCCGACGTGTCCTGCACCATCACCTTCGACCAGTTATTGTCCAAGTTACTGTCGCGCTGGTCGAGGTACGGAATGTCGGCTTTATTGATAATCAGTCCCCGGCTGAGCACCCGCGCATCGAAGGCAAACGATACGGACTGCCCCGGATTCAACCGCTCAACGTACTGACTGATGGCCCCGTTGGCGAAGGTGTACGTAGCCGCCGGGTTCGGAATCAGTTCCAAGCCGTCGGGCAGCACGTCCCGCACGTCGACGTTGGTGGCGGGGTTGCCGCCCAGGTTGGCGACGACGACCGTGTAGGTAACCACCTCACCGACCCGAACGCTGGTTTTGTTTACCGTCTTCACGATGTTCAGGTC
>CAXUEB010000325.1:0-4392 GCA_964249775.1 uncultured Spirosoma sp.
GTTTAGTGCCGCCCGGCCCCGGCCGGGCGGCGGTTGGTCCCGCCGCGCGCGAAGCTGGTTTTTTTGCGCCGACCCCCCTCGGTCGAGCCTGTTGGCCGGCTTTGACAGGGGGTAAATTTTTTGCTTTCTTGTCGTGGAAAGCGCCCTGAAACGTCGGGTCTTCTTTCCGGCGCTGCTCGTCAATTTCGCGCAGCATGGCCTGCTGTTCATCAAACGGCGTTTCGGTGACGGGAACCTCAGCCGGAACGGGCTGACGTGGAATCTCCATGCGAATGATTTTCTCAATCTTCTGCACGTGATACTCCTCGGCGATCGTCATAAACGTGATGGCCTCACCGGTGCGGTTGGCGCGCCCTGTCCGCCCGATGCGGTGCACGTAATCTTCGTAGATCAAGGGCACGTCGAAGTTAATGACGTGACTTACCTCGGCCACGTCGATGCCCCGCGCAGCCACGTCCGTCGCCACCAGCACCCGAACGTTGCCTTCTTTGAACGCGTCCATCGCGTTGATGCGCGTATTCTGACCTTTGTTGGCGTGAATGACCCGAATCTGACCGTCTTCGACCACCTTTCGCGCCAGAAACTTGTAAATGTTTTCGGCGGTGGTTTTGGTTCGGGCGAATACAATGCCCCGCTGAAAGTTGGCCCGCGTCACTAAGTAATCGAGCAGATCAATCTTCGTGCGGAAGTTTGGCACTTCGTACAGAACCTGACTGACCATCTCGGCGGTCGACGCCTGGGGCGTTACTTCAATCTTGATGGGTGCTTCGAGGAATTCGCCCGACAGCCGTTCGACTCGTCCGCCGAAAGTCGCCGAAAACAGTAAATTCTGCCGCTTTGTGGGAATCACCTCCAGAATTGACCGAATCTGGGGCATAAAGCCCATATCCATCATTTTGTCGGCCTCGTCGAGCACCATCGTGCGAATGTCTTTGGTCCCAATCTCGCCCAGCCGGTACAGGTCTAAGAAACGACCGGGCGTAGCAACGATCAGATCAACGCCTTGCTGGAGCCGCTCGATCTGCGTTTTGGGGCCAAGCCCGCCGTAGAGCGCCAGGTGGCGCAAGTCGGTGTATTTGCCCAGCTCACTAACGGCTTCGTCAATCTGCATGACCAGTGCGCGCGTTGGTGCCAGAATCAACGCGCGGGGACTTTGCCCCTGCGCGTACTTAATCTTCATCAGCAGGGGCAAGAGGTAAGCCGCCGTTTTGCCGGTGCCCGTCTGCGCAATGCCCAGCACGTCGTGATTACCCAAGCTCAACGGAATGGTTTTCTGCTGAATGGGCGTCGGTTGGGTATAGCCCGCGTCGGCGACGGCGTTGAGCAACTGCCGGTTGAGGTCAAACTGCTCGAAAGAAGTAATATCCATACGTTAGTCAATGGTCGTTAGTCGATCGCGGACCAGCCTTTCGGTCTGCTCCATTCCATTCGCAGCCGAATTAATTCGTCCGCTAAGGGAACGCTTGGCTATGACTGTATCAAAATTGCTTAAGACGCGTTCTACGCCACTAACGTAGCCCGAACCAAACAGATTCACGTGCACGAGCAGCGGATACAAATTGTAAATGGCCACGCGCTCGTCAAACCCGTCTTCGAGCGGAAACGCTTCGTCGTAGGCGTCGTAGAAGCGCTGGTCGAAGCCACCGAACAATTTAGAATGAGCCAGGTCGGCCTCGCGAAAGCCGTAATAAACCGCCGGGTCGATCAGGGCGGGGTAGCCCGTTTCGGTCACCATCACGTTGCCCGACCACAAATCGCCGTGGAGCAGGGCCGGCCGTTCGGCGGGCAACAGACTGGGTAAGCGGTCGCGAAGCCGGAACAGGCTATCGTACACGTCTTTGGCGAGCAGTCCCTTGTACAGTGCTAAACCGGCCTGGGGCAGCAGCCGGTGCTCAAAGAAGAAGTGGCAGCCGTTACTGGTCAAGGTATTGGTTTGGGGTAGCGAGCCAATGTAATTTGGAAAATGCAGGCCGAACTTGGGTTGGGTGTGCGAATGCATGACCGCCAGCGACTGACCCAGTTCCTCCCAGTACGCCTTACCGGGCGCACCCGAATCAATGTATTCCAGAATCAGGTACGATTTGTCCATTTGCTGCCCGTAGCCAATGACCTGGGGCACGAACAAGGCATCGGTTTGTCGTAGGAGATTAAGGCCCCGCGCTTCGGTCTCGAACGGATCAGGTTGGTTACCATCCGGCTCCTGGGCGGACTGGCGGGCAAAGAATTGCCCTGCCTGATTCCATTTAACGAAAAACACCCCTTCCGACGAGAACACCTGAGCGGCCGTATTGATGTCGCCCCCCGATAGAAACTGCATCTCAATGACCTCGACCGGCTGACCCAGCGCCTGAAACAGAATGGTTTCAAAAAAGGAAAACTGTTCGTCACCCCAAAAATCCATGCGTCACTTCGTTACAAACGCTTGCGTTGATCCGGTCGTTGCGCCTGCTGGGTGCATACAACCAGACGAAACCGATTTGACTTACCCACGATAAAACGCGGGAATAAGATACTTTTGCCTTTTAGCCACGTCCCCCACTTATGAATCCGCACATCCAGCGCCTGTACGAGATTGCCCGTAAACCCGAACGTCGAATCATCGGTCTGATGTCGGGAACGTCGCTCGATGGCTTAGATGTTGCGCTGTGCCGCCTTACTGGTAGCGGTCTCAACACGCAGGTCGTGCTCGAACGCTTTGCTACCGTACCTTACGACGAGACCCTCAAAGCCGGTATTCGGGCCGTCTTCGCTAAGTCGCAAATCGAATTTGAGCAGCTTTGTTTGCTGAACCCGTACATCGGGCGGCTCCACGGCCGGATGGTGCTCGACTGCCTGCGCGACTGGGCCGTTGAACCCAGCACGGTGGACCTTATCGCCAGCCACGGCCAGACGGTTTATCACGCCCCGAAAAGCCAGCACCGGCGGGATAAGTTCCCCAACGCGACGCTTCAAATCGGCGACGGCGATCACGTAGCGGCCGAAACGGGTTTGATTACCTTCAGTGATTTCCGCCAGAAACACATTGCGCACGGGGGCGAAGGCGCGCCGTTAGCCGTTTACGGCGATTATTTCATGTTCTCAAAAGCCGGAGAAAACCGCATTCTGCTCAACATGGGTGGCATTGCCAATTTTACCCACCTGCCCGCCAGCGCCGACATGGATCAGGTGTTTACGACCGACACCGGACCGGGCAATACGCTCTTGGACGGATTGGCGCGCCGGGCGCTGAATCAGCCGTTCGACTCAGGCGGGCAGTTGGCGGCCCGCGGTCGGGTCAGCGCCGAACTGCTCGGTGCACTCAAAGCCAATGTATTCTTCGACGCGCCGTTTCCGAAAACGACCGGTCCCGAAGTGTTTGGCGAAACGTACGTAACGGAAGCCCAACGGCGTAGTCAGACGACCGACCTGTCAGCCGCCGATTTGATGGCGACGCTCGTGCAGTTTAGCGCGGATACCATCGCCGACGCCATCGAGCGCGTCATGCAACCGGGAGAACAATACGTTGTTTACCTAAGTGGGGGCGGTGGGCACAACCCCGCACTGACTGGAGCCATTCAGCGTCGACTACCTACCTGCACGTTTGGCCGCACGGACGATCTGGGCATCAACGGCGACGCAAAGGAGGCTGTTTTGTTTGCCGTGTTAGCCAACGAAAGTGTAGCGGGTGGTACGGCGTTCGGTGGAAGCGCCGGCCGGCCGGGCATACCCGCCGTGTCGATGGGCAAGGTTAGCTTTCCGGGTTGACTCTAAGTGTTTCTATAGGCTAGCGGTCAAAGACTGGCTAACTCCATTGCATAATCAGAATCATTCTGAACGAGGTCTTTTGCTGTGCATTAAGGTAAAGAACATCTTGGTGAGGCAGTTCATACATTTGTAATTAACAAATCTTGTCGTTTGAGTTGTATCTTTGCTTTGTACGCTAAGTTGTATCTTCATTTCATCAATGGTAGTTTCACATCTTACTTTTACTCGTTTTATTGCAGCGTTCATAGTGTTTGTTTTTCATTTTGCCATTAATAGTGGTGGCAAAGTGTATCCGTTCAATATACCTACTTTAGCTAAAATTTTTAGAAATGGTGATTTAGCTGTAGTATATTTTTTTATGTTATCAGGTTGCGTTATGTCGTTTGCTTATTATAAGCCAGATGGAGGGTTAATAAATTTGAAGAGATTTTACATAGCACGTTTAGTTAGGATTTATCCAGTTTATCTGATTTCTATATTATTGTATATATTAATGAGTCCCTTAGTTGAAGGGTCTCTACCGATTACAACTTGGATGTTGAATATACTGTTACTTCAAAGCTGGATACCTGGTAACACTTTAAATTTTGCCGCTTTGAGCCTTTCCGTTGAAGTTTTTTTCTATGCTTTGTTTCCTTTTATACTTTT
>CAXUEB010000325.1:4629-5898 GCA_964249775.1 uncultured Spirosoma sp.
ATCTACTTACCTGTCTTTTTAATTGGAGTAATGATTGGGCTGTTATATAAAAAAATACCACATCCTAAAGGCAGAATTAGTTTCTTGTCAAGAGAAATTAATTGGACGTTTTACATCGTACTTTTAATGTTTTATCTTATCATTATTATTATTTATAGATATGGAGGTAGCATACAAAATGATGGTATACTTGTATTAATTTATGCTTTTCTGATAATAACGTTTTCTTGGGATGATTCTTGGTTATCTAAAACATTATCTGTTCCTGCTTTAGTTGTGATGGGTAATATTAGTTATAGTTTATACATACTTCAATTTCCTCTTAAATTCTGGTTTGATTTTATCTTAAGTTTTAACAGTCAGTTTAGTTACGATCTATCAAATAAATATACAACAATCTATTTCTACAGTTTCTTGGTTTTTTGTATTAGCTCTTGTTGCTTGATATTTTTTCTATTTGAGGAGCCTGTTCGTAAGAAACTTAGACAACTACTTCGTATGTAAAGCATCTTACTGATTGATGCCTTATTCTTAGTAGTTTGAAGGGTGTTATAACAGTAACCGATTGGATGTCAGCGCTTAACACTGGTCTTATAGCTGCTTCAATGCTGCATCAATTTTGTTAAATTTCTACTTAACTTAGAAGAAGCTATGAAAAACGCCTTTCTAATCATTGATACGCAGTTTGACTTCTGCCATCCCGACGGGGCGCTGTTCGTGCCGGGCGCGGAAGGGGATGTCGAGCGCATGGCCGGGATGATTCGCCGGCACGCCGACCAGATCGCCCACATCGTCGTTACGCTCGATACGCACCACCTGATTGACATTGCGCAGCCCCTATTTTGGGAAGATACAGCCGGGCAACACCCCGCACCGTTCACGCGCATCACAGCCGCCGAGGTCGACGCCGGGCGGTGGGTGCCGCGGTTTGCGGCTGAGCGAGCAGGGCAGTACGTGCGTGACCTGGAAGCCGATGGGCAGTTCGCGCATTTCATCTGGCCCGAGCACTGCCTGATTGGGTCGCGCGGGGCGGCCTTGCACGACACGCTGATGGGGGCGCTGATCGACTGGTCGCGGCAGCGCGAACGGGACTACGTGGCGGTGCCCAAGGGCCTACACCCGTTATCCGAGCACTTTGGCATTTTCCGGGCGCAGATGCCCGATCCGGCCGTGCCCGAAACCCAACTCAACACGGCGCTGATTGCCGATTTGGAGCGCTTCGAGACGGTGTACCTGATGGGCGAGGCCAAGTCGCACTGCGTGGCGAAC
>CAXUEB010000326.1:0-5416 GCA_964249775.1 uncultured Spirosoma sp.
ACTACTCCGTCGAGTTCGGCAACACGGGCAATGGCATCATCAACATCACCAGCAAGTCGGGCAGTAACGAGACCTCCGGCGAGGTGTTTCTGCTGACCCGCCCCGGCGCGGTGATCGACGCCCAAACGAGCTATCCGTTGCGCGACCTGTCGGGCAATCAGGTCCGCGATGGGTTTGCCCGCTACCAGGGCGGGTTTGGTGTAGGCGGGGCGCTGGTCAAAAATAAGACGTTTTACTACCTGAACGTCGAGCACACGACCGACGTGAAAGATAATCTGCTCAACTCGCCCCAACTGGGCGTCGCCGAAACGGTGCGCGGCACGAACCGCTTTACCTTGATTTCGGGCAAGCTGGACCAGTTCTGGAGCGACCGCTTTAAGTCGTCGTTGCGCGTGAACGTCGGGCAGGTGGCCATCGGGCGGCAGGCGGGCGGCTTAGAGGGCGGCATTGCGTTTCCGTCGGCGGCCAACGCGCAGGATCGGAATTCGGTGCTCGTGGCGTCACGCAATACGTACACGACCGGACGGTTCGCGTCGGAAACCAACGTGCAGTACAGCCGCTTCCGCTGGAACTACGCCCGCGCGGTCAACCCCGAAAGCCCCAGCGTGACGGTGCTCGATCCCAGCGGGCAGGGTATCGCCTACCTGGGTCACCCCGGCTACCTGTTCGATTCGCACGAGAACACGGTGCAGGTGCAGCAGAAGTTTTCGTTCTACCGGGGTAACCACACGTTCCGGGTGGGCGCGGAGGTCATTTCGGCGCGGCACCGCCTGTTCGGGGGCGGTAATCCCAACGGCAGCTACACGGTTCAACTAACGGCGGGGCAGCTCGCGGCCCTGCGCGAACGGAACCTCGGTACTAACCTCAGCCCGACCGACATTCCGGCCGACGCGCGGGTATTGGATTACTCGGTCGAACTGCGGCCCGCGTCGTTCGGTACCACTCAAACCATCTATACCGCCTACGCCGAAGACCAGATCACCGTTGGCCCGCGGCTGAACCTAACGCTCGGCGTTCGTTATGATTACGACAATCTGAGCAGGGGCGGAAGTACGACCGGCGACCTAAACAATGTGGCCCCGCGGGCGAGTTTCAACTACAAACTCACCGACCGCTCGGCCCTGCGCGGGGGCGCGGGTGTGTTTTACGACAAAGTGCTGTACGCCATCTACAGCGACGCCCTCCAGCAAAACAACACCGGCGCGGACTTCAAACAACAGCTACAATACTTCGTGGACCGGGGTATTCTGCCCGCCAGTACGGACGTAAACCGGGTGACCTTCGACGGCAACCTGAGTGTCGGGCCGGGCTTCAACAACGCGGGGCAATCGTTTGGCTACTTGCAGGGGCCGGCCGCTTCGACGTATGCCGGGCAGCGAAATCTGTTCAGTGGCGAACGGCGCATTCTCAACCCCAGCGGCTACGCCAACCCGTACACTGTCCAGACGACGCTGGGGTACCAATACCAGGTGAGCGACCGGATGCTGTTCTACGCCGACGTGGTCTATAACGAGTCGTACAACCTGTTCCGCACCACGAACCTGAACGCCCCGGCTCCTTGGGATTTCAACGTCAGCGCCCAGCGCGGCATCGCCCGCTCAACCGACGCGGCTAACCTGACCCGGCCGGTGCCGATCGTGAACGGCGCAGGACTTATCAATGGACAAACGCTGACGGGCGTGGCGCAGAGCGTGGCCATGACCGAAGACAAAGGCCGGTCGCGCTACACGGCCCTGAGTTTGAACCTACAGAAAGATCGGTCGGCGTTCGGTGCTGGTTCCGCGTACGCCTACCGGCTGATCTATACCCTGTCGCGGTTAGACAACGATACCGAAGACATCAACTTCCGGGCGATGGACGCCAACAACTTCGCGGCCGAGTGGGGACCGAGCGTCAACGACCGCCGGCACATCATCAACGGTATCTTCAGCTACTTCGTCGGTAGCCGGCTAACGGCGACGGTGGCGGCCCTGATTCAGAGCGGTCAGCCGATTAACCGCATCCCCGACGCGAGCCAGTACGTCGTCGTGGATCAAAATTTTAGGCCGGTTTTGGGTAACGACGGTCGTCAACGCACGTCTAATGATTTGAACGGCGATGGTTCAGCCTACGGCGACACCTACAACGGTAGCACCGACCGCCAGCCGGGCGAATCGCGCAACAGCGACCGCCTGCCTTGGTCAAAACTGGTCGATGCGAGCGTGCAGTATACGCTGCCGTTAGGCACCGATGGGCTGCGTCGGATAGAAATCCGAGCGGATGTTTTTAACGTATTTAATCTAAATAATCTCAGCGGCTACGCGAACAACGCCACCCAGAGTAATCAAATTCAGGTTGGCCCGCGGGGCAGTGGGATTATCCAGCGCAATGCCGGACCTCCGCGCCAGTTTCAGTTCGGCGTCCGGTATTTGTTCTGAGTAACGCGGACGGTTCGTCGTTACGACGGAAACCCGCCCACGTTACCGACTTCTTTGTTTAATTAGGTGTGTTTAGCAGACGACTCGCTCCTTGAGCGGGTCGTCTCTTTTTTTGGCAATCCTGAGTACGGCGACGACCTTTGTTGGGGCCGCATAAAACACCCGTTCCGGTCGGCCATCGGCCACCCTTACCCTCGTCGCATGAACGAATCTAAAGTTACTCAGCTATAATGATACAAATCAGTTGGTTATCAATTTGTTTACTTTTTTTTACGGCCTGTTCCACTACCGAACAGCGCGAGCCGGCCGCGGTGCTGGCCCAATCCTGGGCGCAGGTAGAGGAAGAAGGCCGGAATCAGCCGGTTACGCTCTTGATGTGGCTCGGCGACCCTTACATCAACGACTACATGAACGGGTACGTCCGGCCGGAACTAAGAAAACGGTACGGCATTGACCTGCAAATTTCGGCGGGGCAGGGCACGCAAATTGTGCAGACGCTGGTGGCGGAGCGGCAGGCCGGGCAGCCGAGTCAGATCGACATGGCGTGGATTAACGGCGAAACATTTTATCAACTGCGGCAGGTCGACGCCTTGCTGGGTCCCATCACCGACAAAATGCCCAACGCCCGGTACGTTGATTTCACGAACCCGTTTATCGGCACCGACTTTCAGCAGCCCGTTGCGGGCATGGAAGCGCCCTGGGGCAACGTGCAACTGGCGTTTATTTACGATGCCAAAACGGTTCTTAACCCGCCCCGTTCGTTTGCCGAACTGCCCGCTTACGTGCGGGCGCACCCCGGTCAGATGACCATTCCGGCCGAGTTTACGGGCATGACGCTCCTAAAATCGTGGATGATCGCCTTGTCGGGCGATCCTAAACTGTTTCGGGGTAAGTTTCGGGAGGATGTGTACCAGAAGTGGTCGGCTGAACTCTGGAAAGAAGTAAACGCCCTCAAGCCGTACTTCTGGAAGAAGGGCGCGACGTTTCCTGAGCAATTGTCAACGTTGCATCAACTGTTTGCCAACGGTGAGGTAGCGTTTACCTTCTCCAACAACGACGCCGAGGTCGACAATAAGGTGAATCTGGGCTTTTTTCCAAAAACGGCCCGCGCCTACGTGCCCGCACCCGGCACGATTCAGAACTCGCATTACTTAGGCGTTATCAAGCACGCCCAACACCCGGAAGCGGCCCTGCTGGTGGCCAACTTCCTGCTGTCGCCCGAAGCGCAGTTAAAGAAGATGGACCCCAACGTCTGGGGCGACCATACCGTGCTGGACTTGACAAAACTGCCCGCCGACCTCCGGGCGAAATTTGAGAACCTGCCTTCACGCCGGTACGCGCCCAAACGCGCCGACATTCAGGGCATGGCGTTTCAGGAACCCGCGCCGGAATACATGACGCGGTTATACAAAGATTTTCGGATGTATGTCATTGAGAAATAGTGTAGCTGGCCGGGCTGGCGATCCAGCGGCCACGTCCGGGCGTGAACGTGCAGACAACCTATTCTCCCGCCCGGGCGTGGCCGCCGGAGTGCCGTATCCCCAGGTTACGTTACACTTCTACGCCCGACTCCGCCTCGGCTTGCCACTGGCGGGGCTACTCAACGCGCTGGGCTACAGCGTTGGATTGACGGGGCCACTGGCAACGGGCTTTACGGGGCAATATTGGCAACAACTTCCGACCGAACCGTCGTTGCTGGTTTCGCTGGCGTTCAGTCTATATGTCGCCATCGTGTCGGTGGGCGGGGCGGTGGCCATTGCGCTCGCGTTGGTGCTGGGGCGGCAAACGATGCTTAGGCATCGGCCGTTCCCGATCTTGCTCTACCTGCCCTTACTGCTGCCGTCGTTAGTCGTGGCATTTTACCTATTTCAACTGCTGAGCGGGTCGGGCTGGCTGTCGCGGATGACGTTCGCGCTGGGCCTGACCCGCGCGCCCGACGACTTTCCCGAACTGATTGGCGACGCGGCCGGGTTGGGCATCATCTTGGCGCAGGTTGTCCTGGCGTTTCCGTTCTTTACGTTGCTGTTCCAGTCGCTCTACGCCGACGCTCGTTTGGATGAGCTACGTAGCCTGACCCGGACGCTGGGCGCGTCGGTGGGGCAGTTTAACCGGCGGGTGGCCGCGCCGATTCTCCTGCGCCGGGCCGCCCCGACGCTCGTGCTGTACGGCGTGGCGGTGTTGGGAGCCTACGACATTCCGCTCTTGCTGGGCCGCAATTACCCGCAGATGCTGTCGGTATTTATCACGACGCGGCTCCAGCGCTTCGATCTCACCGACCTACCGATGGGCTATTTAATCGGCTTTCTGATGACCCTGTTTTTGATGATCGTCATCTACCTGACTACCCGCTGGACCCAACGTCATGCGCTCTAACCCGCTGCTGACCGGCCTGCTGCTGGTGCTGTTCGGCTTGCCGTTCGTCTTGCTGACCCTGCTGGCATTGGGGCAATACTGGCGCTTCCCGGACGTGCTGCCGCCGACGTACAGCCTCGACGCGCTGGGCCGGGTGCTGGCGGTCGACAGCGGCTTAGGAACGGGTTTGCTGCTGAGTTTAGGCATTGCCACGATCGTATCGGTGGTGTCGACCGGGCTGGGTTTCTGGATTGCCCGCGCCGTGGCGCAGGCCAAGCACCCCGACCGCTGGGTGACGCTGAGCTATTTGCCTTATGCCCTGCCGCCCGTCTTGCTGGCGGTGCTGATTCAGCCGTCGATTATCCGCCTGCACTTGTCCGGTACGCTGGCGGGCGTTGGGTTAGGACTACTGTTGATCACGGTGCCGTTCTGTACGTTATTTTTCCGGTCGTTCTGGAGTCAGCAGGCGCGACAGTACGAACAACTGAGCCGGACGCTGGGCTGCTCACCGGCGCAGACCTTCCGGCGCGTCCTGCTGCCGCTGGCCCGGCCGCTGCTCATCACCTGTCTGTTTCAAACGTTTCTGATCGCTTGGTTCGATTTCGGTCTGACCAACTACCTGAGCGTCGGCAAGGTTCGCACCCTGA
>CAXUEB010000326.1:5471-5836 GCA_964249775.1 uncultured Spirosoma sp.
CAACAGTCGACTGGCGGCCGTGGCGTCGCTGCTGTTACTACTACCCCCGGCCTTGCTGTTGTGGCTAAACCGAAGGGCTATTATCCGGCGGATTGGGTAGGCGCTTATGTATAGAACAACGGCGCCGTGAAGCATCGGGTCGAACTAACCGAAGTCGGGCCATTTCAGTTTACGTCATAACTCGACCTTAATACGTAATGAGGCCGCCCGCGCGGTCGTCAATCAACACGTGCTCAACGCCCTGCTCGTTTCCAATCACATCGCCGGCCTGACGGATTATTTCGTCTCAAACGAGTTGGCGACCTACACCGTCGCTGGAATTACCAAAGACTTCGACCCGGACCTGACGCCTTACGATTTGCTGG
>CAXUEB010000327.1:0-535 GCA_964249775.1 uncultured Spirosoma sp.
GCCGGTCGTAGCCGTCGGCGTAGCCAATGGCCAGCGTGGCAATGCGGGCGTCGTGGTCGAGTTGCCCCCGGCGGCTGTAGCCCACGGTATCGCCCGCGGATACGGTTTTGATCTGGCTGATGGTGGTTTTAAGCGTTCCGACGGGTTGCACGGCGGCTTTATCGATCCGGCTCGATTCGACCCCGTAGAGTCCGATACCCAGCCGGACCATGTCTAACTTGTAGTCGGGAAAGCGCACGATGCCCGCCGAGTTGAGCAGATGGCGCGTGGGTCGGTAGCCTAAGCCCGCTTCGAGGGTGGTCGAACTCCGCAGAAACGTCTCGTACTGCTGCTGCGAGAAGGCGTTGAACTGCGCGTCGTCGGCCCCCACCAGATGGCTGAACATCGTGGCCACCCGCAGATTCGGGTGCTGGTTCAGGCAGGCAATAACGGCGGGCAGTTCAGGCTCCAGAAACCCCAGCCGGTGCATACCCGTGTCGATTTTAAAGTGAAAGAGCGGGGCGGGGCGGGCTTAATCCCCTGCGGCTCCGTCCAG
>CAXUEB010000327.1:545-5832 GCA_964249775.1 uncultured Spirosoma sp.
CCCATTCCCGCAGCAGCTTCAGGCTGTAGATCTCCGGTTCCAGATTGTGTTCGAGCAACGTAGCGAACGTCTCCGGTGCGGGATTCATGACCATTATGGGCAGCGTAATGCCGTTCTGCCGCAGCGACACACCTTCGTCGGCGTAGGCCACGGCGAGGTAATCGACCCGGTGAAACTGCAGGAGTTGAGCCACTTCGGCACTGCCGCTACCGTAGGCAAACGCCTTTACCATGACCATAATCCTGATTTGCGCCCCTACTTTTTCGCGGTAATAATTCAGGTTATGCGTCAGCGCATCGAGGTTAATTTCGAGCACCGTGCCGTGGGCTTTCCGTTGCAACCGGCTTACGATGCGCTCGAACGAAAACGGCCGGGCACCTTTCACCAGCACGGCTGCGTCGCGCAGATCGGCAACGGGAAACTGGGTCAGAAACGCGTCCGTGTTGGGGTAGAACCGGCTGTTGTTGGCAAAAAAACCGGCGTTCCGGCTCAGCACCGGCCCAATACCAACGAATTGCGTTACCTGACTGGTGTGCACTAAATTGGCCACCTGCTCATACAGCTCATCTTCGCGCTGACCCGACTGCAACACATCGGACAGGATGACGACGGTCTGGGGGCGCGTGCTCTGCTGATTCAGGAAACCGAGCGCCAGTTGCAGCCCCGCCATGTCGTTGTTGTACGAATCGTCGATCAGGACGCAGTTGTTGATGCCTTCTTTTAGTTCAAGCCGCATGGACACCGGCCGGAGCCGGTTCAGCCGAAGTTGCAGGGCCGGGGCGTCAATCGTAGGCAATGTTTTAACCGCAATCAGGCAGTGAATCAGATTTTCGACCGAGGCCGCATCGGTAAACGGTAGTCGATACGTCTCCGTTTCGGTTTCTTCGTGAGTCGACTTAATCAGTAAAAGATCGTCCTGTCGAGTAATCTGATAGTGAGCACTCCGGCCGCTCGTGCGGTGCTCCCGGTACGCCGGAGCGGCCGGGATCTCGTCCGTCAGCGACCACGTGATAAGCCGTAAGTTGGGGTTGACGGCGCGGAGCAACAGGTGGACTTCCTCATCAACGTCGACGTAATCGGCACAGTAGATCAGCGTTTCAGCGTGGATGAACAGCCGGAGTTTCTCGGCAATTTTCTGTTTGCGGCTCCGGAAACCTTCGTCGTGGGCCGTGCCGATGTTGGTGAATATGCCCAGCGTTGGGCGGATGATGGTTTCCAGCGCGGCCATTTCACCCGGTTTGGAAATGCCAGCTTCAAAGATGCCGAGCGTGTGGCTTTCGTTTAGTTGATGCACCGACAGCGGCACGCCCAACTGCGAATTGTAGCTTTTGGGGCTTTTGGCGATCACAAAATCATCGGACAGCAACTGCGCCAGCCACTCTTTCACGATGGTTTTGCCGTTGCTGCCCGTGATGCCTACCACCGGAATCGGAAACTGCCCCCTACCGAACCGCACCGGCGGACCAGCGGCCCGCTGCTGAGCCGCCATCGCTTGCAGGGTTTGCAGGCTACTGTCGACCTCGTGAAACTGAGCGGAGAGATAGGTTGCAAATTCGCTTCGGCGGCCGGGCGTCAGCGCACCCCGTTCGACCACAAACTGCCGAACTCCCTGCTGGTACAATTCGCCGACGAACGCATGACCGTCGTGGTGTTCCCCATTGATGGCGAAAAACACGGCTTTGGCCGCTTGTTCAGCCGTGAGCGTCTGCCGTGAATCAGTCAGCCACAACGAGTCGGCCGTTACTTGCGGGTTATTGATCATGGCATCGTCATGGCACATCACATCCAGCCGCGTCGTTTAAAGTAAATAATTTCGCCAACGGCAATGGCAGCCATCGCCCCCAGCGTCCAGAAATACCCCGTCTTGGTGCGCAGTTCGGGCATGTTGTCGAAGTTCATGCCGTAGATACCGGCAATAAACGTCAGCGGGATAAAAATGGCCGAGATGATGGTCAGCGTTTTCATCACCGAGTTCATCCGGTTGCTGACGATGGAATAATACACGTCCATCAGCCCGGCGATGAGTTCGCGCTGGGAATCGAGGGTTTCGATGATCTGGTTGATGTGGTCGGCGAGATCGCGCAGGTAAGGCAGTGTCGTTTTCTGAACCAGGTCCGATTCTTCGCGCAGCAACGTGCCCACCACGTCGCGCAGGGGATAGATCGTGCGCCGGATGAGGGCCAGTTCCCGCTTCAGCACGTAGAGCGTAGCCAGCGTTTGCTGACCAGCCCGCTGCTGCACGATCTGCTCCTCCAGTTCATCCATCTTGTCGCTGATGCGCTCGGTAATGACAAAATAGTGGTCGACAATCAAGTCCATCAGCGCATACAGCAGGTAGTCGGGTCCGTTGCGCCGGGTCTTACCCGCCGACGCTTTGATGCGGTCGATCACCGGCTCAAAAATATCTTTGGTGCGTTCTTCCTGAAACGAAATCAGGTAGTTTCGGCCCAGCACCAAGCTGATGTGTTCGCTGTCGATTTCCTGCCGCTGTCGGTTGTGGTGCAGCATTTTAAGCGTCACAAACACCACCGGTCCGGCCGCGTTGTCAGGGCGGCTGCCAACTCCGTTGCCCTTGCTCGTCCGGGAGCCGTCTGACGGGATTGGGGCATCGTCATACAGGTCGATTTTAGGTTTTTGCTCGGTGTTCATCACGTCTTCGAGCAGCAGCGGGTGCAACTGGTACTGCTGCCCCAGGGTGGCCACCACTTTTGGGTCGTGAATGCCATCCACGTCGAGCCAGTTGACGTAGGGCGTTTCGGTATGGGGCAGTCTGCAGGCGCTCAGGCGGCTGCTGTCATCGACGTGGTACTCTGTGACGTTGTATTCGATGCGTTTGATTTTGATGGCGTGTTCGATTTCCTCACCCACGTAGGTAAGCGTTCCGGGCGAAGTGCCGAGGGTTTTCTCGGCCGAACGAAAGCGTCGGTGTTTCGACATTGGGTAGCAAAAAAAGGACTCCTCAAAGATAAACGGAATACCGCGTTCGTTGTCGAATGTTCAGAAATACGTATCTTTTCAACGGTTAGCTAAGCCCTGAATTGGTGTTACCATGATCCGCCCGTTTCTGCTCCTCTCCCTCACCGGCCTGTTGCTGAACGCGTGCAGCAGCGGCAAAACCGCCCTGAACCAGGGCGACTACACGGCAGCGGTCAAAAAAGCCGCCGACCGGCTGAACCAGCGGCCCGGCCTGTCCAAACGTGGACACAGCACGGCCGGGTGGGTGTTGCAACAGGCGTTTGTGCGGGGCTACGAGCAGCACCAGATCGCTATCCAGCGGCTGTCAGCACCCGCCAACCCGTTGCCTTTCCGGTGGGAAGCCGTTCATGCCGAGTACGAAGCCCTTCAAATCTTAACCGACAACGCCCGCAAGTGCCCCACCTGCGCGGATTGGTTAGCGAATTACCCCACTTCGTATCAAGACCGCCAGCGCGACACCCGCGAACTGGCCGCTGCCGACCGCTACGAAGCCGCCGAACGGGCCTTCCCCCACCGCGAAACAGACCGGCTGGCGGCTCGTGATGCGTATCTGAACTACCGCCGGGCGGCTGGGTGGGTACCCAACTACCGGCAGACCCTTGCCAAGTCGGAAGACGCCCTGCCATTTGCCATCCTGCGCGTGGTGGTGGAGCCGCTTGGCCCAACGGCTGAGATTAGTCCCGAAGACAATATTCAACTGGAAGGGCTGATTCTACAGCGCATTGGGCGGAACTCGGCCCAGTCAGCGTTCGTGCGGTTGTACGCCCCCACCGAAAACGCGGGCGATGGCTATTCCATTCGTGAAGCCATTCAGATGCAGGTTACCGATTACACGCCCCTCCGCGACCATACCTCATCGTCCAGCACGACGGTCGAAAGCAGCCAGGCGTATAAAGTCGGCGAGAAAAAGATCAACGACTCCACAAAGGTCGACATTATGGAAAAAGTAAAGGGAACCCTCACGACCTACCGCCGGGAAATCAGCGCCGGGCTGACGCTGCGAATGCGGGCCATCGACACGCAGGCTGGCCGCGAGGTGTGGACCGATGCCGTTTGGGAAAGCCGCAACTGGGCCACGGAGTGGCAGACGTTCATTGGTGACGACCGCGCCCTGAACGGCCACAGCCTGAAATCGGCCAGTCTGTTTCCGCCCTCACGCTGGTCACTCTACGACAGCATGCGCCATGAACTGGCCGACGACGTAGCCCGGCGACTACGAAGCCGGTACGAACGGAATTGATAAAGCCTGTTTGCTGCACGTTGTGTCGGACAAGCGTCGCCATCGATATTAGTAAGTGGAGCTACCCGTCAGCTCAAATGCCGACCACTGAAAACGGGTCTTACCCCGAACCAGCAAGCACTTCTCAAAACTATTGACTTGTCAACGGAGTTGGTTTTGAAGGTTACTCATCAGTGACCTATCCAATCTAACCCGAAATACGGCATGATCATGAACTACGTCCGGCGCGGCACCGGCAAACCGCTCTTACTACTGCACGGCATTGGCAGCAGCCACCGGTCGTGGGACCGGATCATCGACGGATTAGCGGCTGAGCGCGACGTTATTGCGGTCGATTTGCCCGGCTTCGGAGCCACGCCCCCGCTGGCCGGCGAAACGTCGATCCGAACCCTCGCCGACGCGGTCACCGATTTTCTGGCCGACAATGAGCTCACAGGAATCGACGCCGTTGGCAGTTCGATGGGCGCGCGGTTAGTGCTCGAACTGGCCCGGCGGGGCGGGGTGCTCGGCGCGGTGGTGTCGCTCGATCCGGGTGGTTTCTGGCAAGGCTGGGAAGTTCCTTTCTTCTACCATTCCGTCCGGCTGTCGGCCCAGCTTGTCGACAAACTGCAACCAGCTCTGCCTTTTCTGACGGGCAATCCTGTTGGCCGAACGCTGCTGTTCGCGCAGTTTTCGGCGGCTCCGTGGAAAATTCCGGCTCCGGTGGCCTTGCAGGAACTACGCACGTTTACGCCCACGCCCACCTTCACCGAGCTATTGGACAACTTAGCCCACGGCGAAACCCAACGGGGTGCCCCGGCCGGTTCCATCCAACAGCCGCTGGTCATTGGCTGGGGTCGTCAGGACCTGGTTTGGCTGCCCAGCCAGTCGAAACGCGCGTTGCGTTTATTTCCCGACGCGCACCTGCACTGGTTTTCGCGCTGCGGCCACTTTCCCCAACTCGACGTTCCCGAAGAAGCCACCCAACTGATTCTGGACGTAACTGATGGCACCTACCAACCCCAGACCGAGCAGTTAGAGGAGCAAATTATTACCCCAGAACCAAAGCAGTTCAGCAACGCCCTGATCGGC
>CAXUEB010000328.1:0-5774 GCA_964249775.1 uncultured Spirosoma sp.
GAGGTATGGTTTTGGGCCGGTTGGAACGGTGGCCGGTTGGTTGTTAGAACGTGTCGCCGAATGCCGTTTGAGACATTCCCTTACCTTTGCAGGTACTGAGTAAAAACTACGCTTTCTCCAACAAAACTCATGAAACAATTCTCGCTAATCCTTGCGCTGACGGTGTTCGCAACGGCGACCGCGGTGGCGCAAACTAACCTGACCGGCCTGGTGACCGACGCCAGTAACCAACCGCTGGCGGGCGTCACGATTATTATCCGCGGTACGAACGTCGGCACGGTAACGGAGTCAAACGGGCGGTTTTCGCTCACGACCAAGGAACCGCTACCCCTGACGCTCAGCGTGTCGTTCATTGGCTACGGCCGGCAGGATGTGGTGGCGCGGGGCGATAACTTCCGCAACCTGGCCATCAAGCTGGTCGAGGAAGCCATCGTCGCCGACGAGGTCGTGGTGTCGGCGAGCCGCGTGGCCGAAGACATTCGCAAAGCGCCCGTGACGGTCGAAAAACTCGGCGCGCGGCAGTTTGCCAACTCACCGGCCGCGACGCCCTTTGATGCGCTTCAGAACGTAAAAGGCGTCGATCTGCTGACCCAGAG
Source organism: uncultured Spirosoma sp. (assembly GCA_964249775.1). Classification (GTDB taxonomy): domain Bacteria; phylum Bacteroidota; class Bacteroidia; order Cytophagales; family Spirosomataceae; genus Spirosoma. The sequence continues at coordinate 597 of CAXUEB010000328.1, forward strand.
TCTGACGTTTAAGTCGGTGAACGTGCGTGGCTTCGGGGCCAATAACAACAACCGGTTTGTGCAGCTCACCGACGGCATGGACAACCGTTCGCCGGGTTTTGGCTTTGGCTTCGGCAGCGTGGCGGGCATTTCGGACTTAGACATTGAAAGCATTGAACTGATTCCCGGCGCGTCGTCGGCTTTGTACGGACCGGACGCCTTGCAGGGTTTGATGCTGACGACGAGCAAGAACCCGTTTACGTACCAGGGCCTTTCGGCGCAGGTCAAAGTGGGGGCTAACAACTTCAGCAAAGGCGACTTCGGCCCGAAGCCGTACATCGACTACGCCATTCGCTACGCCAAACAACTTGGTACGCGCTTCGCCTTCAAAATCTCCGCTCAGCGACTCACGGGCACCGACTTCATCGCCGACGATTACAGCGACCGCTCGACCCGCGCCCGGACGCCGTTCTGGGCAACCGACCCAAATCGGGGTGGGGTGGCGACGGGGATTGCTTACCAACCCAACAACGATTCGAACACGAATTTTGAGTACGACGGCGTCAACATCTACGGCGACGACATCAACAACGGGGGCGCGTTCCGGTTTCCGGGTAACTACGCGAACGTCTTGTTACGCAATAAGTTAGTGACGCGCACGGGCTATACCGAACTTGATATCCTGGGCAACAACGGCCGGGTGTTTAACAACCGTGCCAACGTATCGCTGCACTACAAACTGGGCCGTAGCATCGAAGCTTCGCTGGGGTGGTACTACGGCGGGGGTAATTTTATCCGCACGGCCGGTTTCCGCGAGTACTTTCCCGATTACAACCGCCACCAATTCAAGGCCGAAGTGCGGGGCGATAACTTCTTTGTGCGGGCGTACACCACGCAGCAGAAAGCCGTGGGTTGGAACATCGGGCAGACGGCCACGGCGATCAACAACGCCTGGAAGCCGCTGGGCAACGTCACCTCCGGCTGGGCCGCGGAGTTCGGGCAGGCTTACGTTGAAAATAAAGTGAGCATTGATCAGGCCCGCAACGAAGCCAACCGCGGGCGACTGCTGCCGGGCACGCCCGCGTTCAACACGCTGCGCGACGCGCTCGCCAACACCTACAACACCGATTTCGTGCCGGGATTGACCAACGTGCGCGGCCGGCGATTCCGGGACAACTCGCGGCTGTTTCATTACGAAGGCATGTACAACCTCTCGAAGCTGCTGAAGGTAGCCGACGTGCTGGCCGGAGCCAGTTTGCGGCAGTATTTTTTAGAATCGGGCGGCACCTCCTTTCCGCTCCGACGGGACGACCAGAACCGGGTGCTGGGTGAGTACACAATCAACGAGGTAGGCGCGTACGTGCAGGCATCAAAGGAGTTTCGGTTCGGACCGGCGTTCACCGTAAAACCGACAGTAGCCGTTCGCTACGATAAGAATCAGTACCTGGCGGGTGGTTTTACGCCCCGCGCGTCGGCGGTGGTTAGTTACGGCGTACACAACGTCCGAGCGTCGTGGCAGTCGGCCTTCCGCAACCCTTCGCCGGGGCAATTGTTTTCGGTGCCGGCTGCTGGCTTGGCTGGCGAGGTTGGGGGATTAGCGCAGGCGTATAACGGAGCCGCGTTGACTACCAATCCGGGCTATTTAGAAACCGAAGCCCAGCCCTACATCGCGAGTTCGGGCACGGCCGTTGCCCCGCAAACGTTTCGGCTCGACCCGTCGCAGTTCACGACCGAAAAAATCAGAACGTGGGAAGTTGGTTATAAAACCCTGGTCAGCAACCGGTTTTACGTTGATGCGTTCTACTTTACCAGCCGCTATACCGACTTCATTGCCGCCCAGAACGTGTATCAACCCACCACGGGCAGCGGGCCAACGGCGCTGCTGACGTCCAGCACGTACCGGTCGTTGCAAGTGAATTTCAACAACACCAACGAAATCTTCGTGCGCGGGGCGGGTCTTGGCGTCGAATACGGCGTTGGTCGGGGCTTTACGCTGAGCGGCAACTACGCCTACCAAACCGGTTTGATTACCCTGCGCGATGCCCGCGGCAACACCCGCAACGATCTGGCGGGCGTGCCGGTGGTGAAGCGAAACATGAGCAACCCGGAGGTATCGCAGTTGGGTCGTAACTTTTTTATCTCGCCCGAACACCGCTACAACGTCAGCTTAGCCAACCCGCGCCTGACCAATCGGATGGGCTTTACCGTCACCTACCGCTGGACCGACCGCACGTGGGTGGAGCAGGGCACGACGCAGGGCGACGTGTGGCTGCCGTCGTGGACCAGCATCGACGCGCAGGTAAGCTACCGGCTGCCGGTGCTGAAGTCGGTCGTCAAGCTCGGCGGCACGAACGTGCTTAACCAGTACTACGCGCAGGGCTACGGCCTGGCCCGTATTGGTGGGTTGTATTATCTGAGCATTACGTTCGATGAGTTGATGCGGTAAGATTTTGTTATTTTTGATAAAAATAGGATAAGGTCATGTTAACAGCCGTAAGAGCAACCTACGATAAAGGGCAAATCATTTGGCACGAGCAGCCGCCTACCCGAGAGAAAACAGAGATCGTCGTAACGTTCCTGGACGGTGAAAGCGAAACTATACCAACTCGCCGGAACAACGTTATTCGACTTGGCTCGTTGGTCGGCAAGATCAGTCTTGGAGACGACTTCAACGATCCACTCGAAGATTTAAAGGACTATATGTAATTAGTACATGAACGTACTCATCGACACGGAGGTACTCATATGGGTTCAATCGAAGCCTACCGCTTTATCGACGGTATCTCAACAACATTTGGCAGATCCATTGACAACAAAGTGGGTAGGCGAAGTAAGTTTATTTGAAATAGCCATCAAGCAAAAGGTTGGCAAACTGCACCAGTTTGAAACCACTCTGTCGGCTTACATACAACAGCTACAAGAGGACGGATTCGTTCTACTACCGATCGATAATCAGCACATCGTCGCCTACGACCGCATTCCCTTCTTTGAGGATCACAGAGATCCCTTCGACCGGCTGATTCTGGCGACGGCTCTGCACGAGGGATGGCCAGTGATGTCGGCCGACCCAAAGTTTACTCGCTATAAAGACCAGGTTGAAATCATCTGGTAGTCTTATGGCCGATTTTAAAGGACAAGTCATCTACCAAATTTACCCGCGCAGTTTTAACGATTCGGATGGTGACGGCGTGGGTGATTTGCTGGGCATCATCCAGAAACTGGACTACCTGTACGACTTAGGCGTGGATATTCTGTGGCTCAGCCCCATCTTCCAATCGCCCAACGCCGACAACGGCTACGATATTTCGGATTACGAAGCCATTATGCCCGCATTCGGCACGATGGATGACTTCGACGAATTGCTGACGGGTGTGCACAAGCGCGGCATGAAGCTCATTCTGGACCTGGTTGTTAACCATAGCTCCGACGAACACCGCTGGTTTCAGGAGAGCCGCAAGAGCCGGGACAATCCGTACCGGGATTATTACATCTGGCGAGGTCCGAAAGAAGGCAAAGAGCCGAACAACTGGCAGTCTTTCTTTTCCGGTCCGGCCTGGACGTTTGACGAGCAGACCGGCGAGTACTACCTGCACCTGTTCGCCGAAAAACAGCCCGATTTGAATTGGGAAAACCCTACCCTCCGGCAGAAGATTTACCGGATGATGCGCTCCTGGCTGGACAAGGGCGTTGACGGTTTTCGGATGGACGTGATTCCCTTTCTGTCGAAAGACACTACGTTTCCTGACTACCCCGAAGGACGCTACGGCGACCTGACGATTCACGCTAACGGGCCGCGCATTCACGAGTTCTTGCAGGAGATGCACCGGGAAGTACTGGCCCACTACCCGGATCGGTCCGGCGCACCGGTAATTACCGTCGGGGAAGGCTTCGGCGTAACGGCGGAGCAGGCCAATCTGTACGTAGGCGCGAACCGGCACGAGTTGCAGATGATCTACCACTTCGATCACGCCGTACCGCGCGAGGAACACCGCTTCCTCGACCCCGCGCCGGAGTTCACGCTGGTCGAGCTAAAAGCTATTTTTGCCAAATGGAACGAGGCTCTGGAAGCCGGTCCGCACGCGCCCGGCTGGCAGAATGTCTATTTCGGCAACCACGACAACCCGCGCGTCCTGTCCCGCTTCGGCGATTCCGAGAACCACCATTACGAATCGGCGACGATGCTGGCGACGGTGTTGCTCACCCAGCGCGGCACGCCGAGCATGTACCAGGGCGACGAAATCGGCATGACTAACTGCCCGTTCGACAGCATTGATGAGTACGACGACATTCAGGTGAAAAATGCGTGGCAGGCGCTCGTAGCTCTGGCAATCCTGCCGGAGCAGCGTGCGGCAGCCATTCCATCAGAGTCTATTAGCCTAATGGCTGCTCCGGCAGGATTGCCAGAGCTACAAGCGCAATTTCTTCAAACCGCCAATCGCATCGCCCGCGATCATGCCCGGACGCCCATGCAATGGTTTAATGCGTTGAATGCGGGCTTTACAACTGGCAAGCCGTGGTTGAAGGTCAACCCAAATTACGCCCAAATCAACGTTGCCGACCAGCAGATCCGGGACGATTCGGTGTTGCAGTTTTACAAGAAACTCTTGCGGTTTCGCAAACGAACGCCCGCCCTGCACGACGGCACCTACCACGACCGGCTACCCAACCACCCGGCGGTCTGGGCCTACGAGCGTAGGTTAGAGGATGAGGTTTTAGTAATTTTGGCGAACTTCTCCAACGGGGAAGTGTACGTGCCAGAAGTCGAAGCGGGGGATGTCGTTCTGTCAAATTATGCTACCTCATCGCTGGCGTTACGGCCGTTTGAAGCCCGAATTTTGACAGCACCGCACCGGCAGCGGCCGACCGTCGGCGGCCCAGACAAAACGGATGTGACGGATTTACGCTGATTGATGCTAACAGAATTCGTTTGAATCCGTCGCATCCGTGTTCCATGTATGCTTGATACCATCACCACCGTCTCCATCCGCACGACCGACCGCGTTGCCGAGATCGCCTGGTTCTGCGACCTCTGCGGGGGCGATACCGAATTCCTGGGCCAGCTCGATTCCGACCGGCGCAGCAGCTTCGAGCACTGCCGCGACATCCTGCTCACGGCCGAACGGCAGGGGTTTAAGAACATTCTCTTGCCAACTTCGTTCGTCGTCGGGCAGGACCCGCTGGCGTTCGCGTCGGCGGTGG
>CAXUEB010000329.1:0-368 GCA_964249775.1 uncultured Spirosoma sp.
GCGGGCAGTCCGTCAACGTAAAATTGCAGTCGAAGTACCACGCCGGAAACTACAAAGAACTATTCACGGGCACGAATTATACGCTAAAGGGCGACGACCAAATCGCGCTCGGTCCGTGGAAATACGCCGTACTGGTCCGAAACAAGTAAGCCGGTGAGCACATTCTTACGTATCAAACGTATAGTCGGCAACGTAACGCGGCTGCTGTTCGCAGTGGGTTTTACGTGGCTCGGCATGGTCGGTTGTAACAATGCCAATCAGCAAACCGAACGCTCATCCGACGCCCCAGCAACGCCCGTTGTTAGTTACTCGGTGAAGAGTACGCTGCCGCACGATACGCTTTCGTTCACCGAAGGATTGCTGGTGCA
>CAXUEB010000329.1:378-3393 GCA_964249775.1 uncultured Spirosoma sp.
CGGGCAGTTGCTGGAAAGCACCGGCTCGCCGGACGAGCTGGTGCAAACCCAATCGCAGGTTGGTCCGGTCGACGTAAAAACCGGTAAGATTGACGTAAAGGTGCAGTTAAACCGGCGGCAGTACTTCGGCGAAGGCATCGCGGTGTTGAACGGTAAGTTGTACCAGCTGACTTACAAAGCCAAAACCGGCTTCATCTACGACGTAAATACGTTCCGGCGCATCGGACAATTTTCGTTCGACAACGCCGAAGGTTGGGGCCTGACCACCGACGGTCGCTACCTGATTATGAGCGACGGTACGCCCACGCTGACGTACCTGAGTCCCGATTCGCTACGGCCCGTTCGGACGCTGACCGTGTCGGAGAACGGCGTGCCGGTCGATGACTTGAACGAACTGGAGTTTATCAACGGCGCAGTTTACGCCAACGTTTGGAACACCAACACGCTCGTCAAAATTGACACCAGCCGGGGCAACGTAGTAGGCAAACTCGACCTGAGTTCGCTGGCGAGCGACGCAAAGACGAAACATCCCGGCTCGCTTGAAATGAACGGGATAGCGTATGATTCGAGTCGTAAAACGATGTACGTTACCGGTAAGATGTGGCCGTCGATCTACGAGATTACGTTCGCCCAGTAAGCACTCGTTCAACGGCCCAGGTATACGTTAATTGAACCTTGAAGACTGGGTTGAATCCAGTTCGTTACCGTTAGTCGACCGGCTTTGGCAACGCCCTCTAACGTAACTCGCCGACTCAGAGCGCATTCCAGGCCAAAGGCAACGTTTAGTTTAGCCGTCTGGTAGATGGCATCGGGAGACGGGTCATCAATGTTGAAGTTATAGGCCTGAAAACGGCCATACGACACGCCTGCTTCCGAGAACCCAGACAAGCCACCGCCGTTCCACAGGTAATACCGTGCAAACGCGCCCGCTTCACGACGAAACGAGAGAAAGTCGTTCCATTCGCTTTGTACGCCAACCCAGGTGCGATTCGCTACGAACCGGCCCGCCTTGGCCGTCACCCCGAGGAACGTTGGTCCAGCTCCTACCAGCCAGTTGCCCTTTTGATGCTGCGTGACCGCAACGGCCCGCCAGTCGTTTACTTTGCCTTTGGCGCTAAGCTGGCCGAAACTGTAGGCGCTTACGAAACAGACTAAAATTGTAAGTAAAAGGTACTGGTTTTTCATAAAGTAAATCGGTAGGGAAAAGCCACCGCTGCAACAAAAATAGGATAGCTGAGCTTTATAAGGCGAACACGCACGCGAGTTTTTAGTAACGTTATGCCCTGGCTCTTCCTCATCCTCGCCGGTCTGTTTGAAGTCGGCTTCACAACCTGCCTAAAACTGTCCGATAATTTTCGTAATTTGGACTGGGCGGCTGGCTTTGTGGCGTGTGCCACGCTCAGCTTTTATTTTCTCAACAAGGCTACCACGATTATTCCGCTCGGTACGGCGTATGCCGTCTGGACCGGCATTGGGGCCGTCGGAACCGTCATTCTTGGCATGGTATTTTTCCGCGAGCCGAGCGACTTCTGGCGGTTGTTCTTCATTGTGCTGCTGATTGGTTCGGTGATTGGCTTAAAAGCGGTGTCAGCGCATTGAACCAGTACCGATCTAAGCACCAACATAAAGCGGGTCATCTCATGATGAAATGACCCGCTTTGCGTTAACGGAACGTTAGTCAGTTAGGCATTAGCATTCGCCGAATGTCGCTTCTCGCCGTCCGACGGCACTTTCTCGGTCAATAAACCCGCGCCGATTTCCAACATGCCGAACAGCACGTGGGGCAAGTACGTCTTCTTGGCGAAGCCGAACAGCCAAGGCGAAGCCGCCAGTAGCACGCCCGTTGCAATGTCGGCGGTTAGATGCGTTTGCATCGGAATTTGCCGCGACACGCCCGTTTCGTAGTCGGTCATGGCCGACAGACCCAGCGTGCTCATGCCAGCCGCGACCGGCACCCATTTAGCCGCTTCGTTGTCCGAAAAACCGAATAACCACGGCGACGCGATGAACAGGCCCCCACTTACATAGTCCAAAATGCCGTGTACTTTCGTTGGAATAAGCTGCATAATTGTCAATAGATTGGTTGAAATCCTTAACCTAACCAACCGCGTTCAGGTTTGTCGCCAGCCGTTCGTGCCGAATGAGGCAGCGGCCCGTCTTTTTCTAACTCCGTTACGGTTATCTTGGCCAACGGCTTTGTAAATTGTCTACTACGTATCAACTTTAGCCAAAAACACGTAAAACGATGGCAGGTCAGGGTTCGGGCGGCAACGTATTAGCGGCTCTTTGCAGCTTTTTTATTCCGGGTTTGGGGCAGTTGTTGCAAGGGCGGCTGCTTATCGCCCTTGTGCAGTTCGTGCTGGCAGCCGTACTATGGTTCATTCTGCTGGGCTGGATTATTCACCTCTGGTCCATCATCGATGCCGCTCGTTACGCGCCCCGCAATTAAACAAAAACGGGCCGCTGTTGAGCGGCCCGTCGTAGGTAGTACGTTACCTTCCATGAACATAGAAGCAACGTAACGCCTTATCTCATCCTCACAATCGTGACGCCCGCGCCCCCCCGGTCGGCGTGTTCGTCCTGCATCGAGCCGACCTGCTTGTAGCCGCGCAGGTGATTGCGCACCAGGGTGCGGAGAATGCCGTCGCCTTTGCCGTGCACGATGCGCAGTTCGGGGTAGCCGAGCATCAGGGCGTCGTCGAAAAAACGGTCTACTTCGCCGAGGGCTTCCTCGCCCCGTTTGCCCCGGATGTCGAGGTTGAAGCTAAAGTTCTGCATTTTCTCGTTGATGTCCACGCCCCGGCTGCGCGGTCGGTCGTCGCCCGTTTCAGTCGCTTCCTTGAATACCTTCTTGCTAACCTTTTCGAGTCGGTTCAGTTTCACGTTTGACTTTAACTCACCGATGCGAATTTCGGCATCCTTGCCCCGTAACGCCAGCACCTCGCCAATGGCCCCAGCGGATGCTGCGTTCGGCCCTTGGATGCGCACGTAACTCCCGACCGTGATGGCTCCACC
>CAXUEB010000329.1:3403-4698 GCA_964249775.1 uncultured Spirosoma sp.
GGTTCTGCCGACTTAGGCTTTTCAACGACCAGCGTTTCGGGTTTTAAGTCTTTCTGCTCAAAGCGTTCCAACGCCTGCCGCACTTGCTTGGTGGCGTCGCGCTCGGCCTTGTTTTCTTTGATCTCGCGAATTGTATTTTCGATGCGCTGATTGGCTTCTTGCACGAGCGCTTTGGCCTTCTGTTTGGCGTCGTTAAGCAGTTGCTTCTGCTCGTTGTCCAAGCGCGTTTTCAGGGCCGTCGTCTCGGCAAGTTGCTGAGCAAGTTTACGCTGATTGATGCTAATTTCTAAGTTTTTCTCCGAGAATACGCGCTTCTCAATGTCTAACTCCTTCAACAACTTCTCGAAGTTTACCTGCTGATTACCCAACTTCTCTTTTGCCCGGTCGATGACGCCCTTCGGCAGGCCAATCTTTTGCGCAATCTCGAAGGCAAACGAGCTACCCGGCCGGCCAATCTCTAACTGATACAGCGGTTCCAGATTCTCGCCGTCAAAACGCATCGCGCCGTTAATTAGGCCCGGCGTTTTGTCGGCAAATACTTTCAGGTTGGTGTAGTGCGTGTTGATGACGCCGTAAGCCCCCGACTGGTTAAGATCTTCCAAAATCGACTCGGCGATGGCCCCGCCCAAACCCGGCTCGGTGCCCGTGCCGAACTCGTCAATCAAAAACAGCGTCCGCTTGTTGGCCCCGACCAGAAACTGCTTCATCGCCGTCAGGTGCGAGGAGTACGTGCTGAGATCGTTTTCGAGCGATTGCTCGTCGCCAATGTCAATGAACAGATTCTGGAACACCCCCACGTCCGAGTATTCAGCCAGTGGCACCAGCAAGCCGCATTGCAGCATGTACTGAATCAGCCCAATGGTTTTCAGCGCTACCGACTTACCACCCGCGTTCGGGCCGGAGATGATAAGAATCCGTTGCCCTTCGTTCAACTGCACGCCCAGCGGCACGACGTTCTTGTTCTGTTTCCGAAACGACAGATAAAGCAACGGATGGCGGGCGTCGGTCCAGTTCACCACCGGCCGGTTCTGGAATTGGGGCATTCCAGCATCCAACTGAACGGCCAATTTCGCTTTGGCGCGGATGAAATCAATTTGTCCCAGGAAACTAACGGCCTTCTTGAGTCCATCCAGGTGCGGCCGGACTTGGTCGGTCAGCGCCAGCAGAATGCGGAAGATTTCGCGTCGTTCTTCGTATTCCAATTCGCGAATTTCGTTGTTGGCGTCGAACACTTCGGCCGGTTCGAGAAACACGGTTTGTCCCGTCTGCGACTCATCGTGCACGAAGCCTTTAAT
>CAXUEB010000329.1:4708-5761 GCA_964249775.1 uncultured Spirosoma sp.
GGTTTAGCTCGTCGGGAATCCAGCCGTTCTGTCGGGCCTGCCGGACAATGCCGTCGAGTCGTTTGCGCAGGTTAGCTTGCTCGGCAATAATGCGCCGGCGGATGTTGGCCAGTTCGGGCGAGGCCGAATCGCGCACCAAGCCCCGGTCGTCAATCACGCGGTCGAGCGCGGCCAGCAAGCCCTTATCAACGCTCACCGGCCCGGCCAGTTCCTTCAGGTAAGGAAACGAAGCGTCCTCATCGCGCTTTTCGAGGAAGCGCAGACAATCCTGAATAGTCCGCAGGGCGAGTTTGAGGTCAAAAAATTCCGCTTCCGTTAGGGCTAAACCTTCTACGCGGGCGCGGCTGAGCTGTTCGCGCACGTCGATGTAATTGGCCTGCGGAAAGTCGGTTTCGTACTGAACAATCTGCTTAAACTCGTAGGTCTGCCGCAGTAGTTTGTCAATGAGGGTGTGGTTGTCGGAGAAACGAACCCGGTCGACGTAGTCCTGCCCCAGCGGGCTGATGCAGGCTTGTTTAACAAGTTCGCGTATTTTGTCGAAGCCCAGTTTGGCTTCCAAGGTATCGGGATAAAGCATTCTTTACGTATAGGATCGGTGTTATCTGGCTGAACCGTCTATGTTTATAACGTTTGAACGTGGTTGTGGGTTCGATAGAAAATAGACCGCGGATGACGCGCAAATCTACGTAAACCGTGGATCTTGAAAGGTTTATACAGAGTCGGTCGAAATCAGAAGGCGATTTCTGTCATACATAAAAAATGTATCAATATCTACACTGTAATCAAAAGCAGAACCGTTCAAGAGGAAATGGTTAATCAACAAAATTTGTAACTCTCGTTCGCAGGGCATTACAGGGCATTATACGTGTAGGTTTATCACTTACCGTAGTAAACATCTGAATACTGATAGTTTTTATTTTACCAAACTTTGAAGATGGATAAGCTAATCTGGTTTGGCATAGTAGGCGTGATTGCCTATTTCCAACTAAGTTGTCAGAAGATTACTCCGCTCACCCCCCCATCCGAGCAGAAAACTCAACCGTCCGGGACATC
>CAXUEB010000330.1:0-5709 GCA_964249775.1 uncultured Spirosoma sp.
ATAGTATCCAAAACAGCCCCAACACCCGCGTACACTCCTGCGTAATAGAGTAGGTAGGAGCGCGTATTTTTGTATCAACATTCTTTTGTAGTTTATTCATGAATCAGATTACCAAAGCTGCCTGTGGCTTATTGTTGTTTGCGGCTTTTCTTTTGGGTTGCAACGCCAGCGATAATTCAACCGTAACACCCGGCACATCGGGAGCGTCGTCATCCATTACCGGGGTTTTGTCGACCACGACGACCAGTACAACGGCTTGCCCTTCGTTAACCGGTTTGGCACGGGTCGTTTGCTTGGCCGAAACCTTCAAGACGACCTTAAGCAGCACTCAGGTATCGACGGTGCAATTAACCTACAGCAAGGCCAACGCCCAGCGCTGGTCGAACCTACCCGAGGGCCTGTACCGAAACCGGGTGGGTCTTAACCTGGGGGCGCTCAACGACGCGCAATTGGCTGCGTTCCGCGATTTGATGACGGCCGTGCTGGCCCTGAACGCAACCAACGAAGGCTACGACGAGATGCTCGGCAACTTAGTCGCCGACGATTACTTGGGCACCATCGGCGGGGGTACTACCTACTCAGCCGGCAACTTTTACTTAGCGTTCCTGGGTACGCCCAGCACCACGGGCCTGTGGGAATTGCAGTTCGGCGGTCACCACTACACCTTCGCCAATACGTACAACGGCGGCCGGATAACGGGCGTTACGCCGTCGTTCCGGGCGGTGGAGCCGGCGACGGCCGTGAGCGCCAATAACCGCACCTACCAACCCACGGAGCAGGAGCGGCAGGCGTTCGCTGCGCTGCTGGGCAGTTTAAGCAGTAGTGAACAAACCACGGCGCGGCTTTCCGCTTCGTTCTCGGACGTGCTGCTGGGTCCGGGTCGGGACGGGCAGTTTCCGGCCACCCGGCAGGGTTTGCAAGTAGGTACGTTGAGTGCGGACAAGAAAGCCTTGGTACTGAACTCGATCCGGCTCTACGTCAACGATCTGGACGCGGCAACGGCCGCGACGTTCTTGGCCAAGTACACCGCGGAGTTGGACAACACCTACCTTGCTTATTCGGGCACCGTGGGCGTAAGTCAGCAAAACGATTATGTGCGCATTGATGGACCCAGCGTTTGGATCGAGTTTTCGTACCAGGGCGGTATCGTTGTTCGGAACACACCGCACCCGCACTCGGTTTGGCGCGACCGCACGGGCGACTACGGCGGCAACTAAGGGTCCGCTATCTCATTTGGTTAACCGCCCGTTGTACCTAAGCGGTTAACCGGCTAAGTCGGTTGTTCGTTGAAGCCCGGTTCTGGAACGCAGCGTTCGACTTAGCGGTCAGCAAGGAAGCTATCCGGGGGCCAACCAAGGTTGGGGCCATTGGCTAAGAAGACGGCGAATTCACCCCAATATTCGTCTTATTGGCCACATTCTTACCTATTCTACCAACAAAGTAGACCGATCACGGGATAAGTTTGTCGAAGACTCAAAGCGTATTGACCAAGCAAGCCGAAATCAGTTAATTAAACCAACTTCCCAATGAAACAAACGCTTTTGTTAGCAACGTTATTCATCAGCTTATTAGTCGGCTTCTTTGCCTGTCAGGACCATACGCAAACGCCGGTCACACCGGGTGGTCCGACGGGACCGGGTAGTGGCACCGCGACGGGTCCCGGTAGTGGTACGGGCGGACCGGGTGGGCCGGGCAGTAGTTCGGGGGTTGCGATAGCCAATTCGTTAACGGTTACGGCGATTATGTCGTCAACGACGAGTACCAACACCAGTTGCGCATCGTTGACCGGCGTGGCCAAAGTAGTGTGTCTGACCCAGAGCTTTATAGCGACGCTTACGCCCGCGCAATCCTCCTCGGCGGTGTTGCCTTATACCTTAACCAACGCCCAGCGCTGGTCGAACTTGCCGGCGGGCCTTTCCAGTCGGTTCGGGGTTAATCTGGCGTCGCTCAACGCAACCCAACTGGGGGCCTTTCGCAACCTGATGGTTACCGTTCTGGCCCTCAATACCGCCAACGAAGGCTACGACCAAATGCTCGGCAGTCTGGTCGCCGACAATTATCTGTTCTACGCCGGCGGTGGCACGACCTACGGAGCGGGCAACTTTTACCTGTCAATTTTGGGTACGCCGAGTACCACGAGTACGTGGGAGTTGCTGTTTACCGGTCACCACTACACGCAGCCCTACACGTTTAACGGCCCCGCGGGTTCGGGCTACACGCCGGCTTTCCGGGCCATTGAACCAACGACGCCCGTCAGTAACACGGTCAACGGTCAGGTCACGAATCAGATCTTCCAGCCGATGGAACAGGAGCGGCTGGCCTTTGCCGCCTTGCTGACCAGTCTGAGCAGCACCGAGCAAACGACGGCCCGGTTATCGACCACGTTCTCGGACGTGCTGCTGGGACCGAACGCCAACTGGCAGTTCCCGACGACCAAAGTAGGCATTCGGGTGGGCACGCTGAGTGCGGAAAAGCAGGCGCTGGTGCTGAACGCGATTCGGCTGTACGTCAACGATCTGGACCCGACTACGGCCGCGACGGTATTGGCCAAGTACACCAACGAGTTAGCCGATACTTACTTGGCTTTTACGGGCAACACCAGCGTAACGGCTACCAACGATTACATCCGCTTGGACGGACCCAACCTCTGGATTGAGTTTTCGTACCAAGGCGGGGTCATTATCCGCAACGCGCCCCACCCCCATTCGGTTTGGCGGGATCGGACCACGGACTACGGCGGTACCAGGTAATGATTGCCGGTAAAGCCCCTGCTTTTTTCGCATCAGCCGTCCCGCAGGACGGCTGATGGTTTTTCTAACGAGCCTCCCGTAGATTTAAGGCCGATACCATGAGGCATTCCTTGCTTTTATACAGCGCCGGGTTGTGTGTACTCCCCGTTCTTGCCAATTTCCAGCGCGAATGGCGTCTTCCGGCGGTCGTGCCGACCACCGACACGCACCCGCTGCGTCAACCGACCGACTGTCAGTCCGCGAAGGGCCTGGCACGGGTCGTTTGCTTAGCGGATGCGTTTAAGGCCACGCTGACCAGCGAGCAGGTAGCCGTCCTACAGTTGGCTTATTCAAAAACCGACGCGGCCAAATGGTCGAACTTTCCCGAATTTGGTGCCCGGCCCCGGCGGGTTGGCATTAAACTCGGTTCGCTCAATGCCGCCCAGCTTAAGGCGGCCAATGCGTTGATGGGGGCCGTGATGGCCCGGCAGGGGCCGAATGAGGGGTTTGATGAGCTGGCGGGTAACTGGGCCGCCGACGACTACTTTGGCACGACTACGGGAAAAACCGAAACCTTCAACGCGGGCAATTTTTACGTCGCCTTTTTGGGCACGCCCAGCACGACCGGGCTTTGGGAATTGCAGTTTGGCGGGCACCATTACGCGTTTGCCAACACCTACAACCGGGGCAAAATCACGGGGGTGACGCCCGCCTTCCGGGGAATCGAACCGATGACCGCCGTTACCGTTAATGGTCGAACTTATCAGCCGATGGAGCAGGAACGGCAGGCGTTCGCCCAGATGCTGGCCAGTCTGAGCAGCAGCGAACGGGCCACGGCGAAGTTGTCGGCCACGTTCCGGGATGTCTTGCTTGGCCCCGGTAAAGACGGACAGTTTCCCACTACGAAACAGGGCCTGCGCGTGGGCGACCTACCCACGGCTAAGCAGAAGTTAGTGCTCAACGCCATCAGCCTGTACGTCAACGATCTGGACCCGGCTACGGCGGCTCCGGTCCTGGCTGCCTACTCCGCCGGGTTAGCGGATACATACGTTGCTTATTCAGGCAGCGAAACAATGAGCCAATCGGGTGATTACGTGCGGATTGACGGACCGAACGTCTGGATCGAGTACTCAGGGCAGCCCAGCCGCGACTTTCCCGGTACGACGCATCCGCATTCGGTCTGGCGCGACCGGACGAGTGATTACGGGGGTAATTAACAAAATCGTTTTTCTTGATGAATTCTTATTGTATTCGTATGGGTCGTTTGACGGGCTGGTTGCTGTTTTTGATTTTCAACTTCGGCCGTATCTCCGTCGTAACAGCTCACCCCATGCCGAATTCGGTCGTGCTGCTCAACGTCCACGCCGACCGCATTGACGCCGAGGTGCAGATTCCGCTGAGCGAACTACAACCCGCGTTTGGGCGGGCCGTCAACGATTCGTCCACCGAGTTGGTAGCCCGGCTCGGTCCCCAACTGCGGGACTATCTAACTCGGCACATCCGCCCTCAAAGCCCCGACGGGCGGGCCTGGACCGTGTCGGTTGGGGCGTTGGTGGTCGAAGAAACCCAGAACCCTATCAACGGCACGTACCGCGAATTAAAGGCGCAGGTTCGGCTCATCCCCCCGGCAGGCGCGGACGTCCGGCGGTTTGTGTTCTACTACGATGCCGTTCTGCATCAGGTGGTGACGCATAAAATTCTGGTGTCGGTTCGGCAGGACTGGGCGCGGGGGCTGGTTGAGGACGAAGCCCCGGCTCAGGTAGGGATCATCCAATTAGACATTGTTAACAACCGCATCGTCCCCCTGCCGGTCAGTTTAGAAGGGGGCAGCGTTTGGACGGGCTTTCGGTCGATGGTGCAGTTGGGTATTCGGCACATCGCCGAAGGCACCGACCATCTGCTGTTTTTATTGGTGCTTCTGCTGCCCGCTCCGCTGCTGGTGGTCGGTGGTCGGTGGCATCGGTTCGGTGGCGTTCGGTACAGTCTGAAGCGGCTGCTGCTGATTGTCACGGCGTTTACCGTTGGGCACTCGTTGACGCTACTGTTGGGATCACTGGGATGGGTACGGCTGCCCAGCCAGCCCATTGAAGTACTCATTGCCGTTTCCATCTTGGTGTCGGCGGTGCACGCCGTGCGGCCCTTGTTTCCGGGCCGGACCGAACGCAGCCCGGAAGCGTGGGTAGCGGGCGGCTTCGGGCTGATTCACGGGCTGGCCTTTGCCGACACGCTAACCAATCTGCAACTCGACGCGGGCCCGATGGCGCTGAGCATTCTGGGCTTTAACGTGGGCATCGAACTCATGCAGCTCTTTGTCATTGCGCTTACCCTGCCGTGGCTGATTCTGATGAGCCGCACCCGCCAGTACACCGGCGTTCGGCTGGCGGGGGCTGCGCTGGCGGGCGTTGCCGCGTTGGCGTGGGTGGTTGAGCGCGTCACGGGTCAACCAAACGGGTTGTCAACGGGCGTCGAGCAGGTGGCCGGCTACGCCCCGTATGCGTTAGTGCTACTGGCCTTGCTGGCCTTATTCCTGACTTGGCGGACGAATCAGGCCAAACGACTTCCCGTTTCCTGACAACTCATCAAGTAGTCTTGACGAACCGGCCCCGGTTGAAGCGGTTCACTTCACGCCCGGAACGCCCTTCTTCGCCCGGTTGAGCTTCACGCTGTTCGGATAGATTGGACGCTAACAGCCGGGTTACATTGGAACGCCATCCAACCAGCTACGGCGGAAATGGCGTTCCAATGTAATCCACCCCGTAAGCTTCCTCACTCGCTGCCTAAACCCTTGAACTCAGGCGCATTGAAGCGACCCCACCAGCTTTTGAGGAACAATTTGCCTACATTTATCCTGAAACGATTTTTGTCTTACAATGAACGCATCCCGGCTCTTAGGTTTGGTTTTGATTACCTTGGGTTTGCGCCCCGCCCCAGCGCAAACCGTACAACGCCCGGCCCCCACCAACGCCACGTTTTCCAATCC
>CAXUEB010000331.1:0-5690 GCA_964249775.1 uncultured Spirosoma sp.
CTACCTCAAAACGATTTACTATTTGGCCGCTCGGCAGGAGGGAGAGGTGAGTACGAACGCGCTGGCCGAGATGACAGCGACCAAGGCCGCTTCGGTGACGGACATGCTGCGCAAACTGGCGGATAAATCATTAGTTCATTACAAAAAATACCAGGGCGTTCGATTGACGGAAGAAGGCGAACGGCTGGCCTTGCAGGTCATTCGGCGGCACCGGCTCTGGGAAGTGTTTTTGGTCGAAAAACTGGGTTTCGGCTGGGATGCCGTTCACGAAATCGCCGAAGAATTAGAACACATCCGGTCGGCGGAGTTGGTGGCGCGCTTAGATACGTATTTAGGCAATCCGCAGTTTGATCCGCACGGCGACCCGATTCCGACCCCGGCCGGGCAGATGCCCCAAACGGGTTACCGTAAACTGTCGGACGTGAGAATTGGGGAAGGTATTCGGCTGATGGCTGTACTGGAACACTCGACCGAGTTTCTGCAACACCTCGACCATTCGGGCCTGACGCTGGGCTGCCCCGTAACGGTAACCGAAATCAACGCCTTCGACAAGTCGGTGCTGTTGCAACTCGAACCGGGCCGGTTGGTGTTTGTCAGCCATCAGGTGGCGAAGAATTTGTTAGTTAGCTGAGTTCGCGGCCGAGGACCGCAAACGGAACACGCAAAGAATGAAATTACTCGACGGATATATTCTCAAACGCTTTTTACAGACCTACGTCTTCGTTGTGTTTGTCATCGTGCTGGTGGTGGTGATGATTGACTACACCGAAAAGGTGGATAATTTTCACAAAACCAACGCGCCCGGCAACAAGATTTTGTGGGATTACTACCTCAATTTTGTTCCGTACTGGGCCAACTACATCAGCCCGCTGATGGTATTTATTGCGACGGTATTTCTGACCTCGCGGCTGGCGGCCCGCACCGAAATCATTGCCGTGCTGAGCAGTGGCGTGAGTTTCATCCGGTTCTTAGTGCCTTACGTGCTGGGCGCGTCGGTGCTGGCCGTGCTGACGTATTTCATGGTCAACTACGTCATTCCGCGGGCTAACAAAACGCGCATCGCCTTCGAGGTGCAGTACATCAACGACGCCTACACGTACTCCGGCCGCAACGTGCACCTGAAGATTGCGCCGAACACGTACGCGTACTTAGAAAGCTACAACAACGCCAGTAACACGGGCTATAAGTTTACCCTGGAGCGGGTAGAAGGTAATCAGCTCAAGCAAAAGCTTTCCGCTGACCGCATCGAGTGGGACGCCAAGAAAAAGAAGTGGGCCGTGTATGATTACAAGATTCGCACTATCGACGGCCCGCGCGAAACGCTCACCCCCGGCCCCCGCGTCGATACGACGCTGAATTTGAAACCCGACGATTTTAGCTCAGATTTTAACCTGTTCGAGACGTTTACGCGCCCCGAACTCAACCGCCACATTGCCTTGCTCCAAAGCCGGGGAGCCGACGGCGTTGAAACGTACCTGCTCGAAAAATACTCGCGCGACACCCGGCCGTTTGCCATTATCATCCTGACCGTCATCGGCGTGATTGTGTCGGCCCGCAAAAGCCGGCGGGGCGTGGGCTGGCAGGTGGCGCTGGGCTTTATGCTGGCGTTTGCCTATCTTCTCTTCTTCGTGCTGGCCAAAGGCATCGCCGAATCGGGGAATCTAAACCCGGTGGTGGCGGTCTGGCTGCCGAACCTTATTTTTGCGGCCATCGGAGTTCTACTGTATAACACCATCCCGAGGTAAATGTGAAGGATGAAGGGTGAGTAGCGAATGGCGAATAACGAACAAAGATGTAACCTTCGGCGACAGCACTTCGCCACTCCTTATTCGCCATTCACTCTTCGCCACCCGCCCTTCGCTACGTCAAGAATTTATGACCAAGCCTTCCCTCGCTGATTATCTGCAACTCCACTTCATTGTCCTGATTTGGGGCTTCACGGCTATCCTGGGCAAGCTGCTGGAGCCGCTCGATGCGTCGGCGGTGGTCTTGTTTCGCACGGCGCTGGCGGTTTTGGGCATGGGGTTTGTGCTGTATGTGCGTCGGCAATCGGCGGCCGTGCCGTCGGCGGACCGCTGGCGGCTGCTGGCTACGGGCGGGGTAATTGCCTTGCACTGGGTCTTGTTTTTTCTGGCCGCCCGCATCGCCAACGTATCGGTTTGTTTAGCGGGCATGGCCACGAGTTCGCTCTGGGCGAGCGTGCTGGAGCCGTTGCTGCTGCGCCGGCGGGTGCGGCTCGTAGAGGTTATCCTGGGCGCGGTTGTAATGGCTGGGTTGTACTTGATTTTCCGGTTTGAATTCGACAAAGTAGTGGGCTTGGCGGTGGCCGTGATTTCGGCCATGCTGTCGTCGCTGTTCACAATTATCAACAGCCGTTTTACGCAGCGGTACGACGCCTTGGTGATCTCATTTTACGAGATGATGGGCGCGTCGGTGGGCGCGTTTGGCCTGTGGCTGGTGGTCCGTTTCCTCAATCCGCTCGGGGTCAGCCGCGCCGGGCAGTACGTACCCGACACGCCGGTGCAGTGGCTCTGGCTGCTGGTGCTGTCGCTGGTCTGTACGGTGTACGCTTATTCGGCCGGAGTGCGACTGTTACGTAAATTTTCGCCGTACATGGCCATCTTAACCGTAAATTTGGAGCCGGTTTACGGTATTCTGCTGGCGGTGCTGATTTTTGGCGATACCGAACGCATGACGCCGGGCTTTTACCTTGGAACGCTCGTTATTCTGGCGGCTGTGCTGACGTACCCGTTTTTGAACCACCGCCTGAACCGTCGGGCACCCACTAAAAGTACCACCGTTCCCGCCGACGTTCCAACGCCGGGCGGTCTTTAATACACGTTTACACCGGGCCGTCGGGCCGGGTGTCTGATTATGAAACAACCGTTTTTGGGGCGGCTGGCGGAAGCGGGCGTCGTCTTGCTGTTTTTGCTGGCTTACGTTCCGCTGATCATTCTGTCGTTTTACAACCACCCGTCGGCCGCCGACGATTATTGCTTTGCCGACACGGCCGTGCGCCACGGTTTCTGGACGGCCCAGGGGTTTTACTACGACGGCTGGACGGGTCGGTATTTTTCCAACATGCTCGTCCACGGCAACCCGCTCGTCTGGGGCTGGTACGATGGGTTTCGCTTCATTCCCTTATTGACCGTCACCGCGCTGATTGGGGCGTTGTTTGCCCTCATCAGTGAACTACTGCGGGGTGAGCCGTTAAAAAAGCGGCTGCTCACAACTGGCGTCTTGTTTTTTCTGATCGTGCTGGCCTTGTCGAGCTTGGTCGAAGCGTTTTTCTGGACGGCGGCTATCGCGACGTACACCGTGCCAACGATCTTAACGATTTACCTGCTGGCCGTTCTGCTACGCTGGTATCGCCTACCGGCCGGACCGCTGAAAAGCCTGACCGTGGTGTGGGCGGGTTTTCTGGTGTTTGCCAGCGTCGGCTCGGGCGAAACGAATTTGATCCTGCTGGTCCTGCTGCTGCTGGCCATCGCGGGCTACCGGCTGGTCTTCCAACGGACGTTCGATCCGTTTCTAATTTTTCTGGTGGTCGTGGCCTTTGCGTCGTCGTATCTGTTGTTTCGGGCACCCGGCAACGCCGTCCGTCTGGGCAGTAATCCGCACAGTGGCGAACTGGTTAAGTCGATGGCGTCGTCGTTCGGCTGGCTGGCGCGGTCGGTCGGCGAGTGGCTGATCAAAACGCC
Organism: uncultured Spirosoma sp.; assembly: GCA_964249775.1. Taxonomy (GTDB): domain Bacteria; phylum Bacteroidota; class Bacteroidia; order Cytophagales; family Spirosomataceae; genus Spirosoma. Next base: position 3,702 of record CAXUEB010000331.1, read on the forward strand.
CATTCTGCCGCTCTCGCTGCTGTTTTGGCCCCTGGCCCGGCGTATTGCGCGGCCGGGCCATCCCAACGCCCGTTTGTTCAATCTTCCGGCCGCCTTGTTAACGGTGGTGTACGTTGGTTTGCTGGCCGCCACTATTTTTCCGTCGTACTACGGCATTGGTCTGCCGCCCTTCGCCCGAACGATGAACGTTCTGTTTATTTTCTTTGCCTTGGGCTGGTTTTTCGTCCTAACCGTCTGGGCCGGGTGGGTAGAGCGCCGTAAGCATTCGGTTGCGCCGGTGGCGGAGCGATCGCTCCGGTCTTCCAGTCCGGTCGTGCTGGCCCTGACCGGGCTGTGGCTGGTCGGCAGTCTGGCGTTCAGCACGTCGATCAAGCAGATATACACGGACCTTTTGCGCGGGCACGCGGCTACCTACGACCGCGAGATGACCGAGCGGCACCGCCTGCTCCGCTCCCCCGCCGATACCCTCCGGTTTGCGCCCGTCAGCGTCTACCCACCCAGTTTGTTTGTCGAAGACATCAAGCCCAACCGAACGCACTGGTGGAACCGTTGCCAATCGGGTTATTACGGCCACAAAGCCATTATACTGGATTCAACCCTCACCGCCAACCGTTAAGCCTGAATGCCATCCGTCTGCGTGATTGTGCCTTGTTATAAAGAAGCGGAACGGCTCCAGACCGAAGCCTTTCTGACGTACGTACGCCAAACGCCGGACGTTCATTTCTGCTTCGTGGACGACGGCAGTACCGACAACACCCGCGCGGTTCTGGAGCACATGCAGGCGCAACAGCCCAAGCAGATTGAAGCGCTTATTCTGCCCCAGAACTTGGGCAAAGCCGGAGCCGTCCGGGCCGGTATGCTGCACTGCGTCATGAAGCCGTTTGATTTTTTGGGTTTCCTCGACGCCGACTTAGCCACGCCCCTCGACGCCATCGGCGACCTCGCCGGGGCGCTCAGCCGCCGGCCGGACCTCGACCTGGTGCTGGGATCGCGCATTAAGTACCTCGGGGCCGACATCCGGCGCAACCCGGTCCGGCACTACACGGGGCGGGTCCTGGCTACGTTTATCAGTAACCTGCTGAAATTGCCGGTTTACGATACGCAGTGCGGGGCCAAGCTGTTTCGGCAGCGGGTGGTGGCCGACCTGTTCGGCGAAGCGTTTATCAGCCCGTGGCTGTTCGACGTGGAGTTGCTGGCGCGGCTCATCCGGCAGCACGGCCGGGTTACTATTCTGAACCGGGTGGCTGAGTTTCCCCTCCGGCAGTGGGTCGAGCAGAACGATTCGCGGATTAGTACGGGCTACGTGTTTAAGGTGTGGTACGAACTGTACCGAATTCAACGGGCGTACCGAAACGTATGATGCAAGTGTCACGTCTGCTGGTCCGGCCCCCGCTCACCCGGACGCTGTTGGTTTTGCCGATGGCCGGTTTTTTCGTGTATTTTTTTGCCCTGCGCTACGACATTCCGTGGTTCGATGAGTACGAAAACATCCCGTACTTCTTGGAGCAATTCCTCAACGCGGCTTCGTTCGGCGAGCGAATGGACGCCTTACTGCGGCCCAACAATGAGCACCGCGTCGTTTATGCCCGCCTGGTGGTGCTGGGCGAATACGCCCTAACGGGTGGCCTGAACTTCGCAAATCTGATGCTGTGGGGCAATCTGGGCTTAGTCCTGATCGTCTGCCTGCTGTATTACGCCCTGCGCCGGCACCAACTGAGTCAACCGTCTAAATTAGCAGAGCCGGAGTGGGCACAGCATGAGCGGGCGCAGCGTGAGCGGGTGTTGGTCGGGATGCTGCCGGTGCCCTTGCTGCTGTTTACGGCCCAAAACTACCTGCTGACGTTCACGGCTATCTACACCTTGCAGTATTTAGCCATCATCATGCTCGCCTTGCTGACGTTTTTTGTGCTGGCCACCGCCCGCCCGGTTAACTTGGTGCTGGCCTTCGTGCTGGGCGGCGCCTTCTACGCGGCCGTGGACTGGGCCATC
>CAXUEB010000332.1:0-5167 GCA_964249775.1 uncultured Spirosoma sp.
GGTCTGAGTCATTATTCCTGCCGAAAACGACTCAGCCCCTACCGGCCACCTGACTCGCCTTGAGTCAATAGCCGCACCATTCGTTACTCAGGAATGAGCCGCAAAATCCGCCCTGGTCCTTCCAGCGAGACGTACAGATTGCCGTCCGGCCCCTGCTTGACGTTGCGCACGCGCCCCTGACCTTCCAACAGCTTGGTTTCCACCACGCGGTTGTTCCGAATTTGCAGTCGGCTCACGTACGCCTTTGCCAGCGAACCCGTCACTAAACTGCCCCGCCAGCTCCTAAACTTGTCGCTGGTGAGGAACGTCAGCCCGCTGGTGCCGATCGAGGGCGTCCACGTGTGCACGGGCGCTTGAATACCGTCGCGGGTGGGGCTGGCCGAAATCGTTGTACCGTCGTAGTTGATGCCGTGAGAGACTAAGGGCCAGCCGTAGTTGCGGCCCCGGCCAATGATGTTGACCTCGTCGCCCCCGCGCGGTCCGTGCTCAGTTTCCCAGATTGTACCCGTGTACGGGTGCAGAGCTAAGCCCTGTGGATTGCGGTGACCGTACGAATAAAGCGTCGTCGGAGTCGAGTTACCGGGCAGGGTAGGATTGGTAGCGGGTATTCCGCCCGCGTCGGTCATGCGGTGCACTTTGCCCCACCCGTTGGTGACGTTCTGGGCGTTTTGGTTGGGCGAGGAGGCTCCGCCGTAGCTGGTTGAGCCGCCCTCGCCGACGCTCAGGTACAGTAGCCCAAACCAGTCGAACTCAATGCGACTGCCGTAGTGGCCCAGCCAGGTGTTGGTCGCCGACGTTTTAAAGATGGTTTCTAAATTGGTCAGGCGGTTACCCTCAATTTTGAACCGAATCAGGTTAAGTTGACCCGCCGTGCTGCCCGACGGCGAACCGGCGTAGGAAGCGTAGACCCAGCCGTTGGTGGCGTACCGCGGGTGCACACGTAGGTCCAGCAGACCGCCTTGCCCACCCGCGTTGATGTCGGTCGGTAGGCCGGTTAGTTCGGTGGTGGTGCCGTTCGAGTAGCGGTAGATGCGCCCGCGTTTTTCGGTGAAGAGCAAATCGCCGTTGGGCAGAAAGTCCATGCCCCAGATCACCTCGTAGCCCGTCAAGAGGGTTTCCGTCCGGAGGGTAGGCTCCGTGGCACCCAAGCGTGCCCCCGTTGGTTGATCGGCCGCTATGTCGTCAATCACAGATTCCCGGCAGGCGCTTAGCTGAAGCAGCCCGGTTAGCAGACCGGCCCACAAAAAGAGTTTGTATCGCATCGGATTAGAGGGTTTATGTTTTCAAATACAATAACTCGTAGTACTATTTTATGTTTTTAGTTAACATAAATTGTAGTTTGATAGCTTAACGGTCGTTCGCGCCTAAAACTTTACCCGCCCGGCCGGAGTTGTCGATTCGACTAATCCGGTTGTAAAACCACAACTACGCATGGCAGACCACATCCGAACGGCCCTTATTACGGGTGGCTCGAAAGGCATTGGCTACGGCATCGCCGAAGTCCTCATCAAAGCAGGCGTCAACGTCGCCGTCACCAGCCGTTCTCAGGAAGCGGCCGAAGCAGCCGCGGTTCGGCTCAATGGAATCCAGCCGGGCAACACCGATGATACCAACAAGCCCGTTGGTTCGGCGCTGGGCATGGCCGCCGACGTGCGCGACCTAACCTCGCAGCAGCGGGTAGTGGACGCGGTGCTTCAGCAGTGGGGGCGGCTCGATTACGTTATTGCCAACGCGGGCGTGGGCCACTTCGCACCGATTCAGGAGATGACGCCCGAGCAGTGGCACGAAACCATCGACATTAACCTGACGGGCGTGTTCAACACCGCCAAGGCGACCATCGACGCCCTGAAGAACTCGCGCGGCTATTTCATCACGATTGCCAGCTTAGCGGGTACGAACTTCTTCGAGAAGGCATCGGCCTACAACGCCAGCAAGTTCGGGCTGGTCGGTTTTACGCAGGCCATCATGCTCGACCTGCGCAGCGAAGGCATCAAAGTCTCGACCATCATGCCCGGCTCAGTCGCCACCGAGTTCGGCGGTACGGAGCAAAGTGATAAAGACGCCTGGAAAATTCAGCCCGAAGACATCGGCGAACTGGTGTACGATTTGCTAAAAATGCACCCGCGGACGCTGCCCAGTAAAATCGAAGTTCGGCCCACGCGACCGGGCGGGAAGTAGGGCACCTTTATTTCTGGTTAACGTAACTGTCCTGTTCTACCAAGTACGTACTTGGTAGAACAGGACAGTTACGTTATAACCTTCGTGGGCCATTATTTAAACACTTTGGCCACTGTTTTTATCGTACCCCTCATGTGGACGTGGGTGGGGTAAATGGGGCCAAAGGCGTAGTTACGCTCCTTGATGACAAAGCTCAGGTCAAACTCGGCCTCCAGCGCCCGGCTAACCGTGTCGTAGCGTTTCACGTCAATCCAGCTACTCGTAGCCGAATGATTCACGACGTAATTGTCCTTGCCAGCGTCACAATTGATACTGTAAAATCGTGCTGATATTTCGCCATTTAGCGGCAGTTCTTTGGTGAACGTAAAACGACCTCTGGCCAACGGTATTTGAATGTGAAGTGTTTCAAAAATACATGCGTCAATGGGTTCATTCGTCAACAAAGTGGCAATATCAATACTCAATTGCACTTCACCATTGTTTGTAACGGATAGGTCCATCTCGTGGGCATTCAACGACAAATAAGGTGCGTGGTTCCAGCTATGTCCGTTAAAAAACACGTTTATCTCGCCCCCACGCTTTTCCGGTACGTAGGTTTTGATGCGCTCGCCGGTCATCGTAGCCGGGTATTCGCCATCGTAAGCATAAGGCCGGAACGGTTCCTGTTCTTTTCTACACCCAACGAGCAGTAGAATAAGACTGCTAATCAACAGCGCTTTCATGCTTTCGTATCGGTTAAGACGTCAACTAATTATGCTTGCTTCTTAGTGATTAAAATCTCAATCAAGAAGTTGTAATCACTAATAGAAATTCTGTACCACTTCATAGGCAACCGGATTGATTATCCGTGTAACTTAGAGGTTTATTTTCGTTAATCCCAACATGAAAAAAGCCTTTATCTACCTGTCGCTGCTGGCGTGTTTGACGGCTGGCACCGCCTATGCACAAACCAAATCCATCGAAAAGGTCGAGCGGAAGGGAAAGGAACTCCTGATTCCGTACGAAAAATACGTCTTGCCCAACGGTTTGACCTTGGTGGTGCCCGAAGACCATTCTGCCCCCATCGTGCACGTCGACGTGACGTACCACGTCGGTTCGGGTCGCGAGGAAATTGGCAAGTCGGGCTTCGCGCACTTCTTCGAGCACATGATGTTTCAGGGGTCCGACCACGTGGCCGACGATGAGCACTTCAAGATTGTCACCGAGTCAGGCGGTACGCTCAACGGCACCACCAACCGCGACCGCACCAACTACTTCGAGACCCTGCCGAGCAATCAGCTCGAACGGGCGCTCTGGCTCGAAGCCGACCGGATGGGTTTTCTTTTGGACGCCGTGACGCAGAAAAAGTTTGAGATTCAACGGGCAACCGTTAAGAACGAGCGCGGTCAGAACTACGACAACCGGCCCTACGGGCTGGCGAGCGAGTACGTATCGAAGAATCTGTATCCCTACGGTCACCCGTACGCGTGGCTGACCATCGGCTACATCGAAGACCTGAACCGGGTCGACGTCAACGACCTTAAAAACTTTTTTCTGCGCTGGTACGGTCCCAACAACGCCGTGCTGACGGTCGGGGGCGACGTAACGCCGAAGCAGGTCCTGGCCCTGACCGAAAAGTATTTCGGTTCGATTCCGCGCGGTCCCGAAGTTACGAAGACGCAGGTGCCGACGCCCGTGCTGGACAAAGACCGGTACATTTCGTACGAAGACAACGTGCGGTTTCCGCTGCTTCAGATGGTGTTTCCAACGGTACCCAACTTTCACCCCGACGAAGCACCCTTAGACGCCTTAGCCGAAATTTTGGGCGGGGGTAAAAACTCGTTGTTCTACAAAAACTTCGTAAAAACGCAGTTGGCTGTGCAGGCTAACGCCGGACACCCCGCGTCTGAACTGGCGGGCGAGTTTTCGTTTGTCGTCTTGCCCTTTCCCGACAAGCGGTTGGACAGCACCGAAGCCATTATCCGCCGGACGCTGGCTGAGTTCGAGCGCCGGGGCGTTACGGACGACGACATCGCGCAGTTTACCGCTACCCGCGAAGCGCAGCTCATCGACGGCCTATCGAGCGTATCGGGCAAGGTGTCGCAACTGGCGAGTTTCCAGACGTTCCTGGGCAACCCGAACTACCTGCCGCAAGAGTTCAAACGCTACCGGAGCGTGACCAAAGCTGACGTGATGCGGGTGTACAACCAGTACATCAAGGGCAAACCCGCCGTAATCCTGACGGTTTACCCGAAAGGCAAAGCGGAGGTCGTGGCCAAGCCGGACAACTACACGGTGTCGACGGCGGGCTATCAGGCTCCGAATTACGGTTACAAAGGATTAACCTACGCCAAAGCGAAAGACAATTTCGACCGGAGTAAGAAACCCGGTCCCGGCCCGAATCCGACCTTGAAGGTGCCCCCCTTCTGGACCGACAAACTGGCCAACGGCCTGAAAGTAATCGGTACGCGCAACGACGAAATTCCGGCCGTAACGATGCTGTTCAGCATTAAAGGTGGTCACCTGCTATCGGCTAATGACCCGTCCAAGGCGGGCATTGCCCAACTGACGGCCGCCCTGATGAACGAGGCCACGCAGCGCTACTCGAACGAGGAGCTGAACACCAAACTGGAGAAACTGGGGGCCAGCATTAACATCGGAGCGGGTACCGAAGACATTACCGTGTCTTTGGAAGTGCCGACCAAAAATCTGGATTCGACGCTGGAGTTAGTTGAGGAAAAACTCTTGCGCCCCAAGTTCGCGCCCGAGGATTTCGAGCGGCTCAAGAAGCAGCAACTCGAACTGATTGCCAACCAAAGTACGCAGCCGGTGGTGATTGCCAACCGGGCGTACAGCAAATTATTGTACGGTCCGAACAACATCCGGTCGGTGCCGGTGAGTGGTACGGCTAAGACCGTGGAGACTATCACGCTCGACGACGTCAAGGCGTATTACCAGAATGCGCTTTCGCCGTCGGTGACGAATCTGGTGATCGTGGGCGACGTAGAGC
>CAXUEB010000332.1:5220-5675 GCA_964249775.1 uncultured Spirosoma sp.
GGACGACGCTGGCCAACTACATGCTCGGCGGAGCGTTCAACAGCCGCATCAACATGAACCTGCGGGAAGACAAAGGCTGGACCTACGGCGCGCGGTCGGGCTTTTCGAGCACCAAAACACCCGGTCCGTTTACGGCGCAGGCCGGCGTCAAAGCAGCCGCGACGGATAGCTCGGTGGTGGAATTCGTCAAAGAAATCACCAACTTCGGCAAGTCGGGCATTACGCAGGCTGAGCTGGACTTTGTGAAAAGCTCGCTCGGTCAGGTGGATGCCCTGCGCTACGAGACACCCCTGCAAAAAGCGTTTTTCCTCGGCCGCATTATCGAGTACGACCTGCCAAAAAATTACGTCGAGCAGCAAAGCGAAATTCTGCGCAACATCACCAAAGCCCAGATCGACGCGATTGCCAAAAAGCGGTTGCCGGTGGCCAACATGATCATTACGGTGGTGGGCAAC
>CAXUEB010000333.1:0-5667 GCA_964249775.1 uncultured Spirosoma sp.
TCGACGCCTACGAGATGTACCTGTTTTTGTACGCCTACCAGCGCGAAAACCGGACCGTTCGGGAGCAGGTGCTCAACTTGTCGCCGGTGCAGAAAGAGCGGCTGTTTACCGTGCTGGAAACCAACATGCGACCCGAAAACCGGACGTACCAGTACAAGTTTTTCTACGACAACTGCGCCAGTCGGCCGCGTGATAAGATTGTCGAAGCTTGTGGCGACAGCCTGACGATTCCGTCACGGTCGGTTGGGACAGGTAAGTCGTACCGCGATTGGATGAACGATTACTTAGGCGAAAAACCGTGGGCCAAATTGGGCATGAACTTGGCCATCGGCCGACCCGCCGACGAGCCGACCGACGGTTGGCACGCCATGTACCTGCCTGAGAACGTCCACGATCAAATGGCCCGCGCCACGATTCGGCAACCCAGCGGTGCGTTGGTTCCCTTAGTGGCCCGCGATCAGACGCTGTTTGAGGCCGCCAAGACGTTTCCCTACGAGATTCCGTTTATCTTCGAGCCGAACGTGGTGTTTACCCTGCTGGGCATTGCCATGGCGCTTTATACGGTTCGGCGCTACCGGCGGGGTCAAATCGACCACTGGCTCGACCGGCTGCTGTTTGGCGTGGCGGGCTTTCTGGGTTGGTTTTTGTTTCTGCTTTGGGTAGGCACCGACCACGGCGTGACGGCCTGGAACCCGACGCTGCTGTGGCTGTTTCCCTTGCACCTGCCCTTGATTTTCTGGGTCACCCGGCCCAACACGACTGGCCGACGCCGAATCAACTACTTTGGGCTGACAGCCGTATTGATTGTGGCGGGTATGGTTTTGTCGACCGTGCCGGGGGGCGTGGACGTAGTCTTTCCTTTGACGTTGCTCATCCGCTGCTTAGTAAACATCAATTACCCCGTCCGGCGTCAGCAGCCAACGACCGAGCCGGTGGTTTAACCTTATCCTACCCAAACCCAATGAAAAAACTCCTCTGTTGGCTTCTTTATCTGACGAGCGGAAGCTTAGTGGCGCAGCCCGCCGAGCGGCTCGTTAAGGTCATCATCACGCCCGACCACGCCGACTGGTTGTATAAAATCGGCGAACCCGTCCGGTTCACGGTGTCGGTGTACCGCAACAACGTCCTGCTGCGAGCGGCCAAACTCCGCTACGAAGTGGGGCCGGAAAAGATGGAGCCAACCCGGAAAGAAACCGTCAGTCTGCGCGACGGTACGCTGGCCATCGACGGCGGTACGCTCCGCGCGCCGGGCTTTCTGCGCTGCACGGCCACCGTCGAGGTTGAGGGCAAGGAGTACCGGGGCTTAACCACGGCCGGCTTTGAGCCACTGACCATCCAGCCTACCGTAACGAACCCAACTGACTTTGGGGCGTTCTGGAACGGGGCGAAAGCGGATTTGGCCAAGATTCCCGTTGATGCCCGGATGACACTGCTACCCGACCGCTGCACCGAACTAACGAACGTGTACCAGGTTAGTCTGCAAAACATCAACAACTCCCGCTTCTACGGCATCCTGTGCGTGCCTAAAAAAGACGGTAAATACCCGGCCCTGCTGCGGGTGCCGGGCGCGGGCGTGCGGCCGTACGTCGGCATGGTGGCCGAGGCCGATAAAGGCTTCGTTACGTTTGAGGTCGGCATTCACGGCGTGCCGGTCACGCTGGAACCGGGCGTGTACGACAACCTCGCCCGCGGACCGCTCAGTGGCTACCCAGCGGCCAACCTCGACAACCGCGACCGGTATTACTACAAACGGGTGTATTTAGGCTGCGTTCGGGCAGTGGATTTTCTGGCGAATTTGCCGCAGTACGACGGCGAGAACCTGGCCGTAACGGGCGGCAGTCAGGGCGGAGCGCTGTCGATTGTAACGGCCGCGCTGGACAAACGTGTTAAGTGGCTGGGCGCGTATTACCCCGCCTTGTGCGACGTAACGGGCTACCTCCACGGCCGGGCCGGGGGCTGGCCGCACTTGTTTGTGGGAGACAACTTAGCCTTTAATAACAAACCCGACCGCATTCAGACCACGGGCTACTACGACGTGGTTAACTTCGCCCGGCTGGTTACGGTGCCGGGCCGGTACGCGTGGGGCTTCAACGACGAAACCTGCCCCCCGACGTCGATGTACGCGGCTTACAACGTCATTCCCGGTTCTAAACTTTTGGATACGGCGTTCTTAGATACGGGCCACTGGACGTATCCCGAACAAACCGAGTCAATGACGAATTGGTTACTGACTCAGCTCAAAAGCAAAACAAGATAGTCCCGCAAGACGACCGAATCGACATGTACGTATTTGTCAGTTCTAACCTCGAAGAAACGCTTAAAGACCAGCTTCGGCAGGCGATTTCGGCCAGCGTGGGCGAGGAATCGCTAACGCTCGTGTTCCGGCGCGACTTACCCGACGATGGGCAACGGGCCGCGTTTGTGTCGGCGGATATCCTGCTGGGAAACCCACCTCCGGCTTGGTTGGCCGAACCGTTGCCCAACCTGAAATTTTGGCAGTTGGATTCGGCCGGTTTTGATGTGTACGCGGGCGTAACAACCGGGGCGCAGGTGGCCAACATGGGCGATTTTTTTGCCTGGCCCTGCGCCGAAACCATCGTGGGTGGCATTCTGGCCCTGTACCGACAGTTGCCCCAGTTGGCCGTCTTGCAAAGCCGCAGCGAGTGGAACGGTAGCCCCGTGCGCCAGCGGACGCGGTTGCTGCGGGGACAGCGCGCGGTTGTGTTGGGCGCGGGAGCCATCGGACTGGCCGTGCGGCAGATGCTACTCGGGTGTGGGTGCACCGTGCAGATGCTGGCCCGCACCGATGCCCGCGCCGAACTGCATTCCGCCGACGAGCTAAAAGCGGTGCTGCCCCAGACCGATCTAATCGTCAACACCTTGCCCGGCTCGGCGACGGGTTTTGTGTCGGCAAACCTGATTGCGGCCATGCAGCCGGGCAGCGTGTACGCCAACGTTGGGCGGGGCAGCACGACCGACGAGCCGGCCCTGATCGACGCCTTGCAATCGGGCTACCTCGGGGGAGCCGTGCTGGACGTAACGGCGACCGAGCCACTACCCGCCGAGAATCCACTCTGGAGCCTACCCAACGTGCTCCTGACGCAGCATACCGGGGGCGGCCGACCCGACGAAGATTGGGGCAAGGTCGATCAGTTTCTGCGGAACCTGCGGCTGTTCTTGGATAGGAAACCTCTCGAAACCGCCGTGACGCTGAAGCGGGGGTATTAAACGGACCAGACAAAATGAATCAGAGAAGGCGTAATGTCTGGTGGCAGAATGCCGCACCGCTTTGTTGAAAAAACGAGAAGCCCCGCGTCAAAACAACCCGCGTCGTTTTGAGTTGAAGCCGTATGCAAACCGCAACCACGACTCCCCAGCGTAATAAGGTCGATTCATTCGAGTCGCCGGACTTTTACCAACTCGACGATTTGCTGACGGCCGAGCACAAACTCGTTCGCTCGGCGGTGCGCGACTTTGTCAGCCGCGAGATTGTGCCCTTGGTTGAAGAATACGCCCAGCGGCACGAATTTCCGCGGCAACTCGTGGCCAAATTCGGCAAGATCGGCGTGTTCGGGGCCACCATCCCGACCGAATACGGCGGGGGCGGACTGGATCAAATTTCTTACGGGTTGATGACCCAGGAAATCGAGCGGGGCGATTCGGGTTGCCGCTCGTGCGTGTCGGTGCAAAGTTCGCTGGTGATGTACCCAATCCTGACGTTTGGGTCGGAAGAGCAGCGGCAAACGTACCTGCCCCGATTAGCCAGCGGGGAACTGCTCGGCTGCTTCGGTCTGACCGAACCCAACCACGGCTCGAACCCTGGCGGCATGGAAACCAACTTCATCGAGCGCAGCGATTATTACCTGCTCAACGGCTCTAAGCTTTGGATCACCAACGCGCCTATCGCCGATATTGCCATTGTGTGGGCCAAAAACGAGCAGGGTAAAATTCGGGGGCTAATCGTGGAGCGCGGCATGGACGGTTTCAGCACGAACGACATTGAAAACAAATGGTCCTTGCGGGCCAGTACTACGGGCGAGTTGATTTTTCAGGACGTGCGCGTACCCAAAGAAAACCTGTTGCCCGAAGCGTTTGGATTGAAGAGTGCCTTGAAGTGTTTGGATCAGGCCCGCTACGGCATTAGCTGGGGCGCGTTGGGAGCCGCCATGGAATGCTACGACGTGGCCCGGCGCTACGCCCTCGAACGCATTCAGTTCGACAAACCCATTGCCAGTTTCCAACTCATTCAAAAGAAGTTGGCCGAAATGCTGACCGACATTACGCAGGCGCAACTGCTTTGCTGGCGACTCGGCACGTTGAAAAACGAAGGCAAAGCCACCACCGCGCAGATTTCGCTGGCCAAACGCAACAACGTCGATATGGCCCTGCGCGTGGCGCGCGAAGCCCGCCAAATTCTCGGCGGCATGGGCATCACGGGCGATTATCCCGTCATGCGCCACCTGATGAACCTCGAATCCGTCAGCACTTACGAAGGCACCCACGACATTCATTTGCTTATTCTGGGCGCGGAAATCACGGGCATACCGGCGTATAAGTAAGATTTCTAACCGGCCCGGTGCATAGACGCAAAGGTTACGCAAAGTCCGCTAAGTATTTTCTTTGCGCTCTTTGCGCCATTCTTGCGTCTTTGCGCCGGGCCGCCGGGGCGGTTAACAGGAAATATGGAAGAAAGAGAATTCATCAACGCGGCCCCGCCGGTTGCCAAGCTCGACGCCCGCATCGTAGACTGGATGGCCCGCCACGGCCTGACCGTGCTGCGCGTTGCCCTGGGCATTATCTTCTTCTGGTTCGGCGTACTTAAGTTTTTTCCGGGCCTGAGCGTCGCCGAAACGCTGGCCGCCCGCACGATTGCTAAGCTGACGCTCGGCTACGTGACGCCCGACGTTAGCCGGCCCCTGCTGGCCGCATGGGAGTGCGCCATTGGGCTGGGCCTGCTAACGGGTCGGTTCATGCGGGTCACGCTGGGCTTGCTGTTTTTACAAATGATTGGGACGTTTATGCCCCTGTTCTTTTTTCCGGCCGAAACCTTCCGCCATGCGCCCCTCGTGCCGACGCTCGAAGGCCAGTACATCATCAAAAACGGGGTGCTCGTTGCGGCCGGTATCGTGCTGGGGGCAACCGTGCGCGGGGGCAAGATCATTGCCGACCCGCAGGCCGCCCGCCAGGCCGAACGCTTGCAGAGTCTCTACGGCCGATTACGGCAGCGGTTTGGACGCGCATGAGACCGTGAACAGGCTACGTCAAGGTTCCGGCTTGGCATACGTCACCAAGTCAATGCCGACGCCGTTGGGGTCCACAAGGGCGAAGTGGCGGTCGCCCCAGGGTTCGTCGCGGAGGTCACTGGTGATGGCGATGTTCAGCGCCCGGATGCGTTTGTATTCGGCATCGACATCGGAACATTCGATCGTCAGATAAACGCCCGCACCCGTAAACGCCGGCTGAAACAGTGGCTGCTGGCTGGGATGATTGGGCAACAGAAAACTTAGTTCTGCCTCGTGATTCGGCGTGTGCATCAAAATGTAAAAGTCGTTTTCGAACGAGACGCCAAAGTTCAGGACGACCTGGTAGAACCGCTTCGTCTCGGCCAGGCGGTGCGTGATGATGCCGGCGTTCAGTTTCATGGCGGTTTTTGTTTAAATGGTTAGT
>CAXUEB010000334.1:0-1837 GCA_964249775.1 uncultured Spirosoma sp.
ACGTGTTGCTGTGCGCGAAGGGCATGGGGGGCGGTATGCCCATCGGCGCGTTTATCAGTTCGGCCGAGATCATGAGCGTGTTCAAAAACAACCCGGTTCTGGGCCACATCACGACCTTCGGCGGTCATCCGGTGTCGTGCGCGGCTTCGCTGGCGACGTTGCAAGTCATTCAGGACGGTAAACTGCACGAGCAGGCCGAAGCCAAAGGGCAGTTGTTTAAACAGTTGTTGCAACACCCGGCCATCCGGGAAGTCCGCGGTAAAGGTTTGATGCTGGCGGCCGAATTTGACTCGTTCGACGTGCTCAAACCCGTTATCGACCGCGCCATTGCTGGGGGACCGTCCAGTCCGGGACCATCCAGTCGGGGACCATCCAGTCCGGGCGTCATTACCGATTGGTTTTTGTTTTGCAACAACTCTATGCGTATCGCTCCGCCCCTGATTATTACCGAAGCCCAGATTCGGGAAGCCTGCGCGGTGATCTTAGAGGCCATCGAAGAACCCGTTACCGCCTGACGCCATCGTGAGTAGTTGCCCGTTGACGACGGGACCGCTCAGTAAATGCCCGTAATGAAACCAAACCATCTAAACCGTTGACAGTTGAAGAGGGAAATCACTTTTCTGTCTTTCAACCATCATGAACAATGCTTACGAGTACGGTCAGGTCGGCCGCAACCTGACGGCTAACGGGCGTAGTGCCAATCGAGTGGGTAAAGTATCGAGCGTGCGGTATGGCTTGCTTGTCGTTGCCTGTCTTCTAACGCTGGCGGGTTGCCAGGACCACCGCACACCACCCTTGCCGGGACAAACCATTCAGTCCAGTAGCCCGAAACCCAGTTGGGGGCCAACTATCACGCCCCAGATGCTGGCCGTTATCGAAGAACTGCAACGGCTCAATCCGGTGCCGCTGTACACGCTAACGCCCCAGGAAGCGCGGACGAAACCAACCTTCAAAGACGCCGTTAACTCACTACTGGCCAAGAACAACATCGCGGCTCCGCAGACCAACGTCACCATTGCGCAACGGTTTATTCCGGGCGCGGGCGATACGCCAATTCGCATTGTTACGTATACGCCCAACACGCCTTATAGCGGCCCGCGGCCGGTGATTGTGTATTACCACGGCGGGGGTTGGGTCATTGCCAGCCCAGAGGTCTACGAAGCGTCGAGCATTGCCTTAGCGCAGGGCACGGGCGCGGTGGTTGTGTCGGTTGATTACCGGCTGGCCCCCGAAAACAAGTTTCCGACGGCCCATTCGGACGCCTTTTCGGCTTACCTGTGGGTGAAACGAAATGCAGCATCAATCAACGGTAATCCGGCCAAGGTGGCCGTGGCCGGTGAAAGTGCCGGAGGCAACATGGCTATTACGGTCAGTGTGAGCGCCCGCAACGAAGGTATCGGTCTGCCGGTGCACATCCTGTCGGTGTACCCAGTGGCTAATAACTTCTTGTTCACCGAGTCGTACAACCGCTACGCCGATGCGCAGCCTTTGAACCGGCCGTTGGTGGAATGGTTCGTCGACAAATACTTCAATAGACCAACCGACGGCGACAGTCCGCAAATCTCGCTCGTTGACGTAACCGATTTACGGGGTCTGCCGCCAGTTACAATTATCGGCGCGGAAATCGACCCGCTGCAAACCGAAGGGCAACAGCTGGCGGACAAACTCCGGCGCGAAGGCGTTTCGGTTACCTACCAGTTGTACACCGGCGTGACGCACGAATTTTTTGGCGCGTACGCCATCGTGCCCGAAGCGCAGCAGGCCCAGACGCTGGCCGCTACGCAACTGTTCAACGCGTTTAAATAAAAGCGCTTGTCGGTAACGATAAAGGCCCGCC
>CAXUEB010000334.1:1847-5652 GCA_964249775.1 uncultured Spirosoma sp.
ATGGCGGGCCTTTATCGTTACCGACAAGCGCTTATTGATGGTCCATGCCACCTTTTTTACAGCAGCTTGGCAGCTTGGCGTAACCGGCTTCGTCGGCGGAGACTTCTTCGGCGTCGTAACCCGTCTTGCTGATGTTGGCTTTCAGTTTAGCCACGTCAGTTTTGGCCGGGTTGTACTTAATCGTCACTACCTTCGACTTCACGTCCAACGTGGCTTCTTTCACGCCTTTCTCGAACGCCAGACTGCGCTCAATGCGGGATTTGCACATGCCGCAAACGGCCGAAGTTTTAATTTTTACTTCTTTCTCGCGGTCATCTCGGGTTGGAATGCCGGCCAACAGGTTGCCCATGAGCATCAGCGAAGCAAGGGCGGACAGAAACAGGTTGCGCAACATGGTTTGCTTGGGGTTGGGATACTGTAGTAACGAAAATTCGGCGCGGATGGTGCCCACCCGATGGCGAGCGGGGTTGCGTCGTGTACAGCGTGCGGTCGCGGTGCTTGAACCAGTCAAGTGTTCGTGCTGCTTCGTTCGGCGAAGAAAGGCACACCTGCCCTGATTTACGCATTGGCTGACATTCGGCGGCAGTCGTCGGCGCACCGACGGCAGGCTTCGGCGCAAGCCCGGCAGTGTTCGTCGTTGTGCTGACTGCACTCGTCGGCGCAGGCGTCGCACACATCGGCGCACAGGACCATGAATTGCTTTATAAATTCAGAACTGCGGGCCGTTAACCGGGCGCACATCGTGCAGAAATCGGCGCAGTCGCGACAAAGCCGGATGCACTCGGCCATCCGGTTGACGTGTTCTTCGCCTAAACAGCCGGTCATGCAGCGTTCGCAGGCTTCGGCGCAGTCAAAACAGATCTGGACGTGCTCGGCGTGATTCATCGTGTTTTCCAGGAACGTAAACGGGTTTACCTCGTCGATCAATAGTGGTTAATTAGGTAACGAGCCGCAACCGGTTCCGTTTGTAAGAATTACCAGCCGGTTCTACTACAACGAATCCAGCGCCTTTCGCCCGACCTCAGCCGCCTTCCGAAACTGCCCCGGCGTTTGGCCCGTTACCTGCCGAAACTGATTCGACAGGTGCTGTACGCTGCTGTAACCCAGCCGCCAAGCCATCTCGCTGAGTGTCATTTCGTCGTAGCCCAGCCATTCTTTGACCTTCTCAATCTTCAGGGCGATGATGTACTTTTCGACGGTTTGTCCTTCGTTTGTCGAGAACAGCCCGCTCAGGTACGCGTACGCATAGCCCAGTTTTCGCTCTAAAAACGCCGAATAGTTTTCGGTCGGCAATCGTTCGCCTTTCAAGTGTTGCACCTCGTTGACCAACAGCACTTTTAAGTGCTCGACCAGCGCTTGTTTAGGGCCTTCGACCAGATCAAATCCATTGGCCTGCAACGTGTGCCGCACGTCATTGAGCGTCATCGCTGCTGGTAGGTCTGCCACGTCGACCGCGCCCAACGCAACCCGCCCAACCGACAAACCGAGCTGTTCGAGTTCTTCCCGCACGACGCGCTTGCAGCGGTCGCACACCATATTGCGGATGGTTAATGTCATGGGTAGCCGTTCAGATTGGTTTAAACCGGAATCCGACGTACACCATGCGGCCCGTGATGGGTCCCCAGACGCGCGCGCCGGCGTCGAAGCTGGGACCGAACGGATCATTAGCCGCCACAATTGGATCGGTCTGCCGGAAGCCGGTCAGGTTTTCGCCACCCAAATACACCTCCCAGCCGCTCCGAAACGCCCGGCTCACCTGCGCGTTGAGATTGTAGAAGCTCGGTGCCCGGTCGGTTGGCATGTTGGCGTAGGTCGTGTGCTGGTAGCCTTCGCTCAGGTACGGAATGCGCCGGGGACCGTTTCCTTGCAGCGTCGCGTCGAACTTCCACTTGTCGAAGGGCAGGGCATACCCGGCGTTGAGCAGCACCCGGTCGCGGCTGACCATCATGCGCGGCAGCAGCCGACTTTCCCCGAATGGCGCGCCCATCGTCTGGCGCACGTCGAAGAACCGGTAAGCGGCTTTGATGTCGAAGCGCCGGGCGGGCTGCACGTTCAACTCGGCCTGGAAACTGTTGGCGAAGCTCGGCCCTTGCAGATTGTAGAAGTACAGTTCGCCGGGGTGCTCCACATCGACGATTAACTGATTCCGGAAATTCGTCCGGTGATAATCCAACACCAGCGACGCCTTCTTGCCCAGCAGCAAAAAGTCGTTGGTCAAGCTCAGGCCGTAGTTCCACGCAATCTCGGGCCGCACGGCTGCGGTCAGAAACACTGCCCGCGAACTAACGAAGTAGCCGAAATTCTCGGCCAGCGGATTGGGCACTCGGAAGCCGCGCCCGGCCGACGCCCGCAGTGCTACGTTCGGCTTCAAGTTGTACTTCAAATGCGCCCGCGGGGTCCACTGCGCCCCAAACAGGTTGTGGTAGTCGAACCGACCACCCAGCACCAAGGTCAGTTTTTCGGGATAGGTGTGGGTGTACTCCACAAACGCGCCCGGCACAACTTCGGTGCGGCTCGTGCTTAGAATGCCCAGCCGCTCCCGGTAGTCGTCGAGCAGGTAACTCAAACCCGCCTTGTAGGTATGCCCCGTGTTGCCGATGATCGACTGGTAGATCAGATTCGCGTAGAACGTCCGCTGCTGCCCGTCGTAGGGCCGGTAACCAAAGTTAGCCGTTTGCTGGTGATGAACGCCGTTCAGGATCAGGCCCAGCCCTTTATACGGCTGGTCGGGGTAGAGCCGGGCGGTTTTCGAGAAGAACTCTACCCGTTTGGTTGTATTGCCAAAGCTATATCGGGAAGCCCCAAACCGCGCCAACTGTCCGCCGTGACGGTCTTCGTAGAGCGCTTTTACGCCGAACTGCGCCATCAGCCGGTCGCCGTTGTATTTGTAACGGTTCACGGCGTTGACCTGCGTATAGAGCGGTAAATCGCGAAAACCATCGTTGTTTTGGTCAATCTCCGAACGCAACGTACTGGCGTGCCCCAGCACGCCCACGCTCCACTTTGAATTAATCGGCTTCGACCAGTTCGCGTTGCCTTCGAGCCGCCCGAAGCTGTTGGCGTAGCCGTTCAGAAACAGCTTATCCGGAGTGTCCGGCTTTTGCAGTTCAACGTTCATTTGCCCGCTCATGCTTTCGTAGCCGTTCACAACCGAGCCGGCCCCTTTGCCCACGTCGATGCTCGTAATCCAGGTGCCGGGAATGTAATTCAGCCCGAAGGTCGTGGCCAGTCCGCGCACCGTCGGAATGTTTTCGACGTTGGTTTGTACGTACTGCCCGCCCAAGCCCAGAAACTGAATCTGCTTCGCACCCGTGACGGCGTCGCTGTACGACACGCTCACCGACGCGTTGGTCTCGAAGCTCTCCGACAAGTTACAACAGGCGGCTTTGGCCAGCGTCCGTTGCGTAATGAGTTCGGTTTGGATAGGGTTGATGCGATCAATCGGCCCCGGCGCGGCCGAAACCGTTACTTCCTGCAACGTCTGCCGGGCCGTCGGACCGTCCGAGCGCAACGTAACGATTAAATCCGCAGCCGGGTTCGTAACCGTCAGCGTATCCAACTGATAGCCGACGTAACTAACAATCAGACGATTGGTCGTTGCCTGCGTAGAAAGCCTGAAACGGCCAATTGAGTCGGTTACGGTGCCGACGACGGTGCCGAGCCAGCGCACGGTAGCGCCCACGAGCGGGGAACGCCGACCGTTAGCCGTTTCACCGACCGTACCCCGCACTAATGTCGCCCGAACGAAAGTCGTCGAGTCGGGTAAGGATTTGTTAATTAAACTGGAATCGGATTGCGCCAGTGC
>CAXUEB010000335.1:0-2822 GCA_964249775.1 uncultured Spirosoma sp.
GATCCACGCCAGTCATGGCATCGGGCGGAAATACTGAAAACAGCCCGAACATGTGCGTTGGGTTGAAAATGGGCGTATCGTCTAAGAGGATCAGGGTCTGGTCCGTCGTGCCACCCCGAATGTTGACCCCGTTGGCCGCTTCGCCCACGCTCGTCACGCCCGGCAGCATCTGCAAGCCCCGCAGCAAATCGACCTCGCCCAGCGCGGCCGGGAGCCGCTGCAAGGTCGAGACGTTGATCTGGCTAACGCCCAGCAGCGGCTGGCGCACGGTGCGGTCGAAGCCCTTGCTGGTGACGACGACCTCTTCCAACTGACTCGAAACCGTCACCATCCGCCCATCGACGACGGTTTCGTTTTCCACCAAATCCACGTTTTGCCGAAACGGAACGTAGCCGACGCTGCGAAACACAACGGTGTGATTGCCGATGGGCAACCGAATGGAGTAGCGGCCATTGGCGTCGGTGGTGGTGCCGGTCAGGGACTTGCGGAAGTCGACCACGACGGATATGCCGGCCAGTGGCTGGTTGCTGACCGAGTCGCGCACGGTGCCCTTCAGCGTCACGATTACCTGAGCGTGGGCAATGGTGGTCAGGACAAACAGAAAAAGCAACAGTACAAATCGGATCATGGGAACGTCAGCAGGGATGAATAGAGTATAAACGTTTTGTTTCGATTCACTGATTCCAGCCCGGTGGCGTCACGTCAGTGCGGGTTCGACTGGGGATACACAACGCCGATGGGATACCAGTTCGGGTGCCGTCAGGGTTAAATGCCAGGCTGGGAATCCGCCGGTTTAGGGCATAGAAAAGTCCCTGGAATGAGCCGGTAGTCACGTTCTGACGGGTGAGCTTGTACGGTTGAACTGCTACCGACGCGGCCGAGAAGTAGCCCACTACTTTCTCGCGTTCGTCCGTCAGGTTGCGCACGTTGCCCGCCAGCGGGGCCGGGGGCGTGTCGGCCAGCGTTCCCGTGTTTTGGGTCTGATTGGCAAACAGCTTGTAGTACCGATACGCGTTGGGCGAGAGCGACAGTTGCTCGATTACCAACGAGGCCGGATCGCGCTGGTAGATGGGAATACTGGCTACCTTCCGACCCACCTGCAACTGCCCGTTGGCGTATAGGTCAGCGAACGTGTTGACAGCGGTGCTGTAAAATATATCCCAGCACACGCCCCGGCAGGGATAATCGAATACGGTGAACCGGTCCAGCGTCGAGTCCCGAACGCAGCCGAGTACGTTGATCGGCCCGCTCCCGACGGGGCCAATGTCCACGACTTTATAACGGCCCTGTTCGCAGGTGGCGCACCACGACTGGGATTCGTAGAGTCGCCAGCGCCACAGGTAAAAGTTGGTTTGTCCGGCGGGGTCCTGAAAATCAATGTACACGTCGTTGGTTGGCACAGGACGGCTGTCGGCGGTGGTTTTGATGCCCTGCGCGTTGAACTGATCGTAGGCGCGCAAAATGGGCGGCACCGACACCATCGTTTCAACGGACGATTCGTACGGCACGCCTTCTTCGGTGCGAAAATGGAGTTGGTACGTATTGCCCACCCGCCCCCGGAAATCGGCGGGAAACTGGTACAGACCGGGCTGTACTTCGCTCAGGCGCACGACTGTCGTACTGTTGACGGTGACCGTGACGGCGGCTCGCTGAATGGGTGTACTGGTGGTGCTGTCGCGGGTGGAACGCGACCGGCTGATACCAATGGTCTGCAGTCCGGGTAGGTCCGTCACGACGCCATCGATCACGAGCAGGTTTGTGTTGGGGGTAAATGTAGGGTCGTAGGTGTTCACGCAGGCGTACAGACCTACCAGCAGACTAATAACGGAGAGAGACGTTAGCTTGATCATACTGCATCTGTTCATGTCCTTACCTGCCGGTCCCGCTGATTGATGGATAATAACCCGCCACTACGTTCGGTTGCGCCAGAGCGGGACTTGATATAACAATGCCGTCCGTTTTAAATGCCCAACGCTGCTGCCCTGTGTGGGCGTCGATCGCGTAGAAACTAAAGTCGTTGCTGCCCACGTAGACAGTTCCGCCGGTTACAACGGGTGTGGAATAAATATCGTAGTTCGTGGTGAACGTCCATTGCCGGACACCCGTATTTTCATCAATGGCGTAGAGTGAGTGGTCACGGCTGGCGATGTAAACAAGCCCGTTGGCCACCACCGGACTTGAATAAATGGCATTGTTTGTTTTCGCGGCCCAACGGCGGTTGCCCGTCGTGGCGTCGAGCGCGTACAGATTACCGTCGTAGCTGCCGATATACACCCGCCCGTTGGCGACTACCGGGCTGGAGTCGATCAGGCTACCGGTTTTGACCGCCCAGCGTCGTTTGCCAGTGAGCGCGTCGACGGCGTAAAGCTGATTATCCTGACTGCCAACGTACACGATCCCGTCGGCCACTACTGGGCTGGACAGGATGTAATCGTTCGTTTTGAAGAGCCACCGCAACTTACCCGTAGCCGCATCAAGGGCGTACAAATTGTCGTCCTGCCCGCCAATGTACACGAGCCCATTAGCCACGGCCGGGCTGGAATAAAGACCGAAGTCAACCGCAAATCGCCACCGAAGGTCGCCCGAAACAGCGTCGATGGCGTAAAGCTTACCATCCTGACAGCCCACGTAAACGACTCCATCGACAACCACCGGGCTCGAATACACAAATGCCCCCGTCCGGAACGCCCACCGTTCTGCGCCCGTCGTAGCATCAATGGCGTACAGGTTGAAGTCGTTGCTGCCTACGTAGACGATTCCATTCGCTACCGTAGGGCTGGACTGTATTGAAGTGTCGGCCCGGAACGCCCACCGCTGAATAC
>CAXUEB010000335.1:2832-5641 GCA_964249775.1 uncultured Spirosoma sp.
GGCGCGGTGACCGTCGCCGAAACGGGGGGAGGAGTTACGGGTGCTGGCGTGGGATCAGTTTGCTGACAACCGGCCAGCATGCCGCCGAGCAACCCGAATAGCCCAACAATAGCAGCCAAATGCCTGCCAATGCGACGGTTGATGCTTATGGTGTCCGAACGGTTCATTGTCATGGTTATGCCAGTCTTTGAAACGCGACAATCAGTTGGGTAAACGTACGTTTACCGAAACCCTCTCGGCGCAATGGGGGTTCGATTGCGGCTTTGCACACAAATGGCCGACGGTACGCCCTGCCCGTAAATCGACAGCGTTACTGGGATTGGACCCGTAACGCGGGGCGGTTCAACGTTGGGCATCCGGCCGGTCTGGTAAAAGAACAGGCCATCCGGCACACCGCCCTGCGTATTCCGGCGGTCGAGGTAATACCGGTTTTCAGACACGGACGAGGCTGAAAAATACCCCACTACATTCTCGCGGTCGTTGGCCACATTGCGCACGTTGCCCGCCGTAGGTGCGGGTGGGCTGTCGGCGAGCGTTCCGGTGTTCTGAGTCTGATCGGCAAACAACCGGTAGTACCGGTACGCATCCACCGACAGCGATAACTGCTGCACAACTACCAGGGTTGGGTTCGTTTGCCGCAGGGGAATTTTGGCGACGGGACGCGCTGCCTGTGGCCGACCATTGGCAAACTGGTCGGCAAAGATATTGACGTCGGTGTTGTAGAAAATGTCCCAGCAATACTGGAAGCACGTGTATTCAAAGCGCTCAAAAACGCCTAATTTATTATCGGACACGCAGCCGCCGGTCAGTTCATTACCCAGGTCGGTGAGGTAGTAACGCCCCTGCCGACACGAGGCACACCAGGTTTGCGGTTCGTACTGGGTCCAGCGCCACAGGTAAAAGTTGCGCTCACCGGCGGGGTCCTGAAAATCGACGTAAATGTCGTTCGAGGGGATGTAGCCGTCTTTGGTGACTTTCTCGATGCCCCGCGGGTTGAACTGATCGTAGATTTTCTGAATCGGCGGTACGGGGGTCATTTGTTCCGTCGTCGATTCGTACCGGGTTCCCGCAGCGGTCGTGAACCGCAGTTGGTAGCGGTCGCCTACCCGCCCCCGGAAGTTGTCTGGCAGTTGATAGCTGCCCAACTCTTTTGGGTTTTCACTCAACAAAATAGACTGTCCATTCACCACTACTTCCACGGCCGCTTTGGTAAGCGGAGTGCTGACCGTGCTGTCGCGGTTAGAGCGGGACCGGCTGATGCGAATCACCTGCGTTTCGGGTAAATCGGTGATGATGCCATCTACCACAAGCAGGTCCGTATTGGGATTGAGCTTCGGATCGAACTCGTTCACGCAGGCGCTCAGGCTGAGCAGCAGCCCAAGCTGGAAGATGCAGCGACTAATTCGGAAAAGATGATTGGCCATAGGAAGCCGGGTGTTTTTCTGATAAACGCTGAGAAGGTGTAAAGCGATTGAGCAGGGCATTGTTTTAAGCACCCTGCACGGCCATCGGCACGAAATGTTTCTGGTTGAGCGGCAGATTGCTGGCTGTCCACTCCACGTCGCGAATGAACGCCGATGCCCGCACGGGGCAATTGGCCACGCGGCAGTAGTGGCAGCATTCTTTCATGCAGGGATCGGTATGCACGAATATTTCGACTTCGCCTTTGAAACCAGCCTTCAGGGTATCCTCAAAATTATGGACCTCGTCGTGCACCTGGCTCAGTTCCCAGTAGTAAGGCAGCGTCAGGTGGCAGTCGACGTGCAGGTCGGACCCGTATTTCTGAACGCGCAGGTTATGGACGTCGATCCAGTTGCGGTCTTTGTGGATGTGGAGCAGTGTCACCACGCGGTCGAGCGTAGGAGCGTCGGTCTCGTCCATGAGCCGGGCTACCGACTGCCGGGTAATCTGAAATCCATTGTAAATGATAACCACCGCCAGCAGCAGCGACAACGAACTATCAATCCAGCGCTGCCCCGTCAGGGCTACCAACCCCACGCCAATCATCACAACTACGCTGCTGAAGGTGTCGGTGAGCAGGTGCCGCCCGTCGGCGGTGAGGGCCAGCGAATCGGTCTGGCGTCCCGACCGGATGAGCCGCCAGCCCACAAAGCCGTTGGCTACCGCTGTAACGCCAATGAGCAGGAGGCCCCAGTCGAGGTTGTCGAGTTGCTTGGGAACAAAGAAGCTCAGCAGGGCCTGCCAGACGATAACCAGCCCCGCCGAGAGGATCATGGCGCCCTCGAAGCCCGAGGACAGGAATTCGACCTTGCCATGGCCGTAGGGGTGGTTTTGGTCGGGAGGAAGCCCGGCTAAGTAGATGCTGTAAAAAGCAAAACCGCTGGCAATGACGTTGACAATGGACTCAATGGCATCAGTGAGGATGGCCGTTGATGCCGTTAGAAAATAAGCCGTGAATTTAATTATCAACAGGGCGATGCTCAAGCTAAGCGAGATGCCCATCCAGCGGTATTTGACTTGTTGCGGTGTGATCATGGGGGATAACGGGACGATCACCCGGCGTCGACTATCCGGCTTTTCGTGGTCAAAGTTAACCATTCGTCGCCGAAAAGTTCGTACTTTCGGCCGCATGAACGCGACGGAAAACCCCTGGCAAACGCTCAACTCGGCGGTCAGGTACGAAAATCCCTGGCTGGCTATTCGCCACGAAGAGGTAGTAACGCCCGCCGGAACACCCGGAATCTACGGTGTCGTCCATTTCAAAAATAAGGCCGTTGGCGTCATCCCACTCGATGCCGGCGGAAACACCTACCTCGTCGGTCAGTACCGCTACCCGCTCGATGAATAC
>CAXUEB010000336.1:0-3178 GCA_964249775.1 uncultured Spirosoma sp.
CCCGCCCCCCAGCCCCCCCCCCCCCCCCCCCCCCCCCCCCCCCCCCCACCCCCTCACTACAACGGCTCCCTACCCGACGGCAACGACGGTCTTGGCCTGATGCTGCTCGGCACGACGGGCGACAAGGTCTTGCCCCGCGAGGTGTACGAACAAATCAAAGCCGACACGCTCCGCAAGGTGCGCGGGACGGTGCAGGCCGACATCCTGAAGGAAGATCAGGCGCAGAACACCTGCATTTTCTCGACCGAGTTTGCCCTGCGGATGATGGGCGACATTCAGCAATATTTTACCGACAACCGGGTACAGAATTTTTACTCCGTCTCGATTTCGGGTTACCACATCGCCGAAGCGGGCGCGAATCCCATTTCGCAACTGGCCTTTACGCTCTCCAACGGCTTTACGTTCGTCGAATATTACCTTAGCCGGGGGATGCACGTAGACGACTTCGCGCCCAACCTGTCCTTCTTTTTCTCGAACGGTATGGACCCGGAGTACACCGTGCTGGGCCGGGTGGCGCGTCGGATTTGGGCCAAGGCCATGAAGGATAAGTACCGCGCCAACGAGCGGAGCCAAAAGCTTAAATACCACATTCAAACCTCGGGGCGGAGTCTGCACGCGCAGGAGATCGCCTTCAACGACATCCGCACGACGCTCCAAGCGCTGCTGGCGATCTACGACAACACGAACTCGCTGCACACTAACGCCTACGACGAAGCCATTACGACGCCAACCGAAGAATCCGTGCGCCGGGCGATGGCGATCCAGTTGGTTATCAACCGCGAATTTGGTTTGACTAAAAATGAAAACCCGCTGCAAGGCTCGTTCGTGGTTGAAGAACTGACCGACCTGGTCGAAGAAGCCGTGTACCAGGAGTTTCTGGCCCTCAACGAGCGCGGGGGCGTGCTGGGCGCGATGGAGCGGATGTACCAGCGCAGTAAGATTCAGGAAGAGTCGATGTACTACGAGACGCTGAAGCACAACGGTCAGTTGCCCATCGTTGGTGTCAATACGTTCCTCGATCCAAACGGTTCGCCGACCGTTACGCCCGCCGAAGTGATCCGCTCGACCGACGACGAGAAACGCTACCAAGTCGAGTCGTGCCGCCAGTTTCAGGAGCGGAACCAGGACGCGGCCGAAGTCGCGCTGGCCCACCTGCAACATACCGCGCTGGCCGGGGGGAACGTGTTCGAGAGCCTGATGGAAGCGGCCAAAGTGTGTTCGCTGGGGCGAATAAGCCAAGCGCTCTACGCCGTTGGGGGGCAGTACCGGCGGAACATGTAAAACTGGGTTGATGAGCAACTCTCCTACCCTTTCCGCAACGTCATCACGTACTGCCCGTTGACGAGCAGCGTTAAGCGTTCTTTGCCAATGCGAAACAGCGAGACTTGCCGCAAGGCTTCGACCAAACCGGCTTCCAGCGATCCCGACGCGGGCGGCCGGCCGGTAGGTTTAGGGTCGAGCGACAGGTGATCGGCGCTGGCCCGAACGTCGCCCCTGAGCTTGTTCCAGCCGGTTGAGCCGGTCAATCTACCTTTGGCGAGATCAATCGTCAGCGAGGGCAGCGCGTTGTCGCCGAACTGAGCTGGACGCATCCGTTGCCCCCGGAACGTTTCGAGTACCCACGTACCGTTGAGCCGGTGGCTGGCATTCAGAAACGCACCGCCCCCCACGTAGGGTTTACCGTTGGCCTCGACCCGCACCGTATACGCGTAGTCCCGTTTGGTGAGCGGGTCGCGCCAGGACACCGGCTCGATCGAAACCAACAGCCGCTTTTGGCCAACGGCGTTTCGCGCGCTGCTTGTCGCCCGGCGGCTGGCGGACGCCTGCATGGGAGCCGACCGCGAGTCGAGCACGACGCCCAACCCCTTGCGGCTGGGCTGCGGCTTGGGGACGGGCACCAGTAGGTCGGGGCCGCCGACAGTCGCCAGCCGCATCTGTTTGGCAAAATCAATGGCTAATCGCCAGGCGGTCGACTGCGTACCGCCGGCGGCCACAAAATCCGTACCCTGCCGGCGTTCGTCGGCCCAGTCGGTCGTGGTGGAAGCGAGTGAATTAACCGGTTGCTTGGCAGCCGAAGTCAGCGTCGGAGCCGGTCGGCGGCAGCCCGCCAGTAACGTCAACGCCAGTAGCCCAAACCAACCCCAGCGAAACAAGCTTATCATAAACGAGTGCAATCGCCCCTGA
Organism: uncultured Spirosoma sp.; assembly: GCA_964249775.1. GTDB lineage: Bacteria > Bacteroidota > Bacteroidia > Cytophagales > Spirosomataceae > Spirosoma. The sequence goes on from CAXUEB010000336.1 coordinate 2,185, forward strand.
CGAGGCATCCGCTAAAGCAACGATTTCCCAGCGGGGATAGTGTATGGGACGATCGTCCGACCCATTCATCCTGGTTGCGTTAAGCTTTTGTTACGCCTTGACCAGTTCCGGTTTTTTAGGCGTTATAGCATAATTGTTATCCTACAATCTTATCAACCCCTATCCTGTCAAACATCGACCCACCCGGCTCGCCCCTCACCCGCTCCGCGTTCGGCCCCGATTTCGTCTGGGGAACCGCCACGGCCGCTTACCAGATCGAAGGAGCCGTTGACCGCGACGGCCGCGGACCATCCATTTGGGATACCTTCAGCCACCAACGGGGTAAGATAAAAACCGGCGAACACGCCGACGTTGCCTGCGAATTCTACGACCGCTACGAGTCAGATTTGCGGCTGCACAAGGAGTTGGGCTTCGACCATTTCCGATTCTCGATTTCGTGGTCGCGCGTGCTGCCCGACGGCGTCGGTCCCCGGCAAGGCGGCCGTATCAACGACGCCGGCTTAGCCTTTTACGACCGGCTCATCGACTACTGTCTGGTAATCGGCATTACACCCTGGATTACGTTGTACCACTGGGATTTGCCGCAGGCGCTCGAAAACCGGGGCGGCTGGACCAACCGGCAAATCGTGGACTGGTTTGCCGAATTCGTCGACATCTGCACGAAGGCGTTTGGCCACAAGGTCAAGCATTGGTTGGTATTGAACGAGCCGCTGGCATCGTCGGTACTGGGCTACTTCACGGGGCAGCACGCGCCCGGTCGGCGCAGTTTTCGGTATGTCCTACCGGTCATTCATCACACGGCGCTGGCGCAGGCCGAGGGGGGGCGCGTCGTCCGGCAGAACGTCTCCAACGCGCAGGTGGGCACCACGTTTTCCTGCTCACCCGTTGATCCGTTTACGCCGTCGGCGAAAGACCAGGCCGCAGCCCTCCGCGTCGACGCGCTCCTGAACCGGTTGTTTATCGAACCCGCGCTCGGCTTAGGTTACCCCAGCGA
>CAXUEB010000336.1:3188-5311 GCA_964249775.1 uncultured Spirosoma sp.
CGTTGCCGTTTTTAAGAGACATCGCCCGGAACGTAGCCAAACCCGGCGACGGCGAACGGCTGGCGTTTGACTTTGATTTTATTGGCTTGCAGCACTACTTCCGGGTGGTGGTCGAGCAGTCGTATTTCATGCCGTACCTGTGGGCCAAGGAAGTGTCGCCCCTCCGGCGGAGCGTGCCGCTGATCACGGAAATGGGTTGGGAGGTGTCACCCGAAAGTATGTACCGCGTCATCCGGCAGTTCCGGCAGTACGCGGCCGTCAAGAAAATCTACATTACCGAAAGTGGGGCGGCTTTCTACGACACCGTTCAGAACGGCGCGGTCCATGATCCGGCGCGGGTGGACTACCACCAAAACTACCTCCAGAACGTGCTGCGGGCAAAGCAGGATGGGTTTCCGGCAGACGGTTACTTCGTCTGGACGTTCATGGATAACTTCGAGTGGGCCGAAGGGTACCGTCCCCGCTTCGGATTGGTGTACGTTGATTTCCGCACCCAGCAGCGCATCGTCAAAGCGTCGGGGCGGTGGTTTCAGCAGATGCTGACGGGTGCCCCAACCCTTGCGGGGCTACGCGTTCCGGTTTAGAACCGGTAAAGTTTCAATCGCTAAACCGGCTTACCCAAGCGATACGCAACGCCGATTCGCCACATGCGCGAATACACTTCCGGCCGATTTCCATACTGCCCGGCCGAGTAATTCGTAATGCCGTGCGAATAACCAAGGCTCAGTCCGAACGCCCGGTAGTAACCGGTGAGGTTCAGACGCGGGCGGAAGTCAACAGTGGGTAGTGGGCGCTTGGTAGTAACGATATATTTACCAGCGCTGCTGATGATTACGGCTTTTTCCCTGCTTGACAGACCAACGCCGAAGTCAAGTTCAGCCGTTATATCAAGATCAACTTTTTTATAACAAACGCGCTTACCGACAAACGGTTGCAGATTTAAGTATCGATTTCTTATAAGTGCCTTACCTGCCTTGAGTGTATCCGGATAATCGTAGTATGGACCTTCGTACCAATATCCAATAACAGTCATCAAACTTTGGTGAGTTTCGTAACCCACTTGAACACCATACACGAATCGTGAGTTAGTTACATGCCGAACACCAACAGTCAATTCGTAATAAAGGTTACCAGAGCGACTGAAAGGGTTGTATATGTAGCCAAACGGGTAAGACCCAGAATTACTACGGACAAGTACTTCATCAACGGCCCCCGGCCCTCGGAACGAGAATAAACCCGAACCCGCCTGCACCGAAAACTCGGTCCGTTGCCCGTAAACGGCCGCGTTGGTCGCGACCAGGGCGATTGTCCATAAAAGCTGTTTCACGATCGTGCACGTTAGTTTTGGACAAGACTACGAACCCATGAAAAGGGTTGCAACCGGGCAGATTTTTTGGGCCGCGCTAACATCTTACCCTTACGCTGAGTTGATAGCCAAACAACAATAACCGCAAAGCAACGGTATGCAGTATCCTGAATTCATCCACGAAGCGAAAGAAAAACTCGGCGTTCAGACCGAAACCGAAGTGCTCGACATTACGCGGGCGTTTTTGCACACGCTGACCAAACACTTAGCCGGCAATGCCGCCGATAACCTTGGCGCGCAACTGCCCGCCCCCCTGATGGACATCATCCGCGAGATGAGTCCCGAAGAGCGCGATCAGGGCGAACGCTTTAAACTGACCGAGTTCTACCAGCGCGTGGGCGACAAAGTGGGCGTCGACGCCCAAACCGGCGAACGCTACGCCAAGCAGTTTATGCAGGTGTTCGGTCCGATGATTACCGAAGGCGAGATGCACAAAGTCAAGCACTCGCTGGGCGACGATTACGCGCCCTTATTCGAGAACGTGCCGACGGCGCAGAACGCACCGCGATGACACGAGCCCTGATGAACGATGAATGGTTATCCCGCATTCATCGTTCATCAGCCTTTCGAATGACCGCACTTGGCCCCAACCAAATTACAGTAACGTGCGCCCGTACGGCCAGAGACCAAGCAGAAAAACCAAGGTCCATCCCACGGTTCTGACCCAATTGACGCTCACCAACCGGGCCAACGTTTCGGGCGACGCGTCGCCGGCGGCAATGGCGTTGTGAATTGGCACGGCCCCGAACGCCGTAGC
>CAXUEB010000336.1:5321-5635 GCA_964249775.1 uncultured Spirosoma sp.
GGTTGCTGTATTTGGGATGCCAAACGGCCAGTTCAGCCGGGCTGTAGTACCGAAAGCTGGGGTAGATAATGAGCTGAACGATCCAGATCAGCACGACTAAGCCAAAGTCGACGGCGATGCGGGCGGTCGTCATGCCCGCTCCTCCCACACCCGCGCGACGTTTACAATGACCTCTACCGCGCGTTGCATGTCCCCAACCGATACCCATTCCTGCCGGGAGTGAAACGCGTGTTCGCCCGCGAAAAGGTTCGGGCACGGCAGACCCATGAACGACAGCCGCGACCCATCCGTGCCGCCCCGGATGCTGCGCCGTT
>CAXUEB010000337.1:0-5624 GCA_964249775.1 uncultured Spirosoma sp.
GTGCTGGGCTTTGCGCGCGGTTCCGTCCTTAATCTGGTGGCGGCACGATGTGCCGGGTGCGGCAATGATAACGTTCTCTGGCTGCTGACGGACGGTTGGGAAAAGGACCAACTCGCCAATCTTCATCGACACCTCGTAGTGCTCAGCTTCGTAGCCAAACGACCCGGCCATACCACAGCACCCCGACGGAATGAGTTGGACCGTGTAGTTCTTTGGTAACGACAAGGCTTTTTTGCTGGGTACGAGCGACGAAACGGCCTTCTGCTGGCAGTGGCCATGTAACTTAATCAATCGCGTTTCATCGGTGAACTGCTCGGACTTGATACGGCCGGCTTCCAGTTCACGGGCTATGAACTCCTCGAACGTCAGGGCGTTTTCGGCAAGGCGCTTGGCGTCGGCAACGAGCGATTCATCCACGAGATCCGGGTACTCGTCGCGGAACGTTAAAATCGCGGATGGCTCCAGGCCGACCAGGGGCGTTTCGGCCGTGACGAGGTCTTTCAACTGGCGCACATTCCGCTCGGCCAGCGTTTTAGCGTACTTTAACAAGCCTTTAGACAAAGCCGCCCGACCGCTTTCGCCGTGGTCAGGAATCACGACCTCGTACCCCAACCGCTCAAACAATTGAACCGCTTTCTGGCCAACCGCTACGTCGTTGAAGTTAGTGAACTCGTCGCAGAAGAGTAAGATTGTGGAGGGTGAAGGACGAGGGCTGAATCTGTCCGGCGCAAGCAACTCCTCTTTTCCCGCTCCTCGCTTCGCAACGGCGGACCGCGCAGTTTTATCCTTAAACCACTTCTTCAACGTCGTTTTGCTCAGCATCGGCATGGTTCGGTCGGGGTGGAAACCCACAACGCGGTTAGCGATGCGCCGGAGCGCGGGTGTGCCCAGTACGCCATTCCAAGCCCACGGTACGAACTGAGCCAGACCCGAAAGCCGGGCGAAATTGGCAATCAGCCGCGAGCGGACGGGTACGCCGTTGGCGTCGTAATAATGCTGCAAAAACTCGGCTTTCAGCTTCGACACATCGACGTTCGACGGACACTCGTTCTTACAGCCCTTGCACGACAAACACAGGTCGTACACTTCTTTGATTTCTTCGTGGTCAAAGCGGTTTTCCTTCGGCGAACGCGTTAGCATTTCGCGCAGGATATTAGCCCGCGCCCGCGTTGTGTCTTTTTCGTTGCGGGTGGCCATGTAGCTGGGGCACATCGTCCCGCCCGACGCCTGCGTCTTGCGGCAGTCGCCTGAGCCGTTGCACTGTTCGGCGTGTTGCAGCACGTCCTGGTTTTCGTACCGGAAATACGTCTGAAACGCCGGCGTCTGCTGCCCCGCTTCGTAGCGCAGGTAAGTATCCATCGGGGGCGTCTCCACAATCTTGCCGGGGTTGAAAATGCCGTCGGGGTCCCAGGTGTGCTTGATCTGCCGCATCAGGTCGTAATTGTGCGACCCAACCATCTGCGGAATAAACTCGCCCCGCAGCCGCCCGTCGCCGTGCTCACCCGACAGCGAACCGTCGTATTTCTTGACCAGCGTCGCAATTTCTTCGGCAATCAGCCGGTACTGTCGGTGGCCTTCTTCGGTTTTCAGGTTAATGATCGGCCGCAGGTGCAGCTCGCCCGAACCGGCGTGGGCGTAATGCACCGACGCCATGTTATGCTTACGCATAATTTCGTTGAAGTCGCGAATGTAATCGGGCAGGTCGCGCACGTCGACGGCCGTGTCTTCGACAACAGCTACTGCCTTTGCGTCGCCGGGTAAGTTGCCCAGCAGGCCCAGCCCGGCTTTACGGAGCGTCCAGATTTTTTTGGTGTCTTCGCCAAACAGCAGCGGATAATAATAGCCCAGTCCGGCCGCCCGCAGTTCGGCTTCCATCTCGGCCGCTAACTGCTCAATCTCCACTCGTGTGTCACGCGACAGGTCTACTACGAGGATAATGGGAAAGTGGTCTGTCGGTGTTTTTTGAACGAAAAACGAATTTTTTCGCTGCTCTACGTTCTCGTCCGCCCGCTCCAGAATGATGTCGTCGATTAATTCAACCGCGTAGGGCTTGTACTTAAGGGCCACCAACGTCGCTCGGAGCGACTCGTCAATCGAATGACAGTGGACGCAGACCAAACCACCTTCCTTCGGGGGCAGGGGTACCAAATTAAGCTTGATCTCCGTCAGAAAACAGAGCGTACCCTCGGAGCCGGCAATGAATTTGGCCAGATTGAACGGTGCTCCACCCGGTGTAAACGGTTCCATTTCCAGCACCTCATCGAGCGCGTAGCCCGTGTTGCGCCGTTCAATCGTGCGCTTCGGAAAATTCCGACGAATTTCTTCCTGATTCGCCGGATTCGACAAAATGGCGTTGGTTTTTAGGAGAATCTTGTCAGCCAACGTTGCCGAGCCGTTCCGACGACTGGCTTCGCTAACGGACTTCGTAAAATTCCAGCCGCTCATCGAACCAAACTCTACCTCAGAACCGTCGGCCAGCAGGGCTTTCACCGACAGGGTGTGCTCCCGCGTGGCGCGGTAAACAACTGAGTTGGAGCCACACGAATTGTTGCCGACCATGCCCCCGATCATGGCCCGGTTGGCGGTCGACGTTTCGGGGCCAAAATACAGACCATAAGGCTTTAAGTACTGGTTTAACTCATCGCGCACGACGCCCGGTTGCACCCGCACCCATCGCTCGGCGGGGTTGACTTCCAGAACCTTGGTGAAGTGCTTTGATACATCGACGACGATGCCGCTGCCTACCACCTGACCCGCCAGCGACGTGCCGGCCGTGCGCGGAATCAGCGAGGTTTTGTGCGCACGAGCGAAGGCAATCAGCGTTTTTAGATCGTCAACGGTCTTTGGAACGGCGACGGCCGTGGGCATCTCGCGGTAGGCCGAAGCATCCGTCGCGTAGAGCGTCCGTTGGGTAAGATCGTTGTGTAGTTCGCCGGATAGCTGACCGGCCAGATGTTCAAGGTCTTCTGCACGCATAGACGCTGCTGACCAGCGTACTCGATGCGCTGATCGAAATAGTTAAGCAAAGCTCCCGTAAGAACTACAAATTTTTAGCGTTGAGCGTTCAATCCTATTTAGTGTGACTCAGTCTATCAATTGTACAGCGTCTAACCGATTATTAATATGTAACTGCTTGTGTATTAATCTGTGTGCTCAATTCATTGTCGCCAAGGATATAAGAAAAACGCAGTATAGTCTTATTGATCTAAGTAATTTTATGGTACAATATTGACCTTTTTTAAGTCGCTTTTAACAAAGCAGGACTTGTTATTATGCCATTCGGTGATGTAATTTGCGGTTCAGTTAGAATTTATGTTCAACATTTTCGGGCCAGGTTGCTACAATTTGTCCGTTTATAGCCAAGTGCAGACGTGCATTTTATTTGTGTGCTTCTTAAACAATGGCGTCGGAAATTGATTTCTAACTAAAATTTCATCAAATATTTCAAACTTTTATCCTAAGTCTATGATGAACAAATCCTACACAGTTAATCGCTTCGGTGACTACGTAGGTCAGATTGGCGTTTGCCAGTCCCAGTCGTTCGGTCGTGTGGGCCTTATGGCTCTGCTGCTGATGCTGGCAACGGTGCTCGGTGGCGCGACGGCCTGGGCACAGGATGCAACGGTAACGGGGAAGGTGACCGATAACTCGGGCATCGGCCTACCGGGCGTAACGGTTCAGATTAAAGGAGCGACCCGCGGTACGGCAACGGACGGCGACGGGGCGTTCCGGTTAGCAAACACGCCGACCGGCTCAACGCTGGTATTCAGCTCGATTGGCTACGCTACGCAGGAAGTTGCCGTTGGCAACCGCACGGAAGTAAACGTAACCTTGGCCGAAGACGCCAAGTCGCTGACCGAAGTCGTCGTTATCGGCTACGGTACCCAGCGCGCGCAGGATGCAACGGGTAGCGTAGTGGCCATTGGGACGAAGGACTTTAACCGCGGGGTCATTGCCTCGCCGGAGCAGTTGCTGCAAGGCCGCGCTTCGGGTATCCAAATTACGCCGGCCAGCGGGGAGCCGGGCGCGGGCGTTAACATCCGGATTCGCGGAACAACGTCGGTGCGCTCGAATAACAACCCCTTGTTCGTGGTAGACGGCGTTCCGCTCGACGGTGGTGACGTATCCTCGGGTGGACGCGATTTAGGGGGTGGTAGCTCGTCGGCCCGCAACCCGCTCAACTTCCTCAACCCGGACGATATTGAAAACATTTCGGTGTTGAAAGATGCTTCGTCGGCCGCTATTTACGGTGCGCGGGGCGCAAACGGCGTGGTCTTGATCACAACCCGACGCGGCAAATCGGGTCAGAAGCAGTTGAACGTGTCGGCCAACACCAGCTTTGGCGGAACGCTACGCCGGTACGACGTCTTGACGGCGAGTGAATATCCGGCCGCGGTAACGGCTTCGGGTGGGGACGCTACGTCGCCAACCATTAACGCGGGGGCTTCGACGGATTGGCAACGAGAGATTTTCCGTACGTCGATATCGCAGAACTACAACATCAACTACGGTGGTGGTAACGACGATACCCGGTACAACTTCTCCCTGGGCTACTCGGACATTCAGGGCTTAGTAAAGAAGTCGGGCTTGCGCCGGGTAACGGGTCGGATCAACGCGTCGCACGAACTGTTCAACGATAAAGTTGTGCTGGACCTGCAACTGACAACCTCGAATGTAAACGATACGTACGTACTGAACTCGGATAACGCCGGTTTTCAAGGTAACCTGATCGGAGCGGCCATTCAGACCAACCCAACGTATCCCATATTTGACGCGCAGGGACGGTACTTTACCCCGGATGGCTACAATGCCGCGGGCGTACCCAATGGTAATTCGTTCCGTAACCCGGTGGCGTTGCTGGACTTAATTAATGACCAAGGCCCGACGAGCCGGACATTAGGTAACGTCAGTGCTACTTGGAAAATCCTGAACGGACTTTCGTACAAGCTGAATTTTGGAATTGATAATTCAAACTCGGAACGTCGGACGTCTATTTTCCGCAACATACCCGGATTTGGCGAGAACATCCCCCAGAACGCAGGGGTTGGTGTAATCCAAAACCGTCAGCGTTCGTCGCAACTGTTAGAGCACACGCTGTCGTACAACCGGACGCTTGGTCCTGGCAGCTTCGACGGCTTATTAGGGTTCGCCTATCAGCGGTTCGACAACATCGGCAGCTTCATTCAGGCCAATCGATTCCTAACCTCGGCAGATTCGTTCTTTCCTTACACGAATAACATCACGGCGGTTGATAATAGCGGAACGTTCAAAGCATTTACGGCCGGTTCGGACCGTAACCGCAGCGAACTGCAATCGTTTTTTGGCCGGGTTAACTACAACATCAATGACCGCTACTTGCTGACCGCAACGGTTCGGGTTGACGGGTCGTCGAAATTTGGGCCGAACAACAAATACGGTGCGTTCCCGTCGTTGGCTGGTGCCTGGAAATTGTCGCAGGAAGATTTTGCGAAAGATTTGGGTGCAGACATCAAGCTGCGGGCCAACTGGGGCGTTACGGGCAATCAGGAGTTTCCGCCGAACCTAACGCAGTTCCGGGTAAACTACGACCCCGGCAACGCCGCTTCATTCGCCGACATTACGCCGAACCCGAACTTACGTTGGGC
>CAXUEB010000338.1:0-1020 GCA_964249775.1 uncultured Spirosoma sp.
GCTGCGCCAGCACCAGTTTCGCCACCGCCCCGGCCGCCACGCGGGCCGCCGTTTCGCGGGCCGACGAGCGGCCACCGCCCCGGTAGTCGCGAGAGCCGTATTTCGCTTGGTACGTATAGTCTGCGTGGGACGGCCGAAACTGCTGAGCAATGTGGCCGTAGTCTTTGCTGCGCTGATCGGTGTTGCGGATCAGTAGGGCGATGGGCGTTCCCTGGGTCTGACCCTCAAAAACGCCCGACAGCACCTCAAATTCGTCGGCCTCGCGCCGTTGGGTGGTGATGCGCGACTGACCGGGTTTGCGCCGGTCGAGTTCGTGCTGGATAAAGACTGAATCGAAGGCCAGTCCGGCCGGGCAGCCGTCAATGACGACGCCAATGGCCGACCCGTGTGACTCGCCGAAAGTTGAAATTTTGAAAATCGTTCCGTACGTACTGCTCATAGCCGCGGATGACGCCGGTTACCCCAACGATCGGCCCACAAACGGGTAGATTCGGGTGCAACTGACAACTTTATCGTTTAAAAAACACAAAAATCATCCCCAGTAGCATCACCACAACCAGCACGTTGGCAATAAGGCGGGTTAAGGCAACGCCGTTGATGGGTTGGTGTGTACTGTCGAGTGCGTCGATACCGGCGTAAATGGACCGAACATTGGCCGTTGGTGCGTTCGGCGGTTCGCTTACAGCCGACACACTCGACCGATCAGCCCGGGTTTGGCCGGGGGCCGCGCCGGGGCCGCCAACTTGTACAATCCGATCCGACCGTAGGGTATCGTAGCGAGTCGTAGTGGGGTCAAAGTATATCCATTGAAAGCAGTCTGCCAATGGGATAGGTCTGTCCTGACGCGGCACCAGAAAATAAGTAAACGTCTTCTGACCCGTTACCTGACCGCCCGCATGATCGACGGTGTGCCGCTCCTGGGGCGGAAACACGTCCACCGTCGCCATGCCTTTTTCGAGCAGTACTGGAGCGGGGCCCCGGGGGGCCGTGGCCCCGCCACACCAAACCCACCGATATCGG
>CAXUEB010000338.1:1087-5598 GCA_964249775.1 uncultured Spirosoma sp.
CGCGGCCAAGGGGGCTCGGGGGCCCGCTCCAACGATACCGAACGTATAGCGTACACTCTGACCGACGCCAACGTGGAGTCGATCCACAGACTCTTCCAGCCGGAACCGGCCGACTGGCAACCGCCCCCGTAGCGGGTGGGGTGGCAAGGGTCGAACCGTCACCGAAACGGGCGTGCTGCTAAAGGTGAGTGTTTCGGGCTGCGCCGATGGCGGCCCAATCACCGGGCGCTGCCGCAGCAACCGCAGCGATACGGCGGGTAGTTGCAGCGGTCGCGCCGACAGGGGAAAGAAAACGCTTTGGTAAAGCCGGTACTCCCGAAATTTCTTACCACCGATGACAACCGGCACCGGCTCAAGCTCCCGAATTGGCAAATTTTCCTCCCAAGTATTCGGTAGTCGAATCTGTTTGAGTAGGGCCTGCAACTGCTGGTTCACCCCGACAAAGTCCAATACGTAGGGATACGTATCGGCCACGAAAAAGGACAGCGTCAGCGCTACGCCTTCGCCCGCGTAAATAGTTGACTTGGACGGACGCAGGGCCAGGAAGGCCGCTCCGTTTGAGGGAGTCACCACCGGAGCAGTCGTTGGCGCAGATACCACGGCCGCGGGTTGAATCGTCAGCAACGCCCCGGCCGATTGAATGGTTACTCCATTGACCACTAAGCTAAACGGCGGCACCCGAAATTTGCCGGGTGCACGGGCTTGATAGCTCTGCACAATAATTTGATTAGTTACCGTCTTGTCACCTGATTCTGTGGTTGTTGTATTCGTCGTAATGCCTTTTTTGGTGAAGCCGGGCAGATCGGGAAAGGCGAGAGCCGGCCTGCTTTCGCTGTTTGGAATCAGAACGGATATGGTGTAGGGCCGTTCAATAGAAAAGTGGGAATCACCCAGTTCAATAACCGCAACATTATCAACCGATTGTCCAAACACAACGACTGAACAACAAAAAAATAATACAAGAAATTTGCGGAATACTGCAACAATCATTGTTAATTTGAAGCAACAAACGCCCGAACGTACCGTTGAGCTACTGAGACAACTTACTACTAACGAAGCCACCAACTTTTGACGTTCTACAAACCTTCTTTAACCGAAAAATGTATATGCTTTCCATGCTCGAATACATCAAAACGATCCTTCAGAAGGTGAGTTTTGACAAGGATCTGTTCGAGAAAGAACTGGCCAAGGCCATTCAAATGCTCGTTCCCGAAGAAGTAAAGCAACTCAAGCGCTGGTGTTACGACCAGTTTGGTAAAGTGTACCGCGTCATCTTAAACCGTTGTTTCTCACGGGCACGTTTTGCCTGAACACGCTCCTCAACTCTCCAAAAACTGCCGGCCCCAGCTCCTGATAGACTGGGGCTTTTTTATTGTTAGCAAACGCCTTACAACTCAACCTTTTCTCCCATCTCCGGGATTTGAACGTCTTGGAAGCCAGCAGCTTCCAAATGCTCTTTCCAAATGCGTTGTTTATCGTATTCGCCGTGCACCAGAAACACCGTTTTGATTTGGGCCGGGTCCTGGCAACTCAGAAAAGCCAGCATCTCGCGGTAATCGCCGTGGGCCGAAAACGAGTCCATCACCTCAACGCGGGCCGCGACCTTGAACCGTTCCCCAAAGATAACGACTTCCTGGTCGCCCCGCTTTAAAACACCGCCCAGACTGTTCGGCGACGCGTAACCAACCAACAGAATTGTCGTGCTCGAATTTTCAATGTTGTTTTTAATGTGGTGTTTGATGCGCCCGGCCTCGGCCATGCCCGACGGCGCAATGATGATGCACGGTTCCCGCCGGTAGTTGATGGCTTTTGACTCGTTTACGTCGGCAACGTAGTGCAGATTCGGAAAGTCGAACGCATCGCCGTCTTTTTTGATGTAAGCGAGAATGTCGGGATTAAAATCTTCTTCGTGCTTACGCATGATGGTCGTCGCCTTTACCGACATCGGGCTATCAATATAGACCGGCAACCGGGGCAGTTTGCCTTCGCTCGACAATTGGTCGAGGGCGTAGATCAACTCCTGCGTTCGGTCGATGGCGAAGGCGGGAATTAGAAGTTTACCCTGGTTCTGAACGCAGGTTTCTTCAACGATACGCAGCAGGTGCGCTTTTACGTCCGGTTCGGCTTCGTGCAGCCGGTCGCCGTAGGTCGATTCGCAGATGATGTAATCGGCTTGAGGAAACGGATCGGGCCGGCGCAAAATTTTGTCGTCAGGTCGGCCGATGTCACCGCTGAACAACAGTCGCTTTTCCCGACCGTCTTCGCGGACGGTCAGGCTGACGGCTGCGCTGCCGAGTAGATGAGCCGCGTCGGTAAGCAGGCCCGTCACCGCGTCACCGATGGCGAACGGTACGTTATAGGCAACGGGTTCCATCTGGCTGAGCGCCTGCCAAACATCGTCTTCGTCGTAGAGCGCTTGGAGTGATTCTTCCCCGCGCCGGGTGCGCCGGTCGTTGACGCGTTCGAGGTCACGGTCCTGAATCCGGGCGCTGTCCAGCAGCATCACTTCGCACAGGTCCGCGGTGGCGGCCGTGGTGTAGATCGGTCCCCGAAAACCTTGCCGCACAAGCCGGGGCAGCAGGCCGGTATGGTCGATGTGGGCGTGCGACAAGACCATGTAATCGACGGCGGCCGGGTCGAAACCAAACGTTTGATTTAGTTCGTCGGTGTTGATGCCTTGAAACAAGCCGCAATCGAGCAGAATCTGCGTACCGTTGGCCGTCGTGAGCAGGTGTTTACTACCCGTAACGGTGCGGGCTGCGCCAAAAAATTGAATCGTCATTGTCAGAATAGTCCGGGTTCAGTATCTTTCTCCGTGAATAGTTGGGGGCATAAAGAACGGAAAGAAACGGCAAAGCACAACGCGCTACGCCGGTGGGCAGCAAGAACCACCTTACGGGTTGGCAAACGACTTTGGGCATCGCCAATGGCGCGGGGCATCTGCATCGGAACGGTTGTGTTTATCGGCTTGGACGTTCTTTTCCCCATCAAAACCAACGTTCCCTACGCTACGCTCGTCACGGCCCGCGACGGCTCGGTACTGCACGCCTTTCTGAGCCGCGACGATAAGTGGCGCTTGTATACCGAACTTTCGGAGATTACCCCTACCCTGCGCGAGGCTATTCTGTTCAAAGAGGATAAATACTTCTATCATCACCCCGGCTTCAATCCGGTCGCGATGGTCCGGGCAGCCGGGCGCAACCTGCTGACGGGTCGGCGAACGTCGGGGGCCTCGACCATCACCATGCAAACGGTCCGCCTGCTCGAACCCCGCGAACGTACCTATACCAACAAAGTACTCGAACTGTTTCGGGCCGTACAGTTGGAATGGCACCTGTCCAAAGACGAAATTCTGCAACTGTACCTGAACCTGATTCCGTACGGCGGCAACATCGAAGGACTAAAGTCGGCGTCGCTGCTTTACTTCGGCAAACCACCGACGCTGCTCAGTTTGGCCGAGACTACTACGCTAACTATTATTCCAAACCGGCCGTCGAGCCTGCGGTTGGGCGTCAACAACGCCCGCGTCGTGCGGGAGCGGAACCGCTGGCTGGCCCGCTTCCAATCGAGCGGACGGTTCAACGACGAAGCCATCGCCGACGCAATGGCCGAACCGCTTACCGCCTACCGGCGCGAAGCACCCCAACTCAGCCCGCACCTGTCGCGTCGGCTACGGGCCGAACACCCCGCCGTACCCATTATTCACTCAACTATTTACGCCGACGCGCAGGCAACGGCCGAGCGCTTGGTGCAGAACTACGCCAACCGCGTTCGGGCCATGAATATCCACAACGCGGCCGTTCTGGTTGTGGATAACCGGACGCAGGAGGTAGTTGCCTATGTCGGTTCGGCGGATTTTAGCAACGCCTTCGACGGTGGGCAGGTTGATGGCGTCCGGGCGGTGCGGTCGCCGGGGAGTGCACTCAAACCGTTGCTCTACGGACTGGCCTTCGACGCGGGCTTGATTACGCCCAAAACGAAGCTACCCGACGTACCAACCAACTTTAGTGGCTACGAACCTGACAATTACGACCGGCGCTTCAATGGTCCCGTGACGGCGGAGTTTGCCTTGGCTAACTCGCTCAACATTCCGGCGGTGGCTCTGCTGAAAGAAGTTGGGACGCCAACGCTGGTATCAACGCTCCGCAAAGCTGGTTTCTCGACCATCGGCAAACAAGCCAAGGACTTAGGCTTGTCGATGATTCTGGGTGGCTGCGGGGTTACGCTGGAGGAGATGACGCGGCTCTACGCGGGATTTGCCAACGGGGGCATACTCAAACCAGTGCGGCTAACCCTGCTTTCTTCATCCAAAACGGGCGCGGTAGGGACAAGGATGATCTCTCCCGAAGCCGCCTACCTGCTCACCCACACGCTCACCCAAATCACCCGGCCTGATCTGCCGAATAATTTTGACAACAGCTACCACCTACCGCGCATTGCCTGGAAAACCGGTACGTCCTACGGTCGGCGCGACGCGTGGAGCATTGGCTACAACCAGCGCTACACAATTG
>CAXUEB010000339.1:0-5561 GCA_964249775.1 uncultured Spirosoma sp.
CCCCGACCCGCGGCAATACCGGGTGCTCAACCACACCTTCGCGGGCGAAAAAATTTTTGATCTGGTTTCGCGCGGCAACGAACCCGTCGGCTCGTTTATCCTGACGGATGATTTTTTGATTAGCAGCGTATCGGGCATTCTGATCGAGAACGTGGCCAAGCGGATGCACCAGACGCTGGCCTTGTCCCGCTCCCACCCCACCCTGCGCGTCGACGCCGACCACTTAGCGGTCTTGTCGATGCGCCCGAACGTTGTCCAGGCCTTATTCGGGGAAGCGGAATCGCTCGTTCGGTTGTTTTTACCCGAAGAACTGAACCTGCAATTTCGGGCGTCGGCGTCGCAAACGCACCTGATTGGGTCCGCGGCCGACGAGATTGGCGACCGGCAGGACGTGGCCAACCTGTTTGCCGGCCAAACGCCCCGGCGGATCAGCCGGGCGGATTTGATTCCGCAAACAACGGCGACCCTTTACCACATCGGCATTAGCGACGCGGGCCGGTTCGGGCGGTCGCTCAGTCGGCTGCTGCGGTCGGGTTCGGGCGATTTCATCCGCGAACGATTCAAGCAAACCCAGGCCGCCACCGAAGCGCTGTACCCCGCGCTCGGTTCGGACTTACTACTCTGCCGACTCGAATCGTCGACCAATACGCCCCGGCAGGTATTGGTCTTGTCGGCACGGGACGTGAAGCAGGCATCCGCGGCTTATCAGCAAGCCGCTTACTTAGCCGGGGCGCGCCGGGCGACGGCTCCCCGATCGTTTCTAGGTCACAAAACGCTGTTGCTGAACGTACCCGAATTGCCCGCGTCGCTGTTCAGCAGTTTGTTTGCGGGCTTTCGGCAAAGCTGGATTACCCAGCACGGTTCGGCCTTGATTGTGGCCAACAGCGAAGATGCCATGCAGGATTACCTGCAACAGGTGCAGCGCGGAGCTGTTTGGTCGGCCGACGCGCGACAAGCCGACTTGCTCAACGCGACGCTCCGCCCGGCCAACTTCACGGCGCTGGCCCGGCTCAACCGGTCGCAGACGGTGCTACCCACGACCTGGCCGCCCGCCTGGCAGAACCTGCTCACCCAACGCACCGCCGGCCGGCCACAACCGGCGCTGGCTAATCTGGAAAATATTGCCTACCAGGCCAGCTACGGTAACGAAAAAATCTTGTCGACACTGGTGCTGGGCCGGACTACGCGCCGGGCGAGTCAGTCCGTTTTAAATCGGCTCCTGCTGCAAAAGAAAACCGAGTTCAACGCGCCCCTCATTGCCGCACCGGTGGTTGTGGGCAGTCTGGGCGACGGCACCGCGCAGTTCTACGCGCAGAACGGAGCCGGGCAGTTCGTGCTGGTAACGCCCGAAGGCGACAAACTGGTGCAGAACACGACTGACGGGCCAATCCGCAGCAACGCGCTGGCGGTAGACTTTTTAGACAACGGCCGCCCGCAATACCTTTTTATGACCGACCGGACGCTGTACATCGCCGATCCGGGCCGGAAGGCCGTTCATCTGGAAGCCATTCGGTTGCCGCGGGGTCTCGACTCGACGTATTTAGCCCAACCGCAGGGCAGCCGGCAGCGTAACTTGGTGGCTTTAGCCGCGCACCGAGATGGGCACATTTACGCGCTCGACCGGCAAAAACGGGCGTGGGTGCCCCTACTGACGGCCCCGCGCAAGGGCAAGTTGCTTTTGCCGTTTCAGGTTATCAACGCGCCGAACGGTATGGAAGTCTTAGCCGCGCAGGCCGACGGTACGCTGCTGTACTGGCTCGCGAACGGCCAACAGCGCCCCCGCTTTCCGGCCCGCATCGAGCGCCAAACTGAAGACGAACCCGACGTGCGGTTCGCGGGACCGGCGCTGCTGCCGCCCGGTCAGACCGACATTCGCGTCATCACCGACGAAGGTCAGTTGTTGAGCGTCGGCCTGAACGGGTTGGTGACGAAAGGAACGCAATTGTACCGCCCCGTGCGCAGGGGCTTGTTCCGGCTGTTTCCCGACGAAGGCCAGACCAATTGGCTGCTGCTGCGGACCACCGACACGGAAGTGGCCCTGTTGGACCAGCAGGGCGAGCGCCGGTTCGACGTGCGGGCGTTGCAGTCGGGGCAAAACAACGTGCGGTATCACCGGCTGGGCGCGGGCATCGACCTGATCAGCGTCAAGTCGGGCGGCTTCACGACCCTGTACGATTTAGACGGCCGGATTGTTGGTAACCGACCGATTCCGAGCGACTTTCCCGTGGCATTGCAGTTCGACGAGCGCACCAACGAATTGTTTATCTTAAGTGGCGTGCAAAACGCCGTGCAACTGTTTAGTATTCGGGTGCGGTGAAAAAAGGCGTCATTGCTGGCTCAGAGAACCAGCAATGATTATCGACTAACGACCATGCGTTTTCTCGCTTATATAACCCTGCTCATAGCCGCCATTTTTTGGGCGGGTGGGTTATCGACGACCGTGTCGCGGTGGCTGTATCGAACGGGCGTTGTCGTGGACGATTACCGATTCGGTGATCTGTACCGGTTCTCGGCCTTGCCGGCGTTTAAACAGCCGCAGCCCGTTTGTCGGTCCGCTCCGGTGGCGAGCGATACGGCCCAAACGCACCTGTACATCCTTGGCGACAGCTTTACCGAGCCGCAGCGCTTGGGGCAATCCGACTTTCGGGTAAGCCATTACCAACGCACGGCCTGGGACCACCGCCAACGGGTGCAGTTCAATACGACAAAACGGAACGTCCTGCTGATTGAATCCGTCGAGCGGCACGTGCGGGAGCGGTTTCCGATGCCAATCGTTGACGTAGTCGTGGAGCGCGACACGAGTCGAACACCCTTATCCAGCCCGTCGTGGTACGAACGCGTCGCCGAAGACTGGCACCGTACCGACGTCGAGCAGCGGCTCGAATCGGCCTTGTTCAGCCACGACTGGGCGCTCTGGTTTAAAGAATGTAAGGCCCGATTGACGCTTAACTGGTTCGGCCGGACCAACCCCAACGTGGCGTTGTCGGAAAACGGGCAGCACCTGTTTCTCTATTCCGACGTTGACAAGGAGAAGCCACTCAATTCGTCGTTCTCGCAGCTAACCGACCGCGAAGTTGACACGATGGTCGATAGCCTGAACGCCACCGCCGACCGCTTCCGACGGCTGGGGTTCGACGCGGTCTACGTATCCATCATTCCCAATAAAGCCAGCATTTTGGAGCCGCATCGCGGTTCGTACAACCACCTCATCGAACGGCTTCAAGAGCATTCCCGGCTGCGGGTGCCGATGGTTGATACCTACGGCGCGTTTAAAACGGCGCCCACCTCGCCGTTCCTTAAAGGCGACACGCACTGGACGTGCGAAGGCCGGGCACTGTGGCTCGATGCGGTACGCAGGACTGCGGGAATGTAAATAACGGTACGCGTCAATCACTCATCGGCTTTGAATAGCCGTCAGATACAGGTAATACATCTGCTGTCCGCCGAATAGGGGAGTAAGTGTATTCTGCGCATCTCTGAATTCACCACTGAACGTAACTCGCTTGCCGGTAGCTCGATAGGCTTCGGGCAAATTACAGACTACGCCCGTCCACTTACTATCATACGTTCCGGGTAATGAATAAGAAACTGCAAATTGGGTAGTACTAAGTTCATACGTAAAGTACGCGTGTTTGGCATGGTATGCGAACACTAACTAAACCCGTTCCGCCACTTCTGGGCAATGGCTAAGGCGGTTTCGAGCATAGCCGGGTCCCACTGTTCGATTTGCCAGGCCGACTGGGCTAAGCTGGACTGGGCCAACAGCGTTTGCGCCTGTTGATAGTTGCCGGCCGTTTCCAGAATGGTCGCCAGTTCGCGTTGCTGACTATGCAACCGGGCGTCCTGCACGGGCACCAAACCGGGTACCGAATGGTTTACGGGCGTAAACGAATTTGACTGATTTTGGGGTAGTACCTGATTCTTAGTTTGCACAATCCGGTCCATTTCCAAGAAATCCAGCCCGAACTGGTGCCGGTCCTCGTCCGTAGACAGTCCGTTGCCCAACTGCTCCATGACAACGTATTTCAGATTTGGACAGGCATCAATAGCCGCGCTCAGCCACGCGAACACCTCGGTCGGCACAGCGTCATCGTGCGTGTCGCGCCGAATTTGCCGGGCCGGGTTGCTGACCGACGGACTCCAGCTTCCGCCGGATACGTGAATCTCCCGAACGCGGTCGAGCGGATACAATGCCAAGAGGTCATCGCCGGTCAGGTCAAAATTCTGACCCTGGCAGTACAGATTGTGCAGGTCGAGAATCAAAAAGCCGTTAGTTGGCTCAAGCAGTTGATGGAGAAAATCGCCCTGCCGCTTCACGTCTTCGACGGAGTAGGCAAACGCCAGATTTTCCAGACCTACCGGACAGCCGGCCGCCTGCTGAATGCGCAGGAGCCGGTCCTGACCGATGGCTAACGTAGAGGAGGTAAGCGGAAGGCTCAGCGGGGCACCTTTGTGAAAATCGGGCCCCGTCATGAAACCGAAATGTTCGGTGATGTGGTCGAATGGATAAACAGCCGTCAGGGCGCTTAACTGATTCAGCCACGCCTGCTGGTCGGGCGACCACCGACCCGAGAACAGGGAAAAGAACACGCCGTGTCCGGTGAGCCGCCCGGCGTCGCCGAACGTTCGGAGCAGTTCGTCAAACCAGTCTGGTAGCTGAGGCTGCGCGTACAGCGTATCGAACGCCCATTCAATGGCTTCGATCTTCTCGGCTTCAAACAAGGGCAGACAGGCCAGTAGAATGTTCGTATCTACGTTGCAGGCAACCGAGGAGCGAATGTCAGCCATACGATCCGTGCGTCATCAACCCAGACCGCAGGCCGGACAGTTGTACGGCTGCTGTTCTTTTTCCGGCTCTTTTTCCTTAGGCTTCACAACGTCAAAGGCGCACGAGGCACTGACGGTGGAAACTGCTACCGCAACGGCGATGGTTTGGAGCAACGTCTTCGAGACTTTCATACCTGAATTTGAGGGTGTACAACGGCATAGATTCGCTTTGAGCGCGAAGGGTTGGAATCCAATTTCTATTTTCTACGCCTTACCCTTTTTATACCTCACATCAACTGAAACAAATCCTTAACGCCTAGCATCCGTTTGCTGATGAAGCCCTCGCCGAATTCCGCGCCGATCAAGTGGCCGTGTTCGCGGGAGCGGGCTTCGAGAAATTTGAAGAATGGTTCGCCCGAGATGTAGCTCTGCGGTTCGGGACTGTCCGGGTCGAAAAACTGACTCTTGTAGGCTTTGATGGCCGCTAATTTCCCTTCCCAGTACGGCGTTACGTCGACCACAAAATCGGGTTTGAGCGAGCGGTCCTGGATGAAGTAGTACACGAAATCGGGGCGGTGGGCTTCCTGCGGCTGGCCGTCTTTGCCAACGGTTTTGATCTGGCGCAGACCGGCGTAGAAGCAGGCTTCCGTCACCAACTGGGCCGCCCGGCCGTGGTCGGGGTGGCGGTCGTCGACGGTGTTAGTCAGGATAATTTTCTGCTGGAACTGCCGGATAATTGGGATGAGAGCCATTTGATGTTCCTCGTCGTTGCGGAAGAAGCCGTCCCTGAAGCC
>CAXUEB010000340.1:0-5555 GCA_964249775.1 uncultured Spirosoma sp.
GCTTTAGAGACTGGGTCCGGCGTTTCCTGCAACCAAGGGTTATTGGCCATCGAACCAGTACCAATGCTTACCTTTTCGTACAGGGCCAACTCCATACCAGTCGTTGGCTTATAACGCTGGGCAATGCCCGCTGCCGCCTGTCCAACGTTGCCAGCAAACGTAGCGGTGCTACCCGTAGCTGCCTGCCCTCGATTCGGCTCAAACACACCGTCGTTTAAGCACTTAATCCAAAAGGCATCAAACGAGTTGAAGCCCGTTGCCTGCGGGAGGAACGTGGTACGCCAGAAATTTTTAAGGTACGCCTGATAATCATTCGGCTGACCAGACCACGTCAGCAAACTTGACTCAAACTGCCGCGTCTTAAAGATGTGCGTAATAGCCGGCTGCATCACACTGTAAAAGCCCTGCTTCGGCTCCGCATCCCCCCAGCACTCTAAATAATGAGGAGCCGGCGTTATGTATTTACAACGCGTTCCGGTTTCGTCAGCGCGATCCGCGAAGGAGATCGATAAGGGCATTTTTGCCAACACTTCGGCTAACTCCGCACCGCGAGGGTGGTCATATACCGGGTTTGCGCCGAAGAACATGACAGCTCCCACTCGACCGGCTTTCGCTTCGTTGATGAACGCGTTCATCTGCTGATCGTTACCTTGACGGTAGTTGACCGGCGTATCCAAATCAATAGTTACGCCGTAGCTACCCAGCAGTGCGTTTAGCGCGTTAACAACGATTTGAACGTTTGGGTCATTAGAACCCGAAACGACCAGCGCCTGCCCCCGCGACCGAACCAGATCGGTAGCCGCCTTGTCCAGGTACTGAACATTAATCGACGAAGACCCTGCCGGAGCACTACCCAACTTCTGAGCTACTTTGTTGTACAACGTCAGCGCGACCAAGCCTTCCTGCGACGGCTTATACGTGCCCCGATAATCGGCGTTAGCACCCGTCATCGAGAACCCGGTCTCGAACTGATAGTGCCGCGACATCGTCTTTTTACCACCACCAATTGCGCCTATCTTGCGGGTTAACGCGTACGGCTTCGCAAATTCAAGTGGTGCTATCCAAGTACCAAGGAAGTCAGCACCCAAGCTAACGATGGTTTGGGCTTTGCTGAAATCGTACGATGGAATAACCGCCTGACCAAACGACGCCTGGTTGGCCTGCCGAATGCCATATACCGAATTAGGATCGTACATGATGTGACGCGCCGTCGGGTATTTGGCTACGAAATCAGCAATAACCGCCTTAGTAGCTGGACTCAGAATTGTGGACGTAACAAGGCAGATAGCCCCGTTTCGCGCTGCAACAGAATTAAGCTGATTGACAATTTCCCGGTCGGCCGTAGCCCAGTCAATAGCCGTTTCGCCACGCCGGGGACCGTTTAATTTGTCAATATCGTACAGCGACAATACCGATGCTTGCACGCGCGCCGTCGTGCCTCCCTTGGAAATGCTCGACAGTTCATTTCCTTCGATCTTAATGGGTCGTCCTTCCCGAGTTTCTACCAAGATACTGGCACAATCACCGCCGTCAACGTAAGTCGACGCGTAATAGTCAGAGATGCTTGGGTAGTTACGCTCGGGTTTATTGATGTATGTAGTTGCGTAATGGACGGGTGTTTCGCAGGCAGCCAACGAAACGGCTGCCATGCTGAAACCCATCATCTTCAAAAAATCACGGCGTTGGGTAGTTGAGCCGCCAAGCAGACCACCAAGGTCATCTGACGGTTCGTTCGGGATCGGGTCTGCAAACTCGCTGTTGGCGTTCTTAACGAACGTAGCGTCGTTGCGCAGTTCCTCAACCCCTTTCCAATACCGTTTTGTTGTATGTTCCATGCGTGTTGTGTGCAGTAAGAGATCTTTGCTGTGAACCCGTGGTTAGTAGTGGCACTTCGCACACTCAATACCACCTATATTGGCCACCTTAAGCGGCTCCCGACTTTCTTTCCGGTGCAGGGCAACGAGCTTATCATAATACGCGTTGTCCTTCGTGTTAACCTCTGTTTTGCGGTGGCAGTCGATACACCAGCCCATCGTCAGAGACGACCGTGCCTGTACAACTTCCATCTTCTCAATCTGACCGTGGCAATGCAAACACTGAATGTTACCAACGTTCACGTGCTGCGCGTGGTTGAAGTAAGCCAAGTCAGGCAAATTGTGCACCCGCACCCATTCAATCGGCTTGTTCTGCTCGATGGCTGCGTAGATCTTCTGGATCTCCGGCGACTCTTTCTTGATGACGCCGTGGCAGTTCATACAGATGTTAGCCGACGGAATGTGCGCTGACTTTCCCTTATTCACACCCGTGTGGCAGTAATTGCAGTCAATCTTGTACTGACCAGCGTGCAGCTTGTGTGAGTAGGCAATGGGCTGCTTGGGCGCGTATCCCTGCTGAATACCTACGCTGTACAAACCGTCCAAGGAGGCCTTCGTGGCAATGAACAGGAATAAGTAGATCACCACCGTGCGGATCGTCGAGTTATGGAACGCATTCGACAGACCTTCTTTTAAGCGCTGACCCAGCACAGTGGCCGTCTGCGCACCATCCGTCGTAGCGGTTACTGGCGTAACAGCACGGGATAGGATAGTCACGATGGCCAGCAAAACGCCCAGCACTAAAAGCATGATAACGAGCAACGCAACCAACACGAACGTAAACAATTCGGATGGTCCCGCGGCAGAAGCTCCACCGTTTTCGGCACCGGCACCACCGCCACCACGAGCTTGCGCTTCGCCCGCACCACCAACTACCGCCTGCGCCGGTGCACTGGCTTGGTCGATGTACGCCAATATACCATCAATGTCCGCGTCCGTGAAATTAGGAAACGCCGGCATCTGAACCTTGTTGAACTTGTTGTACACCTGAACAGCGTACGGATCACCAGTCGCAATAACCACCTGCGGGTTACGAATCCACTTGTGCAACCAATCAACACCGGGCGTCCGTGTCCGAACGCCTTTCAAACCAGGTCCAACGACGATCTCTTCCGTCACCGCGTGACACTGAGCACAGTTATTGGTAAATAGAGCTTTCCCCTTCTCAGCATCCCCCCCACCAGTAGCAACCGGCGTAGCAGTTGATGGACCACCACCAGCAGCCGCGACCGAGTCCTGCGCCTTTACCTGACCGCCGTTCAAACACAGCGTCAGCGATAACGCGATGGCTCCGCAAAACTTAGATAAGCGACTCATCTTTAAACATCTATTTAGCAAGTTGATCAACATAATCACCACTGACTTTTCATTGGTCCACAAAAGTACGACACGATTGCTGGATAGGCAAAAATCAAGGTTTAGATATTTTTAATCCTCAATTTTATTTATATCGGTTCTAATCAGGTGGCACTTATCCAGCTTATTTTACGTTGATAACGCTTTGTTTAAGACGATGTTTAGCAAAAAAATTGCCATCTGACTACATCTTCTATAGAGCATGAGTCGGATGGCAAAACGGCCGAATAATCAGCCTCTTATCGGAGGTTCCGAGCGGATTCGAACCGCTGTACGAGGTTTTGCAGACCTCTGCCTAGCCACTCGGCCACGGAACCTTATTTTCGTCGATCTACAGCGAATCGTAGATTGAGGACTGCAAATATACAATTTTACAGGCCACAAGAAAACGTTGATGCAAAAAAATGCCCCCAAACCACTGGCCGGGGGCAAATTCATGACAAAGTTAGACACCGACTAATTACGACCTTCTAACTGCTCTTTCAGGGCAGCCAGCGCGTCAAGATCGCCCAACGTAGCGCCCCGCTCGGGCTGACTCTGAGCTGGTTTCGGCGCAGTCGCCTTTTGCTGCTTCTGCTCTTTAGCCGGATCGTTCTTTTCCTGCCACGTCTTCGTGTGCGACAGCATGATTCGCTTTTCTTCCTTCGAGAATTCGGTTACCTTGAAGTCCAGCGTCTCGCCAGCTTCGGCGAGCGTTCCGTCTTCTTTCCCTAAGTTCTTAAGCGATGAGAAGCCTTCAATGCCATAGGGCAGTTCAAGGGTTGCCATTTTATCGTTCTTGCTCAGAATCGTGCACCGGTGAATCGTGCTGACCGCAAAAATCGTTTCAAACGTGTCCCATGGGTTTTCTTCGAGCTGCTTGTGACCCAGCGCCAGACGCCGGTTCTCAACGTCTAATTCAAGCACAATTACTTCAAGCTCTTCGCCTACTTTAATGAAGTCCGACGGGTGTTTCACCTTTTTGGTCCACGACAGATCCGACACGTGCACTAAACCGTCGATGCCTTCTTCCAATTCAAGGAACAAGCCAAAGTTAGTTAAGTTACGCACGACGCCTTTGTGCCGCGTGCTGATGGCGTACTTCGTGCGCAGTTCAGGACGAGTCCAGGGGTCTTCGGTCAGTTGCTTAATGCCGAGCGACATTTTGCGGTCGTTCCGATCCAACGTCAAGACTTGCGCTTCAACTTCGTCGCCTACTTTGAGGAATTCCTGCGGGTTGCGCAGGTGCTGCGACCAAGACATCTCCGATACGTGAATCAAGCCTTCAACGCCCGGCATTATTTCAAGGAATGCACCGTAATCAGCGACGTTTACAATTTTGCCTTTCACCTTCGAGCCCACTTGAATGTCAGCGGCCAGCGCGTCCCACGGATGCGCTTGCAATTGCTTCATACCCAGCGAAATTCGCTTCTTGTCTTCGTCGAAGTCAAGCACAACGACGTTAACTTTCTGGTCGAGGTGCAACACTTCGGACGGGTGACTGATGCGGCCCCACGAAATGTCCGTGATGTGCAACAAACCGTCCACACCACCCAGGTCGATAAACACGCCGAAGTTGGTCATGTTCTTAATGACGCCTTCCAGCACCTGACCTTTCTCAAGGTTGTTCAGGATTTGCGCGCGTTGGGCCTCAAGGTCTTTCTCAATTAGGACCTTGTGCGAAACGACCACGTTGTCATTGGCGTAATTAATCTTGACAACCTTTACTTCCATTTTCTTGCCGACAAAGATGTCGAAGTCGCGGATCGGCTTCACGTCGATCTGCGAGCCGGGCAAGAAGGCTTCAATACTAAAGATATCAACGATCAAGCCACCTTTGGTCCGGCGTTTTACAAAGCCGTCGATGACCAGATCTTCGTCCAGCGCCCGCTGAATTTTCTGCCAAGCTGTAATGACTTTCGCTTTTTTACGCGACAAAACCAACTGACCATTCGGGTCTTCCTGATTTTCTACGTAAACTTCGATCTCATCACCCATCTTCAGGTCCGGCACATCCCGGAATTCGGAAGCTGGAACCAATCCGTCCGACTTGAAGCCAATGTTGAGCAGCACCTCGCGGTCCGTAATCCCAACGACGGTTCCCATAACGACTTCTTTCTCTTTAACTTCCGACAAGGTGTTGTCGTACAGTTCCAACATTCGGCTGCGCTCGTCATCCGAATAGCCACTCCCGAATCCTTTGTTGTCTGCCCGGTCCCAATCAAATGACGGCAGTTCGCGTTGCTGCGTTTGGCTCATAAATACTGGTTTCCTGACCCACTCGGTACATCAGCCCGTGGGTCAATGGCGGGCTGACTTTTAAGTTGTAAAGAACACTGTCCTAAA
>CAXUEB010000341.1:0-5552 GCA_964249775.1 uncultured Spirosoma sp.
CGTTGAATCGCCCGCCCTCATCGGCGACACCATGCTGAAGGCGCTGGGCAAATAAAGAGTGAGCGAGTGAAAGAGCGAATCGGACCGCCGAAGCGGAGCGAAAGGGTAGGGTTGGTTAGAAGCGTTTCTACAACGTATTTTGTCCGTCTGCTCATTCTTTCGCTCGTTCATGCGTTCAGTCCGGCCGGCGTTCCGGTTGCACTTTTTGCTCAGCCTCGCACCGACGGCATCGGGCCGGACGAACGCTATTACCCGGTTCACAACTTCCGCGACGATTTCCTGGTATACGACGACGCGGCTAAGGCCTACATTCCTTACATCGTGGAGCAGCACGGGCAGATGACGGCCCTGAGCGCCTACGTCGACCTGGAAAGCAACCGGCGCTACAGCCTACTCGTTTCGACCGAGCAAGACGGTTACCTGTTTATCAACGCGGCCCTGAAAGGCAAACTGCCCGCTGGTCGCTGGCGGGTGCTCAGCATCGACAGTTTATACCGCGCCTACCGGCAGCCGGAAATCTTTCTGACCCTCTACGGTGCGCCCGGTCTGGCCGACAAACGCCTGTACATCGGTTATCCTAAATCCTCGACGCAGCAGGCGATTGTCTTGCGCAACGACAACCTGAGCGTCCGACCCCGGCCGGCGTCGGCTTATACCAACTTTATCGGGCTGGGCCTGTTGTTTCTGCTCGCCACCCACGCCTTCTTGTTTACGTTCTACCGCCGGGCTTTCCTACGCTTCTTTAACGTGCGCGATCTGCTGTCGCTGCGGGCTACCGACGATTCGTTTCTAATCAATCGGCCGCTGAGCAGCACCAACCTCCTGTTTATTATCAACCTGAGCTTCGTGCTGGCTTACCTGATTCTGTTCGTACAAAGTCGGCAGATTACGGTGTTTACCTCGCGGTTTTTGCAGACCAATGAGCAAACGCTCCGGTCGCTGCTGGGCCAATTTTTTCTCTTAAGCTTTGTTTGGTTCGTGGCCCTGCTGGGCAAATACGCGGCTTTGCAGGTGTTGGGGGGCTTATATAAATTAGAAGAAATGATTAACGTTCATTTCTTTAAAGTACTACAATCATCACTCCTGTTTTTTACGGGACTGGTGTTGTTAACGGCAGTTGTTGCTTATAACACAACGGCGTTGGTCTGGCCGCAAAGCGCCGTGTTGCTTCCCCTCGTTGGCTTCTACACGGCTCGTCTGCTGCTGCTCTACGCCGTCATTCGGAGCTTGGAACCGGTAAAGAATCTGTATTTATTTTCGTACCTTTGCATTGTCGAATTAATTCCGCTCATTGTTGGTTTGCGTTTCGCACTGTGATGAGTGGATGGAGACCGATCGGTTGGAATGATACGCATTTGGCTGGGCGAATAATCAGCAGTGCGGTTCCGAATCTACGGCTTGAGACTGACCGTTGAAACGAGTATTGATTCAATGAACGAAATAAGCATGCAACCCACCGAAGATCGGCTGACGAAGGTTAACCGGCTGTTAGTAACCCAATCCCGCCCCGCCGACGAAAAATCTCCTTACTTCGACTTAGTCAGCAAGTACACCATTCAGATTGAGTTTCGGCCGTTCATTCAGATTCAAGGCATCTCGCACAAAGACTTTCGGCGGCAGAAAGTCAACATTCTCGATCACACGGCCATTATCTTTACCAGCCGCAATGCCATTGATCACTTCTTCCGCATCTGTCAGGAAGGACGAATCGAAGTGCCGGCGGATATGAAGTATTTCTGCATCTCGGAGCAGACGGCCAACTACCTCCAGAAATACATCATCATTCGAAAGCGCAAGATTTTCAACGGCACCAAGACCGCAACCGAACTGTTTGACCTCATTAAGAAACACAAGGCCGAGAAGTTTTTGTTTCCGTGCTCGAACATCCGGCGCAACGACATTCCCGAGTTCATGGACACCAGTGGTCTGCACTTCACGGAAGCCGTCATGTACGAAACGGTGCCCACGGACCTGTCGGACTTAGACATTCATAGTTACGACATCATTGCGTTTTTTAGCCCATCGGGCGTGAGTTCGTTGCTCAGTAATTTCCCCGAATTTAAGCAGAACGGTACGCGCATGGCCGCTTTCGGACCGACGACGGCCAAGGCCATTACCGAAGCCGGGCTGACGCTCGATATTGAAGCCCCGTTGCCCAACGCTCCGTCCATGACGGGGGCACTGGAACTGTACATCAAGAAGGCTAACAACCGGTAAACCAAACCCGTAACGCGTTGGGTTGGGCATCGACTTTTACTGAGTTCGGTGCTCAACCTTTCTGTTTTATGGGGCCAATAATTTGGCTGGTTTGGCGTTTATTTGTAAATCACAGGAAAGAGTTTGGAACCAACCCGACTGCCAAGCATTTGGTACGCTTAGCAACGGTTGACCATCCGCTGGCGTACTGTTCGGTAAGCGGACAATCTGTTTTAATCCGGTCGTATGATTCGCATTGTTTACCTTATTGCCAGTCTGTTGCTGACGGGCGCGGTTCAGTCGGCGTTTGCGCAGCAGGACCCTCAGTTTAGTCTGTACGTGTACAATCCGCTGTATTACAACCCGGCCGCGGCTGGTTCGGAAGGTGTTTCACGGGCGCAGATCACCCACCGAACCCAATATTCGGGCTATCAGCCGACGATCTTTGACGAGGGTGGAGCACAGAGCACGCAGTTGGTATCCTTCAACATGCCCTTAGCTCGCATCAAAAGCGGAATTGGGATTTACGCCTTCAATGATGCGCTGGCGGCTAACTTTAATCAGTCTGTTCAACTGTCATACGCTTACCGAGCCACGTTGAAAAGCGGTACGCTGGCCATCGGCGTGCAGGCGGGTGTTTATAACAAAGGCTACGACTATAGCGGCTTTCGCCCGTTTGAGCCGGATCCCAATATTCCGACCGGACGAGAAGGTCAGGCCAAGCCCGACATCGGCGCGGGCGTTTATTACAATACGGTTGACTACTGGGTTGGATCAAGCGTCAAACACTTAAATCAAGCTAAATATTCGTTGGTAGGCGACCAAACAACCGATTACCTGAGCCGAGTTGCTTATCTAACGGCCGGCTACCGGTTGGGCGTTACGTACGACATCGACGTGCAGCCGTCGGTGCTGGTGCAGTACGACACCCGGCCGGGCGTTCAGGCGGCTTCGGCTACGCTTAACGTACTGGGCACGTACCAGAATCGATTCTGGGCGGGTCTGGGGTATCGCTTACAAGATGCGCTGATGGCTACGATTGGAATTAATGCGATGCGCAACAATGCCTTGCGGTTTGGTTACTCGTTTGACTTCAATCTAAATCAGGCAACGGCGGGGCGAACATCGCATGAGCTTTTGCTGGCGTATGCGTTGCCCGCCCTTGACGCCCGTAAGAAACCAATTATCCGAACGCCCCGATTCCGGTACTAATCGGGGGACTAATTAGATAAAGGGAATGGGTTGGAACAAGTGGCTAACTTTTTGGCCAACTTGTTGTTAGCGCATGAGTATTGTCGGTGGTGTGCAGAGCAATCTGTTTCTACGACTAAGTGAATAAGACGTTTTTGGAATGCACAATGAAAGACAAAACAGTTTTTTTGGGCAAACCGAGAAGTCTATACAATAACCAAACGGATTTTCGTTTTTAGTCTGGTCTCGCACAAGAAGAAGGTTAATAGTCCAATAAATGATGAAGTACAACTGGTTTACAGTCAACGCAACCCGAGGGGTGATGGTGGCAGCCGTGATTCTGCTGATGCAAGGCTGCGGATTTGTGAAGTCCAAATTTGGCGGTAAGGGCGGCAAAGGTGGCGACGTTGGCATTACCAACGGTGAAATCACGGCCGACAAAGGGCGTAAGGGTTACAAGCAAACCACGCCTTACGGCATGGTGCTGGTGCCGTCGGGTTCGTTTATTATGGGGCAGGCTGACGAGGACGTGGCCGCTACCCAAATCAACATGAACCGGCAGGTAACCATCAGCTCGTTCTACATGGACGACGCTGAAATCTCCAACCACGAATACCGGCAGTACGTCAACGCCCTGCTGGCCGATTCCGTCTCGACGCTGGGCGAAGAAGAAATTATGTCGAAGTTTTACCCGGACACCGCCGTCTGGAAAAACGACTTTACCTACCACAACGGCGACCCGATGCTCGAATACTACTTCGCGCACCCGGCGTTTGATACGTATCCCGTGGTTGGCGTTAGCTGGCAAGGCGCTCAGCACTTCGCGCAGTGGCGGACCAACACGTACAACGATTACCGGAGCAAGGAAGGTCAGTTCAATTCGCCCCGGTTCCGGTTGCCGTCGGAAGCCGAGTGGGAGTGGGCCGCGCGAGGTGGCAAGCAAGGGGCTAAGTACCCGTGGGGCAACCCCTACGTTGCGAACGGCAAAGGCTGTTATTTAGCCAACTTCAAGCCACAGCGGGGTAACTTCGACGCCGACGGTTATCCGTACACGGCCCCGGCAACGGCTTATTCGCCGAACGATTACAACCTGTACAACATGGCCGGTAACGTAGCCGAGTGGTGCCGCGACGCTTATGCCGATAACTCGAACGCCATCGTGTGGGACATGAACCCTGACAACCAAAATCCCGACGAGCCGCGTAAAGTGGTGCGGGGTGGTTCTTGGAAGGATATTGCTTACTACCTCGAAACGGGTACGCGCTACTACGAGTACGAGAATCAGAAGCGGTCGTTTATCGGCTTCCGGTGCGTAATGGACAATCTTGAAGGCCGCACGGCCTCGGCCCGCGGTGGTCGCGTAGGGGGCGGTAAAAGCAAGAGCAGCAAGAAAGCGTCGACCAAGACGAAAGTATAAGAAGACGTTAAAAAGTAGGCGCTGGACATTGGACCGCACACGTAAAGTCTAATGTCCGGCGTTTAGTATATAACACGGTCAACACAAACCAAGAAGTCAGTTCCCTATTCCAATTAACAACCGCTAATCATGGCAGCAGCAAAATCCTCAAATTTCTTTTGGGATCGTTTAGTACCAACCATTTATAGTGCCGGAGCCGCTATCGTCGTATTAGGTGCTTGGGCAAAAATTACCCACAACGAACAACTCGGCTGGCTTCTGACGGCTGGTCTGATTACCGAAGCCATCATTTTCGCCCTGTACGCCGTTCAAAGCTTTACGCAGCCGGCACCGGGTGGCACGGACTACGCCTGGGAACGCGTGTACCCCGAATTGTCGGAAGACTTCAAAGGCGAAGCCCGTAAAGCGGTTCCGCAGGCCAACGGTTTGACCGGTAACATGGATCAAATGCTGGCGCAGGCCAAAGTAACGCCCGACGTATTTGAGCGGTTAGGCACGGGTTTCCGTAGCTTGAACGATACAGTAGCTAAACTGAGTGATCTGACCGACGCTACCGTTGCGACGAACGATTATGCCCGTAACGTAAAAACGGCGTCGAGTTCGCTGACGGAAATGAATAAGTCGTACAACACGGCGATTACGGCGGTTAGCTCGATGGCGGATGCAACGAACGACACCAAGGAACTACGCGACCAGACGCAGAAGGTAACCAAGAATATGGGCGCGTTGAATGCCGTTTATGAACAGG
>CAXUEB010000342.1:0-5534 GCA_964249775.1 uncultured Spirosoma sp.
GTACTGACCCACGCTTTGTCCCGCCGGCGACTGAACGAACGTACTGGCGGGACTTTTGGCGGCACCCAGCGCCTTGCTCATCAGCCCGCCCAGAAACTGGTTCAGTTCGTATTCGTTGCTGACTTCCAGAAGTTGGTAGGCCATTTCCAATTCCGGGTCCTGACCCGTTTCAAAGGTTTCGTTGGTGCCGTAGCCCGCTTCTTGGCCAAACGCTTGCTCGAACTCCTGGCCGAATGCGCCGTTTCCGCTGAATTCGTACTCGTTCTCATACTCCCCGTTGGTGCCGGTTTCCAACTCTTGAAGGGTGCGATCAATGTGGTGCATGGTTGTCAAACGTTAAAGGTGATTACTCGATCACCGCCTATTTGCCAATCACCGTGCCAGTTCCGAAAAGTCCATTTCGGGCGTTTGCGGAGGGGTAGTTACCGAAATTGATTTCGCCGGGCGTCAAATTGGGCTGATTTGGGCGAAATTTGTTTCGGGCCATTTGAAGGCGGGACAGGCTCCTTTATTCGGGGTGCACCCGTCCTTGAACTTTCGCCCTCATGGGCGTTGCCCATAATTCGTTACTTTCGCGTTACGTTCTCTGACCCCATGCTTACCTGCTTTGCCCGAATCGTTTTTCTCGTCGGCTTCCTGTCTCCGGTGCTACTCCTCGCCCAGTCGTCGGTCCCCGCCCCAACCACCCTCGACGATACGCTGCAACTCAACGAGGTCGTCGTGCGGGGCTACGCTACCAACCGGCGCTTGCTCGAAACGGCGGCTCCGGTCGGGCTACTGACGCGCCGGGATTTAAACCAGCGTTTTGGCACGCCAACGCTGGTGCCGGCGCTCAACACCCTGCCGGGCGTGCGGGCCGACGAGCGGTCGCCGGGGAGCTACCGGCTGGCCATCCGGGGCAGCGCGATTCGGTCGCCGTTCGGGGTGCGCAACGTCAAAGTGTACTGGAACGAACTACCCCTCACCGACGCGGGCGGCAACACGCCCCTCAACGCGTTGGACGTGCGGGCCATCGGCCGGCTGGAAGTTCTTAAAGGGCCGTCGGGTAGTTTGTACGGAGCCGGAACGGGCGGTACGCTGCTATTTAGTGGACTGGCCGTTCCGCAGGGACAAACGAACGTCGAAGTATCGGCGCTGGGGGGCAGTTTTGGATTGTACGGCAATGGGGTAGCGGTGCAAACTGGCAAGAACAACTCAGCCATTGCGCTCAATTACAATCATTTGCAGAGCGACGGTTACCGAGACCACAGCGCCTTGGTGCGGGATAATGTCAGTCTGGTCAGTTCGTTCAACGTCAGTCCAAAGCGAACCGTATCGCTACTGGGGTTGTACTCCGATCTGCACTACGAAACGCCGGGTGGCCTGACCGAAGCGCAGTTTCGAGCGAACCCGAGGGCCTCGCGACCGGCGACGCGTACCCTGCCCGGCAGCGCCGAACAGCGGGCGGGTATCTACCAGAAACTCGGTTACCTCGGTTTGTCGCACGAGTACCGTTGGAATGATCGGATTCAGAACACGACCGTCCTGTACGGCTCAATCAATGACCTCAGAAACCCGTTCATCACGAACTACGGCCGACGCGCCGATCAGGGTATTGGCGGCCGAACCGTCACGCAGATTCGCCTGCCGGGCGGCCCGCTGCCGACGACGTTTACAGTCGGGGCCGAACTTCTCAGCAACAACACCATCGACCGTAACTTTGGCAACCGAGGGGGTACGCCCGACACCATTCAGTCCGACGCCGAACTGACCGCCCGGCAGGGAACCCTATTCGCGCAGGCCGAAACCGAACTACCCGCCCGTTTCCGGCTGACGGCGGGCCTGAGCCGCAACGACGTGCGCTACGGCTTCACCAACTTTCCGACGCGACCCAACAGCGGCTTTACGGGCACGACGCTCACGCGTTCGTTCGCGCCGGTCTGGTTGCCGCGCTTAGCGCTGGCCCGCACGTTTGGGCAAACCGTCTCCGCGTTTTTCAGTATCAGCACGGGCTACTCGGCCCCGTCGAGTCAGGAGGTTTTGCCGTCGGTGCGGGGCTTCAACGCGGAGCTTGACCCCGAACGCGGCACGAGCTACGAAGCGGGTCTGCGCGGGTCGGCCCTGGACGGCCACCTGCGCTTCGACGTAACGGCCTACCAGTTTTACCTGCGCCAGACTATCGTGCAGCGGACGGACGAGGCCGGAAACGGCTACTTCACCAACGCGGGCCGCACCGATCAGCGCGGTCTCGAAGCGCAGTTAGCGTATGACTTCATCTCTCAGACGACTTTAAATCAAACCTTCTCCCTCCTCCGTATCTGGCACAATCTAACACTGACGGATTACCATTTCCGGGATTATCAGCAGGGTACAGCCGACTTATCGAACAACCGCGTGCCGGGCGTCGCGCCCGCTACGCTCGTGACGGGTCTCGACGCCGAAACCAAGTTGGGTTTGTACGCGCACGCGACGTATCTGTTTCTTAACCCATTTCCGCTCAACGACGCCAACACCGCCACCGCTGACCCAACCCGCCTACTTCAGGCAACGTTAGGATTCCGCCGGACGCTGGGCCGGCTCTGGACGCTCGACCTCTACGCCAGTGGCGACAACCTGCTCAACCAAACGTATTCGCTCGGCTACGATCTCAACGCCATCGGCGGACGTTACTTCAACGCAGCTCCCGAACGGAATTACATCGGTGGGGCGCGGGTGAGTGTGAAATGGTAGAACTTAAAGCGATTGGCCTACCGAAACAACTGCATGAACGTAACGATGCTGCTGGCTTCGTAAGACTGGATGTCGCCCGTGGGACAGGGTACGGCGTAGTTTCGGTACGTAAGGCCGCGCCGGGGATCGCGGTTCTTCCAGCCCAGTTCGATGTTGCTTCGAATCCACGGGCGGTACTGCTCCTGCCCCATCTCGTCGATGAGTTGCCGGATGTAGTGGGCGAAAATGGCTTTCAGAATGCCTTGCTCGTTGAAATCGCCCTCGGCCGGCAAAATGCCGTTCTGGCTCATGCGGTTCTTGGTGTAATCGGCGGCTAACTTGGCGTCGGCCAGATAGTGGGCGTCTTTGGTCCCCTTATAGAGGGCCACGGCCGCGCCGATGCAAGTGCCCTGATTATACGTGTAATCTTCGTAGCCGGGCCGGTTGTTGCCAATTTTATGGTCGGCGACGCGGCCGTTTTCCGGGTTGAACAGGTTCGCCCGCGACCAGGCGTAAACTTGTTTCGCTTTGGCAAAATACGTCGTGTCGCCGGTGATTTTGTACAAACGCATGGCGGCAATGACGGTTGGGTAATTGATGCAGGCGTTTTTGCCGCTGTGCTTAAAATCCCAAAACATACCCCCGGCTACCGGATCATACGAGCCTTCCCAGACGTGATTGAAACCCTCGACGGCTTTTTGCAGGTAAGTGCGGTTGCCGGTCAGTTCGTGGGCGCGGGCCAAGGCCATTACCCACCACATCATGTCGTCGTAAATGAACCAGACTTTGTGGTTGGTCCAGTTGTAGCCGTCGTACTGCTTATAGTTGCCGTCGTAGATGTCGGTGATTAGCTGCCGTTGCGCCTTTGACTTTTTCCGTTCGTAAACGTGCATGGCTACATCCCAGTAGATGGCCTGCACCCAGATGGCGGCTACGTGGTCGCGCTTCGTGGTGCTGTGGTAGAGTTTGGCGTCGCGGTCGTAGAAGTATTGATTAAACGCGTCGTAAGCTTTGGCCGCGTCGGCGGCAGTTGGGCCGGTTTGGGCCGATACAACGCCCGACAAACTTAAAAATATCATGAAGACGAAGACGCGGAGCCAGTTGCGTTTACGGTTGTTGAACATAAAAAACAAGGGTTTACTTGGTTAAAATCGTTCGGTACGTTTATCCTGACGTCGGCGCATTATGCTTTGGTTTCGCGCAGTGTTACGGCCCGCTGTTTTGTGAAGGTCGGCCGTACCGGCCGTATGGATGGCGTCGACCGGGTTTACCGGATTGTCTATCTTTGGCCCAACCAACATCCGTTCCTTGCTCACCGTCACCAACCTTACCAAAGCTTACAACGGCCGTACCGTTCTCACCGTGGCGGACCTGCACCTGCCGCCCGGCATTCACTACTTCCGGGGTGGCAATGGCTCCGGCAAAACTACGTTTTTTCGCACTGTCGCGGGCCTCTTGCCGTTCTCAGGTCGGATTACGCTGGACGAACGTTACGAAATCAATCGCGATCCGGTGGCCTACCGGCTGCGGGTCAACTACGCCGAAGCCGAGCCACTGTACCCCCACTTCCTGACGCCCCGCGACCTGGCCGGGTTCGTCGGGCGGGCAAAGCGGGCACCGGCTGGCCAAGTCGATGAACTGGCCGACGTGTTGGGCGTAAACCAATTCTGGACGCAGCCGACCGGTACATTTTCGAGTGGTATGCTTAAGAAACTGTCCTTACTGCTGGCCTTGCTCGGCAAGCCCCGCTTAGTGCTGCTGGATGAACCCCTGACGACCTTAGACGTTCAAACGGCCGGCCGCCTGTTCGAGTACGTCCGGCAACTTGCTCGAAAACAGTTTGTTTCGTTCGGGCTGACTTCGCACCAGGACGTGAGCCTGACGGGTTTGCCGCTGACGGGCGTCTGGCAAGTGGGCGATGGCATTATTACTCCGGTTCACTGACTGCCTATGCTGCCGACGCTTTACCGTACCCTTGTGTTACCCTTTTACGTCCGCAACGCCGGCACGTTTCTGGTCGTCATTTTGCTGGCGTTTGGTTTCATGCGCCCGATGGACCACGAAGCGCTCATTATGGCCGCGCTTAGTTCGCCGTTTCTGTTGGGCCTTGTTTTTGGGCTGTGGGGCCTTTACCTGCTCCGAACGGTTCAGTGTATCCGCAAAGAACTGGCCGCACCCGAGCATGTATTCCTGCAAACGTTCCGGCTGGTACCAAACCGGGTGCGCTCGGCACGCTGGCTCCTGCTCCTGACGGCGCTGCTGTTGCCAATCATCGGCTACGCGGGCTGGATGCTGGCGCGGGCCGTTCACTACCGGGCGTGGGCATCACTAACGGCCCTTGTTGTTGCGGTTTCCGGCTTACTCGCAATTGGCACTTATTTGATTGATTACCGGCTCCGGCACCCCAACCCAAATGCGATTCGCCTGCCCCGGTTAGCCGTTCGCCTGC
Organism: uncultured Spirosoma sp.; assembly: GCA_964249775.1. Classification (GTDB taxonomy): domain Bacteria; phylum Bacteroidota; class Bacteroidia; order Cytophagales; family Spirosomataceae; genus Spirosoma. Next base: position 5,138 of record CAXUEB010000342.1, read on the forward strand.
CTTACGAACTGTTTTTTCCAACGTACTGGCTCCGGCACGAACCGGTGTCGCTGCTACTGACGAAAACCATTTCGTGCGGCCTGCTGGTGGGCGTTTGCCGGCTCTACCCTACCGACGATTACGACGAACGATTGCTCCTGATTGGCCTGATGCTGGCCATCATCACGCATTCACAACTTGGGCGACACATCAGCGATTTTGAGCACCGGTATCTGCTTTTGCTACCGAACCTGCCGCTTTCGCGGTGGCAGCGTTTTAGGCGGTACGCGCTGATTTACGCCTTGATTTGGCTGCCCGAACTCTTTATCCTCCTGCGCAACTGTCCAGTCGGCATTCGACTCGATTACGTCGGCTGGCTTGGGCTAACCGGCTGGGGCTGGTTGCTCCTACTACATTC
>CAXUEB010000343.1:0-1617 GCA_964249775.1 uncultured Spirosoma sp.
GTTCCAGAGTATTATGCGCCGATTGATTGTAGTGTTGCTTTGGCTGGCTTTGGGCCGGGTAGGACAGGCGCAGGATTTCCCCAAAGAGTTTTCCTTGCCCATCGAATTGGCGCAGGGCTTTAACCAACCCGCGGGCAACGCGCCGTTGTATTTGCTGACGCTCCAGGCCGTTCCGCAGGTGACACTTATTCCCGGCCATTTGCGGTTGGGAGCGGTGGTCGGTGGCTTTTATCCGGGTGGTCGGGTTGGCGTTTTGGCCGGGCCGCGCCTGACGCTCAAAGTCCTGCAAGGGCCACCCGTGTTGTCGGCGACTTCGTTTAACGTGCACGTACTCGGCGAATTTTTGTGGGCAACGGCTCCCGGCCGGGGCCGGCAACTGCTCGGCGGGGGTATCGGGCTGGGCACGTCTGATCTGGTAACCCTTTCGGTTAAACTCCACCGAGACCTGATTCAGCCATCGACCTGGTTCCAGTTTGGTTTTGGCTATAATCCGGCCAAGCGTAAAAATCCACCTCTTTGACCAGCTCAGTTATGGCAAAAATAGCCTTAGTCATCAGCGGGGGCGGCTCGAAAGGCGCTTTTGCGGTAGGTGCCCTGTCGTACATCAACCAGAACGTCCGGCCCATCGACCAGTTTGATGTATACTGCGGCACCAGCACGGGCGCGCTCATCGTGCCTTTAGCCGCCATCGGCGAACTGGCCCTGCTCGAACGCCTGTACACGACGATCCGGCAGGCCGATGTGTTTAAACTCGGTGGGGTGGCCAACCTTCTGCGCAGTGTGTCGCTGCACGACGCGACGCCCTTGAAACGGCTCATTGAAACCTACTTGACCGACGACCGCTATAACCGGCTCATCGCATCGGGTAAACCCGTCTTGCTGGCCACAGTCTGTCTGCAAACCGAACGGTTAACCTATTTCGCAACGCGACCGGTGGCTACCAGCCCGGCGTATGACGTCGAACAAATCCGCAACGCCACGGACCTGCGCCGGGCCATGCTGGCGTCTTCGTGCCAGCCGGTATTCTTTCAGCCCGTTGAGTGGCGACCGGGCGCGGTGCCGGTTCGGCAGTACATCGACGGCGGTATTCGTGAACTGACGCCCCTGCAAGCCGCCATCGACAACGGCGCGCAAACCATCATCGCCATTACCAACAGCCCCGACCAAACGCCGGTCGACGATCGGCACATCACCTCGGCAACGGGTATGCTCGAACGAACCATCGATTTGTTTTCGGAAGACGTGAGCGACAATGATTACCGATTGGCCAACCTGTACCGGCAAACCAACGTGTATCTGAACCGGCTACGGACGCAACTGCGGGCCGAGGGCGTTCCGCAGGCCACCATCGACCGGGCATTTGCCCAGTCTGGTAATCCGGTCGCCGGCGTATCCGTTACCACTATTCACGCTATCCGCCCACTGACCAAATTAGACGAAGGTGGACCGGGCGGCCTGACATTCGAGCCGGCCGCTTTGCAACAGATGTTCAGCAAAGGAGTGGAACGGGCCAAAGCCCTGTTCGAGAGCTTACCACGCCCACCGTTGCCCGCCTGACCGAGTAGGCAGCCAATTTAGCCGGTTCGTCGCTACGTCCAGTAATCGTACTGCATGTAC
>CAXUEB010000343.1:1627-2257 GCA_964249775.1 uncultured Spirosoma sp.
CGTCCTTGCCCAGCAGTTTCGCCACGACGTACAGCGACATATCGATGCCGGCCGAAATACCCGCCGACGTAATAATCTTGCCGTTGTCGACGTAACGTTCGTCGGGTAGAACGGTGATCGTGGGCGAAAGCTCAGCCAGGCCGTCCATTGACGAATAGTGTGTCGTCGCGGACAGGTTTTCCAGTAAACCGGCTTTGGCCAACAGGAGTGATCCGGTGCAGACCCACAAGACTAATTCGGCGGTTGCGGCCGTGCGCCGAATCCAGTTCAGCACGGCTGAGTTGTCCATCTCGCGCCGGGAGCCGTAGGGCGTGCCGTCGGCATGATAGCCACCCCCGCCCGGCACAATGATGAGGTCGGCTTTGGGATGATCGTCCAGTAAGTAGGTTGGGTTGATGCTTAGGCCATTGCGGGCGTAGACCGGACCGCGTTCGGCCACCGTAAAGACATGGAACGGCCCTGGATCGGCTTTGCGGTCAGCCACACCGAACACCTCAAACGGCCCGGCGAAGTCGAGCACTTCAATTTCGTTGAACAACAGAATCGCAACGGTGCGCATGGCGAAGGGGTGAGGGTGAATAGTGGAGGGGCCAACCCCCAAAACCGGGACCGGGTTTGGGGGTTTGGGGG
>CAXUEB010000343.1:2267-2641 GCA_964249775.1 uncultured Spirosoma sp.
GAGTGAAGAGTGATTCGGCTATTCGCTCGTTCCCCCTTCACACTTTCGCTCTTTGCCCATCGTGATCAGCACAACTCCTGATACGATGATGGCCGCCCCGGCGAGCGACTTGGTCGTTAGGGTCTCATTCGCGAAGAGTGCACCCAACAGCAAGGCCACGACGGGGTTGACGTAGGCATAGGTCGATACCAGCGTCGGCGGGGCGTTGCGCGCCAGCCATGAAAACGACGAAAAGCCGATGATGCTACCAAAAACGACTAAGTAAGCCAGCGCGTACAGGGCCTTATCGGGAGCCTGCGTCAGCGTAAACAGTGTTACCGGCTCGGTCGACAAAGCGGTTACCAACAGCACCCCTCCGGCCGTCAGCATCTTCA
>CAXUEB010000343.1:2651-5459 GCA_964249775.1 uncultured Spirosoma sp.
TCTGCATACCACTCGACAGCGCCGGCGATGACGGTACCGTTAAGCGAGGTGTCAGCAGCGTGCCCAAGGCCCACGCGACGTTGGCAACCATCGTGAACCCCAGACCAACGAGGGTGTCCGAAGCGCCCCCCGTTACGCGCAGGCTACCGGGTGGTAGCAGTAATAGGACACCGGCCAACCCCAGTCCTAACCCAATCAGGGCCAGATTCGTGGGGCGCGTGCGGGCAAAACCAATCCAGTTGAAGGACAGCAGAAACACGGGCAGCATCGCGACCAGCAACGCCGTCAGGCCCGTCGGAATGTACTGCAAGGCCAGCGTGACGGCTCCGTTGGCGATGCCCAGCAGCAGAATACCCACGATGCTGGTCGCCCGCCAGTTGGCCAGCGTTGGGCGGGCGGTTCCGGTCAGGCGGGCGTATCCGTAAAGCAACGTACCGGCCACCAAGAAACGGATGGAAGCCATGTAAAGGGGCGGCATCCGCTCGGTCATGAAATGCACGAACAGGTACGTTGATCCCCATAAAATGTAGACGGAAGTTAAGGCGAACCAGAGCGTAGTCCGATTTGGCGTGGTAACGACGGGTGGATGGGCAACTTGCATACAACTGACGGCCGTTTCGGTCGTTTGATTTGTTCAGGTGTAACACTGGCAAGTTGGCTTTTTCTTCGTTAGGAAGTCAAATTTTTCAACTGTTCTTCAATTGATTATGAAAGATCCGGGTAGAGTTTTATTTAGTTAATAAAATACCTCAGTGTTATTGGCTTCCAACTGATTCAGCACGGGGGCGTAGGGACCGGCTTTGGCGTCGGTGCGCGTCAGCGGGTTTGAGCGGAGGTAAAGTTTCTTCAATCCTTTCAAACCACCCAGCGACGGGGGCAACTCCTGCACATTGTTGTTGCTCAAATCCAGTTCTTCGAGCGCGGGCAACGAGGCCAGCACCGCCGGCGGCACCGTGAACCAGTTGTAGCCTAAGTCCAGCACGCGCAGATTGCGCAGGCGCTCAAACTCAGTGGGCAGTTGGCTAATGCGGTTATGGTGCGCAAACAAGACCTGCAACCGGCGCAACTTCGCCAGCGACGCGGGTAGTTGACTCAGGTCATTGTAGGCGACGGCCAACTGCTCTAAGCGTTTCATGCGTCCAACCTGACGCGGCAGTTCCGTGAACTTGTTGTAGTACAAATCCAGAACTTTCAGGCGCTTCATCCGCCCAATTTGTTTGGGTAGAGTGGTCAGTCCGGCGTTGTACAGGTTTAGGTCGTCTAACCGGCGCAACCGGCGTAGGGTTCGGACGTCCAACTCGGTTAGTTTGTTATTGCCCAGCCACAGGCTTTCGAGCCGACGGTTCTGGCGGACCGATTGCGGAACGCGCGTGAGCCGGTTGCCTTGTAGATTTAAGGCCAGCAGGTGTTTGTTGGGCGTGATAAACACGCTGTCGTTTGGAATGGAGTTTTGTAACAAACTTAACCGCTTGAGCGTCGGAATCTCTGTCACGCGGGCGGGCAGTTCGTGTAGGCCGTTCTTCGATAAATCCAGCTCTTCCAACTTCGGAAAGCGGTATACCACGTCGGGCACGGTTAGCAGGTCGAGTTGATTAAAGGCCAGTGTCGTTACCGTATCGGGCCGCTCCGTCTTCTGAGCCGCTTCAAGTGTGCTGATAATACCAGGGCCAGTGCGTGCTTTACGAGGCTGGGGAATGGAACCCAGTTGGGCGAAGCCATCCCAACGAAAACCCGCCGTCGTAGGCAGGGGAAACGGATGCTGTTGGTACCAATCGGCAACGATCCGCAGCAATGAGTCTTGCTGGGTGGGCGTCAGCACCAGTTCAACCGTCGGCCGCCCAATGGTGATGGTACCTTTACGCTCGGAAATTGTCGGAAAGAACCGGCAAAATACCCAAGCGTAGGAACCGTCGGGCCGGATGAATTCGTCTGTCTGAACGGCAACCCCGCGTAACGGCAGGCGTCGCTTGTTTGCCTCGGTGTATAAATAAAAACGCTGAGACCGCGCGTTGATCGAATCCAAGAACACTTTGCTACGTCCCGAAAAAGCACCTTGTTGCCGGCTGGCTACGCCCTGTCGGGCACTCACCCGATCCAGAGCCGGCGGATAAATCTGAGCTAACTGAGTAGGCGACACATTAAACTGGGCGGTGTCGCGTATCATGAGCACCTTCACCTGTGCCCAGCCCGGTCGCGCAAATAGTGAAATCAATACGGGTAAGAATAAAGTTTTCATAATGTAACGTAGGGTTTAGGTATATAACGAAATTTATAGTTAAATTGTGTAAAAAATAGTGGAACGATAACAGCAGGCCGTTATCGTTCCACTATTTTCTTAATCCTTTTTACCGCCACTCACCGACGAGGCCGGGGCCTTGTCCGTCAGTTTCTTAGCTGCTTTTTCAAAATCGCCCGCTTTGACGATGGTCAGTTTGCTGTAGTCAATGTATTTCTTCACAACCGCGTTGACCTGCTCGGGCGTCAAGGCTTCGATGCGTTTTTCGTAGTCGGCGTCGTAGGCAAACGTCCGTCCTTCAGCTTTGGTCAGGTATTGCGCCCACTTGCGGGTCAGCGTACCGTCCTGCGAGCGCTCAACCTGATTGTTTTGCAGCACGGCAGTTTTGGCAGCCTTCAGTTCGTCGGCCGTAATGCCGTCTTTGGACAGCCGTTCGATCTCTTCGCGGTAGGCTTTCTCCAGCCGCTCCGAGTTTTCGGGGTTGTAGATGGCGTAGGAGCCGAAGTTGGCCACCTTGTCGTTGTCGTCGGCGTACACGTACGAACCAACGCCGTAGCTGACGCCTTCTTTCT
>CAXUEB010000344.1:0-5437 GCA_964249775.1 uncultured Spirosoma sp.
AAAGGTGGAGGTGCCCGACTACGCGCATTACCTGCCCGAACCGATTCAGCGCTTTACGACCAAGGGCGTGTACGACGCCGACGATACGCAGCACCTGTCGTTTACGCAGGGCGGTGGGCACGGCGGATCGCACCCGCACATGGTGCACGAGTTTGTGTCGGCCATTGTGGAAGATCGCGAGCCGTTCCCCAACGCGGCTCAGTCAGCCAACTGGACGAGCGTCGGCATTCTGGCGCACGAGTCGGCGCGGCGGGGGGGGGGAATAAAGAAAAATCCGGCTTTTTTTGGGTGTTGGATTTACGTAAAATGAATACCCATATGTTGGTTAAGCAATTAAAAACTTTATTGGCCGTGGCGGTGCTTCTGTCGCTCACGCAATGCGCCCGCCAATCGGCTCCGAAAACGTCAGTTCGCGGGGACGTGTCGAAGCCGCGCCGGACGGAAATTTTATTTTTGGGCGACAACGGTCACCACAAACCCGTTGAGCGGGTGCCGCAACTGATGGCCGCCTTGGGCAACCGGGGCATCAATATTACGTACACGGATAAACTGGCTGATTTGAACGCCGAAAACCTGAACAAGTACGACGGCTTGCTGATTTTCGCCAACTGGGACAGCATTCCCAAGCCGCAGGAAAAAGCCTTGCTGGATTACGTGGCGTCGGGAAAGGGGCTGATTCCGGTGCACTGCGCATCATATTGCTTCCGCAACTCGGCCGAGTACGTCGATAAAGTCGTGGGCGGGCAGTTCTGGCGGCACCGTATGGACACGATTCAGACGCGCTTTACCCAGCCGAACAACGCCATCACGGCGGGTCTGGAGTCGTTCAAGGCGTACGATGAAACATACCTGCACAGCCATCTGCAAGCGGATAACAACGTCCTGGCGGTTCGGGAAATTAAGGCTGACCAAACCAAAGATCGGCCCGATCAGAAAGAAGAACCGTACACTTGGACGCGGACGTACGGCAAAGGCCGAGTCTTCTACACCGCCTATGGCCACGATGAACGGACCTGGAGTCAGCCGGGTTTCCAGCAACTGCTGGAGCGCGGCATTCTGTGGGCCGTGGGCGACGACGTAAAAAAACAACACGACGCCTTGAATCCGCAGGCGTTTGCTTACCACGAAGCCAAGCTACCGAACTACGAGAAACGGCCCGGTCCGCAACTGCAACAGGAGCCGCTTTCGCCCGAAGAGTCGATGAAGCACATGCAGGTGCCGGTCGATTTCACGCTTAATCTGTTTGCCCACGAGCCGAACGTGATGCACCCCATCGCGATGGCTTGGGACGAACGCGGGCGTTTGTACGTGCTCATCACGAAAGACTACCCGAATGAGCGTAAAGCCGAAGGCACCGGTTTGGACTACATTGTTATCTGCGAAGATACCGACAAAGACGGCAAAGCCGACAAGTTTACCAACTTCGCCGAAGGCATGAATATTCCGACCGGCATGGCGTTCGGCAACGGCGGACTGTACGTTGCGCAGGCTCCGCACATGCTGTTTTTGCAGGACACCAACGGCGACGACAAAGCCGACGTAAAGAAAATCGTCTTCTCCGGCTTTGGTACGTTCGACACGCACGCCGGACCAAGCAACCTGCACTACGGTTTCGACAACTGGATTTGGGGCAGCGTCGGCTACGCCGGCTTCCGGGGCAAAGTTGGAGCCGACAGCGTCCGGTTCGGGCAGGGCTTTTTCCGCTTCAAGCCCGACGGCTCCCAGCTCGAATTTATAACGGGCACGTCAAACAACACCTGGGGACTGGCGTTCAACGAGGAAGGCGACGTGTTTGGCTCAACGGCCAACAACGCCCACGGCTGGTACATGGCCATCCCGAACCGCTACTTCCACGGCGGGCCGAACCTACGCGAGAACGGCAGCCGCAGCACCGATACCCACAAGGATATGAAGCCGATTACGCCCCGTGTCCGGCAGGTCGACGTGTTCGGTGGGTTCACGGCAGCCGCGGGTCATAACTTCTACACGGCCCGCGCGTTCCCGAAAGAATATTGGAACAAAATCGCGTTCGTATCGGAGCCGACGGGCCATATTGTGCACCAGAACCGGATGCAGAAGAGGGGAACCGACTACGAAGACGTTGAAACAATCGGCAACGGGTTTAACCTGATAGCCGGGGCCGACGAGTGGTTTTCGCCCGTATTCGCGCAAGTTGGCCCGGACGGGGCGGTTTGGGTCGCTGACTGGTACAGCTTCATTATCCAGCACAACCCCACGCCGAAAGGATTCGAGAACGGCAAGGGCAATGCGTACGAAACGAACCTGCGCGACTTCTCGCACGGCCGCATTTACCGCGTTGGGTACAAAAACGCGCCCGGCGTGGATTCGCCGGCTTACACGCCAGTCACGCTGAGCAAGGATCGCCCGGCCGACTTGGTGGCCGCGCTGAAAAACACAAACATGTTCTGGCGAATGACGGCCCAGCGGCTGCTTATCGAACGCAATAACAAAGACGTTGTCCCGCAACTGATTGCGGTCGTCAATGACCAATCAGTCGATGAGATTGGTAATAATCCGGCGGCTATCCATGCGTTGTGGACACTGCACGGCCTTGGCGCAATAAATGGCGACGCATCAAAGGCCGCGACCGGTGCGTTACGTCACCCGAGTCAGGGTGTTCGCAAAACGGCCGTGCAGGTGTTGCCGCGCAATGCCGAAACGATGAACGTGTTGCTCCAGGCCGACGCGCTGAACGACAAAGAGCCGTTGGTGGTGCTCAATACGCTGCTGGCCCTGTCCGAGATGCCCCAAAGCGCAGCCACGCAACAGGCGATTCTGACGCGACTGGAGAAAGCCACGGAAATTGACGACCGTTGGATGGCCGATGCTTTTGCCTGCGCCCTGACTGGTCAGGGTGGCCAATTGATGAAAGCGTACCTAAAGCAGGTTTCGGCCAACACGCCGGCTCAGCCAAAGGCTGGTCCGAATGGCCCAGCGGGGCACCACGCATCACCCGCTCGCTCCGACGCGGCTACGCCGGCGCACGACATGAGTGGCCATAACCATACCGGTCATACGGGCAAACAAGCCACGGCGGAAGCACTCCAACCGGTAAGCACGCAGATGCTAAGTTTAGCCGCCAACCAGCCCGACCTCGTCGTGGCGGCCATCCGCACCGATCCAACCTCGCCCGCCGTGCGCGAACGGGCGCAGATTGTGGTAGACGTGATGAACCGGGGCGACGTGGCCATCCCGGCCGGAACGCCTATTCCGTTGGAGGTCCGCATCGAAGGACCGAATGGGGTTGGTGACCTCTCGAAAATTAATTACGTCAGTGTAGCGCACACGGCTGGTATCAAACCAGGCGAAACCGTCACCATTAGCAAGGGAAACAACGGACCGTGGAGCACAGATTTCAGCGTAGCTTTCGAGCGGGCCGGGCAGTACACGGTGACGGCTCAGCTCGACCGCGAAAACAAAATCGCCGAAGCCAACGAGCAAAACAACGTGGCCATGCACCCGCTAACGTACCGGCCTCCGCAAAGCCTGAGCGCTTACGTGCTCGAACGGGCCACCCGCAGCTACGCATCCGTTGCGCCCTTAGATTCGGTGATTGCCTTGTTGCGGCAGGCGCAAACGATGGACGCCGTTCAGAGCGCGGCCATCCTGAAAGGCGTGTCGGAAGGTTGGGACGTGAAGCGGAAAGTGCAGATTCGCGACAGTGAACGGACGTTCCTGGCGAGTTTAACCAACGCCGTACCGGCCGACGGGCGCGGCCGGTTGAACCGACTTTACGAAGCCTGGGGCCTGAAATCGTCCGACGAATCGGCCGATCCAAATGTCGAACTGATTCGCATGAAAACGGTTCGCGAAGCCATGCAGTTCGACAAAAAAGAATTCACCGTCACGGCGGGCAAAACAATCGAGATCGTGCTGGAAAATCCCGACGCCATGCAGCACAACTTAGTCATCGGCAAACCCCGGAGCATGGACATCATCGGTGCGGCTGCCGACAAGATGATTACGGCGAAGGACGGAGCCGAGCGGGCTTACGTGCCAAGTATTCCGCAGGTCGTTGCGGCCACGCCGTTGGTCAACCCCGATCAGACGTACCGGCTCAGGTTCACCGCACCGGCTCAACCCGGCGATTACCCCTACGTCTGCACCTTTCCGGGTCACTGGCGGCTGATGAACGGCGTTATGAAAGTGGTTAGCAATCCCACTACCGCCGTTAGTAAGTAACCCCGTACAGGTTACAATAAAAATAGCGTAACGACTAAAGCAATAAAGCCGAGGTCGTTACGCTATTTTTATTTGCGAAAGAACACAAATGATTTACGTCCACTGCTGAGTCTGGGGACGCTTGGTCTGATTATTGAGGCAAGATGAAAGTGGAATGCGGATTGTGAATTCGCTACCTTGGCCGAGTTCGCTTTTAACGTCAATTGTCCAGTGATGCGCCTGAACGATGCGTTGTACGTAGCTAAGACCTAATCCGAACCCTTTCACGCTGGGCTGGTAACGATCGTGCACTCGGAAGAAGGGTTGAAAGATTTTCGATACCATCTGAACGGGTATGCCAACTCCGCGGTCACGGACAGCAACCAGGATCAGGTTGTCTTTAGCCTCCGTATGCAGCGTAATGCAAGGCTCGTCGGCGCTGTACTTGATGGCGTTGTCTAATAAGTTGTGGAGCACGTTGGTGAAGTGGAGCCGGTCGGCCAACAGCATCGGTTCGGCGTCCTGCATACGCAGATGAAGGTAATCGCCGTGCCGTTCGGCGATCGAACTTAGAAGCTGGTGCAGATGAATTGGCTCAGGGTTGAGCGTGAGCGTGTTGCGATCCGCACGGGCGAGCGTAAGCATAGTCTCGACCTGATGTTGGAGCCGTTCGGTTTCTTCCCGGATAATGCGCAGGTACTTGTCCGTACGGGCGGGTTGGTTGCGGGCAATGGGCGAATCGAGCACGTCGGCGGCCATGCGAATGGCTGCGATAGGCGTTTGAAATTCGTGAACGATGGAATGTAAAACCTCGGTTTGAATCACCGTCCGCTGCCGTCCGTGCAAAAGCCGCCACAACGCGTAGCCGAGTAGGACTTGCGAAGCCAAGGCCATGATGAACAGCGCCAGCCAACGCATCGACGGAGAAACGAACGGAACGGTGGTGGGTAGGGATGACCAGCTACCGTAAATCATGCCAGCCGTTAAACCCGATAGCACAAGGGCAACCGTTAATAAGGGAAAAGCAGTAGAGCGATTGATCATATATTAGTTAACTACAAAGGCGTGATCGACAAAGTGGATACAATAATAATGAATTAGTTTATAAAATGTAACCGCAAATTTATTAAAACATATTTTTAGTAAAATAGAAGGCCCGTTTTTCAACGGGCCGTTAATTTAAATGCAAGATTCGTGCGGCTACAAGATTGATGGGCCAACAGCAACGTTGGCCTCGTCGGAGCACGATAAGGAG
>CAXUEB010000345.1:0-4310 GCA_964249775.1 uncultured Spirosoma sp.
CTACACCTCTTACCCCTTACACCCTTCCCTTCATGTACGGCATCTTTAGCTACGACATCGCTGCTCCGCGCGTTGGCTTCCGGCACGGCGACTCCATCCTCGATCTTGAAGTGGTTGGGTTGCTGGGTTATTTCGGTGATCTTAGCTTCGACCCAGCCGTGTTTACCCGGCCCGTACTAAACGACTTCATCGCTCTCGGCAAACCTACGCACCGGACCATCCGGCAACGCTTGGACGAACTACTAAACGATGGAGCCAAAGCCCTCGACGGCGTTCGTAGCCAAGTGTTGATTGATGAATCGCGGGCAACGATGCACCTGCCCGTGCGCATCGGCGACTACACCGACTTTTACGCGGGCATTCATCACGCCGAAAACGTCGGACGCATGTTCCGGCCCGACGGCGACCCGCTGCTACCGAACTATCGCCACATGCCCGTAGCCTACCACGGCCGAGCGTCGAGTATTGTCGTGTCGGGAACGCCCATTCGCCGGCCTCAGGGTCAGTTTTTGGGATCGGATGGGCAACCAACGTTTGGACCGTCGCGGGCGCTGGATTTTGAGTTGGAACTGGGCTTGATTATCGGCAAAGCTAACCCGCTGGGCGAGCCGGTACCGGTCGACAAAGCCGAAGATTCCATTTTTGGCGTGACGCTGTTCAACGATTGGTCGGCGCGCGATATTCAGCGGTGGGAATACCAGCCGCTGGGGCCGTTTGGGGGCAAAAACTTTGCGTCCAGCCTCTCGGCCTGGGTCGTGCCGCTGGATGATTTGGAGCCGTTCCGCGTAGCCGGACCCCGACAGGAGCCGACACCCTTGCCCTACCTGCAAACGGCACAACCGGACCGCCGGGCCGCCGGCCATTTTGACCTCGACTTGGAAGTTATTGTTCAACCAAAAAACGGCGACGAGGTCGTTGTTAGCCGAACCAACGCCCGCTATCTGTACTGGAATTTCGCGCAGATGGTCGCCCACCACACCGTTAACGGCTGCAACCTGAACGTCGGCGACGTGCTGGCGACCGGCACCATTTCGGGTCCCGACCCCGGCTCCTACGGCTCGCTGCTCGAAATCACCGAAAACGGCAAACGTCCGCTTCACCTACCGGACGGTTCCGAGCGAACGTTCCTTGATGACGGCGACACGGTGACCCTACGCGGCTGGGGCTTCGGACACGGCCGACGAGTTGATTTAGGCGACGCGTCCGGGCAAATCATGGCCCCGTTGCAACGGTTTGATTAAGTTGCGAATCAATGCAGTAACTGCCTATTGACCTATCTATGCATCGCCTGACCCTCCTTATTCTGATCGTAATCAGCGTTACGTTGTGTGCCTGCGAAGACTGCGGTCCTACCGACGAGCCAACTCTTTACTTGACTATTCAATCCCAAATACCATTTCGGGTTGATACGCTTTACGGTCTGGGCGCGACGGGTCAGTTTGCTGGTCGACCGGATTTTTCCTCAACTGCAATATCTAACTATCAATTACTTCCACTAAACCTTAACGCCGACAGCACTCGCTACGCGTTGACAATTGACGGCCGGTCGGCAACCATTACGGTGTATTACCGCCGTAATTTCTATTACAAAAATCCCCAATGTGGCTACGTCTTTGATCTGCAATCACCCAGCAGCGACATTCGCCGGCAAGCTCGAACGACCCGCGGGACAATTGCCAGCGTAAAGTACGCCCAAAACTTGTTTGACGGCGGGTTCCTTCGCTCGGGTACGGATACCGGTATTCATCTTTCGATTCAGTTATGAGAAATCGTCTGCTTGTAGTACTCATTGTCTGCTCAGCCGGGTCCGTATCTGCGCAGGACAGTGTGCGTCGACCCGTTTACGTGGGTATTGACTTGTTCAAAAACGTTTGGTCAAAGATTATTCAATATCCCGAGTTACGTTCGCTCTACGTCCTTGAACCAACGGTAATCCTTCCGCTTCGTCGTTCGTACCATTACTTATACGTAACGCCCGGTTTTGCTCGCTTCGAGGAACGTGCAGCTTCGTTCGTGTCCGGCTCCCAACTATCCGGGCGGGGTTACTACCTTAGAGTGGGCGTTGAAAAGCGACGGCACCGGCTCAGCTTCGGCGGGGGCGGCATTCTGACCCGCTGGCAGGACCAGGGATCGTACTGGTTTAAAGGATCTTACTTCGGCGATTACGTTGGCGTCATTGCTCCAAAAAATCACCTTGCTATTGGGGGCGAGTTAGTCAGTTCTATGTTACTGCCCCTCGGTAAACGGTTCGCTACCCGATTTCAGTACCGACTAACCGCACTGACTCCCTATGGCAATCAAGACGAACGGCCCGCTCCAGTCTACCTGCCCGGCATCGGTTTGCACGTTGGGAACCGGTGGACGCTAAGTCATGGTTTTTCTGCTCAATTACTCTACCGAACTCCATCAACGAAACGACCGTGAAAACCATCAACCCCGCCGACCTGAAGCCGAATGAGTTTTACAAATTCATGATCAGCACGATCGGTCCGCGGCCGATTGCGTTTGCCAGCACGGTTGACGGGCTGGGTAACGTAAACCTGAGTCCGTTCAGCTTTTTTAACCTCTTTGGCTACAACCCACCGACGCTGGTCTTCGCGCCTACGATCAACCGGCACGGTCAAAAAAAGCACACGCTGCTCAACGTCGAAGAAGTCGGTGAGGTGGTGATTAACCTTGTCAACTACGCGATGGTCGAGCAGATGTCTTTAGCCAGCGCGGAGTTTGAGCGCGGAATCAGCGAGTTCGAGAAAGCCGGTTTTACGCCCGTTGCGTCCGACAAGGTACGCCCGCCGAGGGTCGCCGAGTCGCCGGCCGCTTACGAGTGCGTCGTGAAACAGATCGTAGCAACCGGAACGCCGGCCGCCGGAGCGCCGGCCCACGGTGACCAGCCGGGCGCAGGACATTTAATCGTTTGTGAAGTCGTTATGGCCCACCTACACGAGGATTTGTTTGATGAACACGGTGGAATTGTGCAGGAGCGCGTCGATCTCATCGGCCGGCTGGGGGGCGATTGGTACAGCCGCGCCCACGGCGAAGCCCTGTTTGCGGTGGGTCGGCCGCAGGTAGGCGTGGGTGTCGACCAGTTGCCGGCCGATGTGCGTAATAGCGCCATTCTAACGGGTAATGATCTGGGTCAATTGGGCAGTTTCAAAGACCGTCCAAGCCTTGACGTGGTGCAAGCGTTCCGAGCGTCGGGTGCGCTGAACGACCTGTTCGACGAAGCGCGCTACGGCTGCCAGTACCTGCCCGATTTGCTTCACCTACGGGCTAAACAATTACTGGCCGAAAACAAAGTCGAAGAAGCTTGGCTGACGCTGTTGCAAACGGAGTTATAAGCGTTCGCGCCCGTTTCCGAACAAGCGCCCTTGGCGATGGTTTATCGAGTAAACGAAACTCAAACGGGATGAAAACGAACGCATGGAATGCCCTGCTGCTAAGTGGGTTGTTGCTGGCAAGCTGCGGGCAGGACAATAAAGAGCAGGCGAAAGACGCCAACGAGAAAAAGATTGACGCGCAGGCCACCGCCATCAGCGACGACGCCAAGGACGATGCCAAGGAAGTAGCCGAAAACGTCGTGGACCTGTTTAGCATGGGCATGACCGAGTACGAACTCAGTAAAATCGCCCTGCAAAAAGCAACCAATCCCGAAGTACGCGCCTACGCCCAACGGGCCATGAACCAGCACCAGCAGGACGAAAAAGAACTGCGCGACGCGGCCCGGCAAATGAGCGTGACGCTGCCCGCCACGATGGCCGACGACGGCTAGGACCGAGTTGAAGACCTTCAGGAGGAAAAAGCGGGCACGGCCTTCGACACGCAATACTTAAAAGAAATGGCCAACGTCAATAAAGAAGCCATTGACGTCGCCGACGACCTCGAAGACAAAGCGCCCAACGACGCCGTTCGGAAGCTGGCCCGCAAGATTAAAGAAGACGACAAAACGCACGAAGAACGCGCCAAACAACTCCGTAACGTGCTTAACTAACCGCTGGTCAATCGCCGATTGGTTCGCCAGCTTACAGAATCACTATGCAAAAAATAGTTTCATACGCCCTGTTGCTGGCTTCGCTGCTGTTTGGCCAAGCTTGCTCACCCGCGGAAGACAGCAATAAGCAGGCTGAAGAGCAGAACGATCAGCGCATCGACGACTTGCCCGACGATGCGGCCAACCTGCCTGCCGACTCGAAAAGCAACACCAAAGACGTAGCCGAGTACCTGATTGCCTTGAACAACACTGGCCTGACGGAGCTAAAGCTGAGTCAGTTAGCTTTGCAACGAGCGCAGAATGCCGAGGTGAAAGCCTACGC
>CAXUEB010000345.1:4320-5420 GCA_964249775.1 uncultured Spirosoma sp.
ACTTAAAGAACAGGCCCAGAAATTCCAGATTACGTTACCAACGACGCTTTCTACCGACAGTCAGACAATGCTGACCAAACTGAGTGAGGAAGAAGCCGGCGCGGACTTCGACAAGCGTTACGCCAAGTACATGGTCGACGTTAACGACATGGCCCTCGGTAAAGTTAAAAACCTGGTTAAGAACACCAACAGCCCGGAATTGAAAACGCTGGTGCAGCAGATCAACGCCAATGACGAGCAGCACATGAATGACGCCGAGCGGCTGGAAGGGAAACTGTAGTTGATGCATCTGGGTGTTTAATACCCCCGCGCGGTATTATCGGCCCGTGGGTCGGAAGCGCCTTCGTAGGAACCGTCGGGGCGGATCAAGACGCAGTCCATGCGGCCGAGGGTGTTGGTCAGTTTTTCGAGCGCGTAGCCCCGGCTTTGCAGCGCCTGAACGGTGGCGTCGGAGAAGGCACCATTCTCAAAGATGGTCTTGTCGGGCAGCCACTGGTGGTGAAACTTCAGGGCGTTGACGGCCTGTTGCATCGTCATACCGTGCTCAATGACGTTCAGAATTGTCTGGTACACCGACGTAATGATGGTTGAGCCACCCGGCGTGCCAACGACCATAAACAGCTTGCCGTCCTTCTCCAGAATCGTCGGCGTCATGCTCGACAGCATCCGTTTTCCCGGCGCGATGGCGTTGGCCTGGTTACCAATCAACCCAAACATATTCGGTACGCCGGGCTTTACACTGAAATCGTCCATTTCGTTATTTAGGAAGAACCCAGCTCCCCCTACCACGACGCGGCTGCCGTAGCCGCCGTTGAGCGTCGTGGTAATGCTGACGGCGTTGCCGGCCTTGTCGACGACCGAGAAGTGCGTTGTTTCTAAGCTTTCGTAACCCGGAATCATGCCGCCCCGGATGGCCTTGCTGTCGGTCGCCCGCGCGAACGCAAAATCGGTCCAGCGGCTGCGCAGGTAGTCGGGGCTGACGAGTTGCTCAACGGGCACCTTCACAAAATCGGGGTCGCCGAGAAACTTCGCCCGGTCGGCGTAGACGCGCCGTTCGGCTTCGATCATGACCTGCACGGTGCTGTCGCGGTTCCAGCCCC
>CAXUEB010000346.1:0-5418 GCA_964249775.1 uncultured Spirosoma sp.
ACGAAATCGGCGAGAAACTGCACACCGGCTTTCGCAACAGCTTGGCGAAACTGGGTCTGAACTACACCATCAATCAGATCAGTTCGATGTACACGCTGTTCATGACCGAGCGGCCCGTGACGAACTTCGCGCAAGCCAAATCGTGCGATCTGCCCCAATTCGGGCGTTACTTCCACGCCATGCTGGACCGGGGCGTATACTTGGCTCCGTCGCAGTTTGAGAGCCTGTTCGTATCGGTGGCGCTGACGGATGAGTTGATCGAGCAGGTGATTCAGGCGAACGAGGAAAGCCTGGGGGAAGCGGTGAATGGTGAAGCGTGAATGACGAATGGTGAACTGGAAAAGGTCCCTGCGCCGGCAATTCTGTAGTTCGCTATTCACGCTTCACCATTCGCCCTTCGCATCATGTTCTATTCAATCATCATCCCCGTCTACAATCGCCCCGACGAACTGCGCGAACTGCTCGATAGTTTGACGAAGCAGACCTACACTAACTTTGAGGTGCTGGTCATCGAAGACGGTTCCAAAAACAAAGCCAATGGCGTCGTGGCGGAGTTCGCCGATCAACTTAATATTCGCTATTTCTTTGGGGAAAACGCCGGGCAGGGCTTTGCGCGCAACTACGGCTTCGAACGAGCAACGGGCGACTACTTCATTATCTTCGACTCCGATGCGCTCGTGCCTCCCCACTATTTCGCCGTTGTCAGTGAGCGCCTGAAAGCCGATTGGCTCGACGCCTACGGTGGCCCCGACGCGGCCCACCCTAATTTTACGCCCGTTCAGAAGGCCATTAGCTACTCGATGACTTCGCCTTTTACGACGGGCGGCATTCGGGGCAGCAAGAAAAACCTCGGTGGTACGTTTCATCCGCGCAGCTTTAACATGGGCCTATCGCGGCCGGTGTGGGAAAAAACGGGTGGTTACAAACTGAGCCGGATGGGTGAGGACATCGAGTTTGCCATTCGTATTATTGAGCATGGTTTTAGAACGGGGCTGATTCCCGACGCCTTCATTTACCATAAACGCCGAACCAACTTCGGCCAGTTTTACCGGCAACTGCGGTTCTTCGGCCGTGCCCGCATCAACATTTCGCGCTATTACCCCGGCGAGTTGAAACTCGTTCATACGTTCCCGGCGTTGTTTACCCTGTTTGTCTGTTCAGTACCCGTCTGGGCTTTCCTTAGCCCGTGGCTATTCGGTGCAGCCGTTGGGGCGTTGGCGCTGTTTTCGGTATTGATCTTGATTGATGCTACCCGCAAGGAAAAAAGCCTGAATGTTGGTTTATTGAGCGTAGTCGCGGCATTCGTGCAGTTAATTGGCTACGGCCTTGGCTTCATCAGCGAAGGCTGGAAACGGCTGCGCGAACCAAAACAGTTTCGGGAGACCGGTGCAACGATTGACTACCCATCCTGATGTTAACAGTGTGTTAACAAACGGCTGAATCGGTTCGTTATGGTCTAAGTTTGGTTTCTACGTGTAGTGATGGCAAAACTCAACCAACCGCCCGGCCGTCGATTGGTCAACCGCATGAGCACCCGTACCAAATGGCTGCTTCTGGCCCCAGTAAGTTTGGTGCTGATTGGCGCGGGATTGAGCGTGCTGAGCGAGGCTGGGTGGGCCAAACACACGGGCGCACCGTTTCGACAATGGTTTCTGTGGGGCACCTACGGTTTGATTTTAGTCAACGGTGGTTTATCGCTGTTTGGGCAGGCGGTGCGCTTCCGGGTACAGTTGGACTACCGCCGGTTTGTGCGCCGGGAACTGAAAAAGCGTGAGCGCGAACGGGCGCGCGAAAAACGAAAAACCTCACCCGGTCGGGGTGAGGTATGACGAGGGTTGTTTATTTGTTTGCTTATCCTGGCTTAGCAGCAAGCAAACAGACAAACCCGTAAACAAGCCAACGACGACTAAGCCGCGGCTTTCTTCTCCGCGAACGACGCTTTAATCGCTTCGACGTCGACGTTCTTAATGGTTGGTTTGACCAACAGTTGCTTAATGCGCGAAACTTTATTATTGGCGACGGCCCGGTTCTTCCGGCCTTTGCGCTTCAGTTCAGTGATTGCCATGACAACAGCGTTATATCGTGTTAAATTGGTTGGTCTAAAAATCGAACCGCAAAAATAAGGTTTTTGGTGGATAAAGTAAACGCTCTATCCTTACTTTTCGGCGGGTGGGTTATTTTTGCGCCATGCAAAAACCAACCTTACCTAAAGGTACTCGTGACTTCGGGCCGGAGCCAATGCGCAAACGGCTTTTTATCTTCGACACCATCCGGCAAACGTTCCAGCGGTTTGGTTTTCAGCCCCTCGAAACGCCCGCGATGGAAAACCTGTCGACGCTGACCGGCAAGTACGGCGACGAAGGCGACCAATTGCTATTCAAAATCCTTAATTCCGGTGATTTTGCCGCCGACCTGACCGAACTCGACGTGGCGTCGGGTTCTAAGAAGCTAACCACCAAGATTGCCGAAAAAGGGTTGCGCTACGACTTGACGGTGCCGTTCGCCCGGTACGTGGTCATGAACCGCAACAGCCTCGCCTTGCCCTTCAAACGCTACCAGATGCAACCCGTCTGGCGCGCCGACCGACCGCAGAAAGGCCGTTACCGCGAATTCTACCAATGCGACGCTGATGTCGTCGGAACCGATTCGCTCTTGTGCGAAGCCGAAATTATTCTAATGATTCACGAGGTTTTCCGGAATCTGGGCGTTCAGGATTTTACATTGAAGGTGAACAACCGCAAAATTCTGGCGGGCATTGCCGAGGTGATCGGCGCACCGGGTAGGGAAGGGGAATTAAGCGTAGCGATTGATAAACTGGATAAAATCGGTAAAGACAAGGTACTGGACGAACTGCGCGAACGCGGTTTCTCGGACGACGCCATCACCCAACTCGACCCGCTGTTCTCCGAAGCCGCTGGTACGGCCGAGACCTTGGAACGTTTAAAGAACTGGCTTGCGTCGTCCGCAACCGCCCAAATGGGCATTACCGAACTGGAACAAACGTTACGGTTGGTTGATCAGTATGGTTTGGAAAGGGCGCAAATTCAGGTCGATGTAACGCTGGCCCGCGGCCTGTCGTACTACACCGGAGCCATCTTCGAGGTGAAAGCTAACGGCGTAAGCATTGGCAGCGTCAGCGGGGGCGGGCGCTACGACAACCTGACCGGCGCGTTCGGGATGCCGGGCCTGTCGGGCGTGGGCATCTCGTTCGGCGTCGACCGGATTTACGATGTGATGGATGAATTAAGTTTATTTCCCGCCGGAGCGGGGCAGGGCACGCGGGTGCTTATCGTACCGTTCGACAACGACGCCCGTGCCGTAGCCCTGCCGCTGCTGAATCAGCTACGGGCCGCCGACGTAGCCGCCGAGGTGTATCCTGATCTGGCGAAAGTGAAAAAGATGCTCGATTACGCCAACGCTAAAGGCATCCCGTTCGTCGTCCTGATTGGCTCGGAAGAAGTACAAACCGGACAGTTGTCGCTAAAAAACATGGTGACGGGTGAACAGCGAAACGTGAGTGCGGAGGAGGTTGTCGTGGTGGTACTGGGGTAAGCACCTAACGCCCGAAAGGGCTGATAGTGAACGAAGTAGTTGCCTGAACGCGAGACGCTTCCAACCGTTACACCCTTTCTTGGTTGGGCTGCCAAGTCTCCTGCGGGACGAGCGTCCTGTCACAGGTAAGTGACCCCACGCGGAGCGACAACAACGTACTTCCTACCTTAAAAGCTTGTTTGTTAGCAGTTGGTACGTCGCAGTCAGTAGACCAACTTGACTGATGATCCTTGCTCGAATCGGGCAGTGGCGATGTATGCTCACAACGGTAACAAATACTTGTTGATTGAATTACTAATGCCACTGGAACGAGTAAAGTGGGTCGGATGAAATTTCTCAGTATCAGAAACAAGCCAAATAAAACAGCCGGTATACTTAAAATCTGACCCATGTTAAGGTTCATACTGTCTTCAAAAGCAACCTGATCTTCTTTGAAGAATTCCCAGACGAACCTCAACCCAAATGCCCAGACTAAAGATATACCTAACATCGTACCCGGTGCCGATTGCTTTCGATACATTTTCCAGTACCAGAGCAACACAGCGAATACGATCAGGTAGGATAAGGATTCATACAACTGAGTTGGATGGCGAGGCACTTGGCTAAACTCATGGTCGCGAAGAAAAACAAAAGCCCAAGGTACGTCGGTGGGCTTCCCAAAAATTTCTGAGTTCATCAAATTGCCAAACCTGATGAATGCTCCGGCAAGGGTAGCTGGGATACATACGCGGTCGATAAGCCATAAAAACGTTTGATCAGTTGCCTTGCTGGATGCACGTTGCGAATAGAGCCACAAACCAATTATAATGCCTATTACACCTCCATGACTGGCAAGACCAGCGAAAGGCGGAGTTATAGTTTTTAATGGATTGTGTAGAAACATGGTAGGCTCGTAAAAAAGAAAATGCCCTAACCTTGCCCCTAAGATGGTTGAAATCACCATTGTTATCAACAACGGATCAAGATCAGCCTGGGGCTTTTTCTCTACTTTAAAAAGGTAAGTCATTATCTGGACACCTATCAGAAAGCCCACGGCGAATGATAGACCATACCAGCGGACCGGCCAAGAACCAACGTGGAAAATTTCTGGATTAACGTCCCAAATAATATATTGAATCATCGCTTTTACTTGTTTCTTCGATTTACCTAACTCCGGTCTTTGTCCTGTCGGCGGCAGGCTGGTAAACCTGTCGAGGCTGCCCAACCGGGGCGTTTCTCATGTCGACTGAAACGCCGAAATGGAAACCCCAAATTAATTAACTTAGGCGTTTGTGCTGTCAACCGAAACCCGCCTACCGAGCTAAAACCGCCCTATTGTGGGACGTGTCCCCTGTCCCCCGAAAGCCCACCGCTACGTTATTGGCTGTTCGCGTCACCCAACGCCCCAGGGGGCTGATGGATGAGCAAGCTACTTGACTGAACACACGTACCTGCAACCTTTACACCCCCTACCACGTTGGGCTGGCGGCCTGCACCCTGTCGCCGGAGAGACGGCACCAGCCCACAGTGAAAAGACCTTATTCTTTAGTTGTTTGCTTGCTGATAGCTGATTGCAACAGGCCAAGTGCCACAGCGAGCGTGATAATACTTGACGAATTCCACTCAACACGCACACCTATAAAAAACCTCTGATAAATTAGATAGATGAAGTAACCTAATTGTGCCACAAAGAGGACGAACATTATGTTGCGTAACCAGATGAGATACTTTACATTCATGGTGATTGGGCTAATTTTTGATTTATTACATAAAAATTCTACTCACTTGGAAATTTAGTTTGCCGGATGGAAACCTGCCTTAAAAAGGCCTAATCTATGGGGCTTTTATCGTTTCGCGCGGCCGCTGCCCCACAAACGTAACCCCGGG
>CAXUEB010000347.1:0-5367 GCA_964249775.1 uncultured Spirosoma sp.
CTTGACGTTGACCAACGTCATCGACTCGTCGGATATGAAACCGGCGGTGTGGGTCGAACTGGCGCAACTGATCGAAACAAATTATGCGCAGTACGACAGCTTTGTCATCCTGCACGGCACGGATACGATGGCGTATACGGCCTCGGCGCTGAGTTTCATGCTGGAAAACCTGAGCAAGCCCGTCATCCTGACCGGCGCGCAGTTGCCCATTGGCGCGGCCCGCACCGACGCCCGCGAGAACTTCATCACGGCCCTTGAAATTGCGGCCGCCGTGGACGTAAAGAGCCAAGGTAACAGCCGGCCGGTCGTGCCCGAAGTGTGCGTGTATTTCAATTCACGGCTGCTGCGGGGTAACCGCTCGACCAAGCAGGAAAGCGTGCAGTTCAACGCCTTCGCGTCGGAGAACTACCCGCACCTGGCAACGGCCGGTGTTAGCATCGACTTCAACCGGCCGTTCATTGCGCCGGGTTGTCATGATGAGCCGTTGCGGATTCAACCGGCGATCGACCCAAACGTAACAATTCTGAAACTGTTTCCTGGTATTACGCAGCCCGTCGTGGAATCAATCCTGGCGATACCCAACCTGCGGGGCGTGGTGCTCGAAACGTTCGGCGCGGGCAACGCCCCAACCGATGCCTGGTTTTTGGACACGCTCAAACGGGCCATCGACCGGGGCGTGGTGGTGTTCAACGTATCGCAGTGCGAGGGCGGGCGCGTCACGCAAGGCCGTTACCAGACCAGCAAGCACTTGCAGCAGATTGGCGTCGTGAGCGGAGCCGACATCACCACCGAAGCCGCCATCACCAAACTGATGGTGTTGCTCGGCCGCGAGACCAACCTGGCGCGGGTACGGACGCTCCTGGCCCGACCAATGCGGGGCGAAATGAGCGAGTAAAGCCGACGATTAATGAAAATTTTTGGCCCTCGTTTGTTGCGTTGAGATGGAGAAACATGCATCTTTGCAGTCCAAAACGACACAGAGAGGTGTCCGAGTGGTTGAAGGAGCACGCCTGGAAAGTGTGTATGCGGGCAACCGTATCGAGAGTTCGAATCTCTTCCTCTCTGCCAACGATTGATACGAGTTGACCAACATAGAGAGCTGCCGGAGTGGTCGAACGGGTCTGATTCGAAATCAGAAGTACTCGCAAGGGTACCGGGGGTTCGAATCCCTCGCTCTCTGCCAGACGTGCTGAAATCGCGTCGTTCAATCAAAAAACCAGTCTCATCAAGACTGGTTTTTGTGTTTTTAAGAAGTGAACTTGGTTTCGTGCGAAGGCCAAGGCAAGCAATCCAGTTAGTTTGCTGCCAACAGTCATTGAGGTAATTTGCCAGAAATGAGAAGTGGTAGTAACCCTTAATAAGCGGCTTGGTCGGTTTGCGTTTGATAACGTAATTTTGCTTTATCCAAAAAGCTTAGCAAAAAAGCGTTTAAGGAGCGCTCGGTCACTGCTCCGTTCGTGACCCGTGTAATCGTTGTTATTCATTCGTTTAAATTCACCGAATGTGCTGATGCCAAAAAAGACGAACAGCAGCATGACAAACGAAGTGTATATAATGATGTCTAAGTTTTCCATTTCACCGCTTAAGTTTCAGGTTGAAGTAGATGAGAACCAGTAGGATGGTAGGTGGCCACAAACCAATAAAAATTGCCCTCGTTGGGTTATCGAGGACAATGTACGTGTACTCAGAAAAGAAAATCAGGAGAATTGCCGAGATGAAAATTGCCAGTTCTGTTTTTTTAAACTTAGTTTCCATTTGATTAATGATTTTTTTGAGTATGCAGGACAGGTGATATACGAATCATACTGACTGTCAGGCGTTAATGTTTTCGTTATTTTCGGGTTCCGTAGAAAGATTGACGTGGAACCGGGAAGTTAACAAGCCCCCGAATGCTTTACTCGGTACGGGCCTGATTCGAAAAGATTAGCTACGTCAAGAGCCGCACGACATTTTACTCGCGCGGACAACCTTACCCGGACCGGAATGGCTCAGTAAGCGTTATCAGTCAACGACTTGTTTATGTGGCAGGAACAGGATAACCAACTCACGCGCGATTTTAAGTTCGCGGACTTTAGCGAAGCCTTCGCGTTTATGACCCGCGTGGCGCTCTTGGCCGAGCAGATGAATCATCACCCGTGGTGGTCCAACGTCTACAATCAGGTGACCATCAAGCTGACAACCCACGACGCGGGTAACGTCGTAACCGACAAAGATCGGCAGTTGGCCGCGGCCATTGACCGGTTGGTTTAAGTCGCCGGCGCTCGTAGTCATCTAACACGGGGTTTCCGAGTGGCCCAGTCCCGTTTTAAAACGAATAAAGATCGGTTGGTAACCGCACGGAACGCAAGGCCCGCTTCGACAGCCAGCCCTTTCGGGTCTGGCCTTTGCGGGTGGTATAGATGACGTAAACAAACCCGTTTCTCTCCGTTAACGCGGTCATCACCACCTTCTTGCCGAGGCTGACAAAAACCCGCCGGGGACTCCGCCGGTTGGGCCGCGCGTAGACGTGCGTGTACACGGCCGCCACGGTGTACAGGCGCACCGGCCGCCGGGGCGAAACCGGCTTCACCAGCACCCGGTTAATCAATGGCTCACCGAGGTTACCCGTCGACAACTCTTTAAGCGCAACAGGCTGAATGGGCAGGTCTAACCAGGGAGCCGACCGGCGCTTCGTGGTCAGCAAGTGAACAATGGTGAATGGATTGCTCCGTGCCCCGGCCGGAATCGTCAACTCGTACCGGCCCGCTAAGTCCGGCGAGTTTGGGAGCGCGCGGCTCGTCGGGGCCGGTTCGGCCGGCTGCTGACTTACCGTCGACTGACCGGTCATTGTCGCGAACGCCGATTCGTCAGAGCGGCCGGTGCGGCTACCGGATGCAACCGCAACCGAATTGGGCGAACGAACGGCCGTCGTGATCGCCACGTAAGACATATACACCGTTCCGATGCCTAAACAAGCAATCAGCAAAATCAGCGCTAAATAGGCGGACCGCGTCAGGGTAACGGTTGACGACCGGTCCGCTACGGCGTACCGCGCCGGTTCGATTTCTGACCCGGTTAGATCACCGTCGCTGTTGATCACAACGCCGGGCTTACGCAAGGCCGTCACGCCCCGTGGCAATCCTTCCAGGGCGGCTAAATAGACAATCACCGCCAGGGTGGCCGCGCCCGTTACGGCAAACGTGACGGCCGCGCCAAACGCCGACCACAGTCCACCCGCCAGCGTGTTGGCGGCTAACGCGCCGAGGCTACTCAGTCCGGCGTAGGTGCCGATGGCCGTTGCCGTATCCCGCGGTCCGCTGATGGTACTGATCCAGGCTTTGGCGACGCCTTCGGTGGCCGCGGCATACACCCCGTACAAGGCAAGCAGCGCGACGAACATGGGCAGGCGGTCGGCAACAACCATGCCTTCGTACACCAGCGCAAACAAGCCCAAACCCACCAGCAGGGTTGGTTTTAACCCAATTTGATCGGCCAGCCGCCCGACTGGATACGCCATGAGGGCGTACACTAAATTGTAAAATACGTAGAGACCCAAAACCGTCGTATCGTCCAGTCCGGCTTCTTTCATCTTGAGCAGCAGAAAGATGTCGGACGAGTTGAACAGGGCAAAGACCAGCAACCCGCCCACGACCCGCCGGTATTCGGGCGGACTCGCGCGCCAGTAGTGCGCAAAGGCAAACACGGACGCGGTCTGCCCAGACGCGGTTGGCCCAGGCGCGGTCGGCACCGACGGATCGGTAGGTTGCGGGCTGGCGCGGGCCGTTCGGTCGGTTAACAGAAACGTTAGCCCGATGGACAGTAGACCCGGTCCGAAGGCGAGCAGAAACAAGGGCACGTACCGGCCGGGAAAGAAAGACAAGTACACCAGGGCGGCCAACGGTCCGAGGACCGCGCCCAGCGTATCCAGCGCGCGGTGGAACCCGAACACCTGACCCCGGTTCTGAGGAGCCGACTCGTCGGCCAGTAAGGCGTCGCGGGCGGCCGTGCGTACTCCTTTGCCCAGACGGTCTAAGGTGCGGGTGGCAAAGACCCAGGCCGGCAAGGCAAACAGGGCCGTCATCGGCTTGGCTAAGGCGCTCAGGGCATAGCCCAGCCGCACGAACGGCAATCGGCGACCCGATTGGTCGGACAAGCGGCCGAAATACCCTTTGCTCAGGCCCGCCGTGGCTTCGGCGATGCCTTCCAACAAGCCAATCAAGGCGACCGAAAAGCCAATACTTTGCAGATATACCGGCAAGATGGGGTATAGCATCTGGCTGGCTAAGTCGGCCAATAAACCGACCAGCGCAAGAAGCCAGATGGGCCGGGTAATAATCTTCGTGTTTATCAAGCGCTGCATAGTATCAAATTCCGTCGACCCTCAGACAGTTAGTAAACGGCAGGGATTAACAGAGACGGCAATTTATTAGCCTACGGACAAGTCGCTGCAATGGAGTCGAATCCGGGTCGTGAGTAGTAACCCGCCGATGAAGCGATTCTTGGCCAACGGGCGGGCATCCGAACGGGCCGAGCTAATGGCAAGGCACCAATCGCCTTCGTTGCCCGGATACTTATCGTTAAACTTGCGGCATGAAACTGTATCTCGTGCCGACGCCCATCGGTAATCTGGACGACATTACGCTCCGGGCCATTAAGATTCTCAAAAGCGTCGACGCCGTGCTGGCCGAAGACACGCGCACGTCGGGCGTGCTGTTGCGGCACCTGGCCATCAGTAAGCCGCTCCAGAGTTACCACATCTTCAACGAACACCAGACCGTACAACGGCTGATTGACCAGTTGAAAGCCGGAAAAACCTTTGCCTTGGTTACCGACGCCGGAACGCCCGGCATCTCCGACCCCGGCTTTCTCTTAGTGCGGGCCTGCATTCAGAACGACGTTCCGGTCGAGTGTCTGCCCGGCCCGACGGCCTTTGTGCCGGCCTTGGTCAACTCCGGTTTACCCAACGATCGCTTTACGTTTGAAGGCTTTCTACCCCACAAAAAAGGCCGGCAAACGCGCCTAACGGAACTGGCGGGCGAGGAGCGGACGATGGTCTTCTACGAGTCGCCCCACCGGTTGCTGAAAACCCTGCAACAGTTTGCCGACGTGTTTGGTGCCGATAGACCAGCCGCCGTTTCGCGCGAGTTGACGAAAGTATTTGAGGAGAACCGGCGCGGTCCGTTGTCCGAACTAATTGCGTACTTTGCCGAAAAAACGGTAAAAGGTGAACTGGTTATTTGCGTACAGGGAAAAGAGCGAACCAAGGCGGGTAAGAAAGGAGCCAGTCGGTATGAAAGCGGGGCAGAGGATGAAGCAGACGATGAATAACGGCCGAGCTTTACGTAAACTAATCGGCGTGGTCGGGTTGGCCGTTGCGTGGTTTATCAG